>NZ_JALKAZ010000002.1:0-300000 GCF_023016005.1 Erythrobacter sp. F6033 | reverse complement strand
TCACCACACGTTTGCCATCGGCCACGGCGCGTTCGCCCTCGCCCGACAATTCGAAACGGGTTTGGCAAACGGTCACGGGTTTGATTGTCTCGGTCGAAGCATCGCTGAACCGGAAGGTTATTTCACCGTCGCTTTCAAGCGTGGCATCAATGGCATCATGCGCGCGGACCAGCCGCTGCCAGTCGAGGCGCGGCTTGGCTGACCATTCACCAAAGCGGAGGTCGTCAGCCGCTACGATTTCGCGGTTACGGGGAAAGGCACCGGACTGCGCGGATGGCGATCCTTGTGCGGCGGTTTGCACCGCGAAGTCAGCTATCAAGTTAAGCGCACGGCGGGCGATATCGGGCGAGCCATAACTCGCCATATCCTGCAATTGCAGACCGATGGAAGGGGCAGTGCGGGGGCAAAAATCGGCGTTAGCGCGCGCAAGCTTCCAGCCGACATCCTGCAATCTTTGATCGAGCTCTTGAAACTCTTCGATCGCGGCGCGCTCTGCGGCGTAGTCGACCGCTCTGCGATCAAACGCAGATGCGAGCGCCGCCGTGGCGAGCAACGCAGCGCCAATTCCGCAGATTGCGAAACTGCGGATCATCAGCTTTCGATTTCGTCGAGCGCCTCTTTCAGCGCTTCGTATCCGACCATTCCGCCCATTGCGTTGTCACCAGCGATCCAAGCGGGAGTTCCGCTAAAACCGAGCGAGCGGGCGAAACTGAGATTCTTGGCAAGTTCTACCGAAACCGCATCAGAGGCCGCATCATTTCGTGCCCGGTCGAGATCCAAACCCACTTCGATAGCGGCAGCTTCGATGGCTTCGGGAGTGGTCGGGCCCAGTTTGAACATCGTTTCGTGAAATGCGGCGTATTTGCCCTGAAGCCCGGCAGCCAAAGCCATTCTTGCGGCGGCATCGCTGCCTTCGAAAATCGGCCATTCCCGCATCACAACCTTCAAATCGGGATCTTCCGAGATCAAGCGGTTCACATCAGCCAGGCTCGCTTCGCAATAGGGGCAATTGTAGTCTGTGAATTCCACCAGCACTCTGCTGCCATCCGGATTGCCCATAACCGCGCCGGGAAACGCCTCGTAAATCTCGTCCCCTGCTTTGGCGAGCCGTTCACGCGCTTGATTATCCTGCAGCGCCATCGCCATTTCTTCGAGGATTTCTGGATTTTCTACCAAGTACCCGCGCGTGCGGTTGTCGGCGAGGCCCGCCAAAGACCACACCCCAGCGCCCAGAAAGCCGAATACGAGCGCCAACAGCGCGGTGAGAAGCGAAGTACGCATGCCGTTTTCCATGTTGGTGACTAGTAACGTGGCCTATTCAAAACGCCAGCAGATCATATCTGCCTTATTGGTCCCGCAGGCGCTCCAATTCGGAGCGCGCCTGAAGCGCGACATCTTGAGCGCGCAGCCAATCGGGCGAACCGACCGGCAATCCCGCTTCGGCTGCCTGAGCATTGCGCAGCGCCTGAGGATAGTCCCGGTTCATCACTTGTTGTTCGGCGCTGGCAAGCTTCGCTCGCGGAATATCGCCTTTGGCCGCGTAAACAACGCCCAGCTGATACCAAGCGAAGGGATTGAACCGATCTTTGGCCACCGCCGCGCGGAGCACTTTTTCGGCCTCGGCGTAGTTATCTCTGTCCTCGGTCGCGATCAATGCGTGCCCGAACATTCCTGCGATGAGCGGCTGGTTCAGTGTAATGTCAGTTGCGCGGCGAAGCGGGATCAGCGCGTCTTCTACGCGGCCTGATTCCAGCAGGATCTGGCCCTGCACTTCGAGGAAATACGGATTGTCTGGATCGGTTGCGAGGAGCGCGTCGGTTTCCGCCAGCGCTTTCTCTACCTGTGCGTCCTTGTGATAGGCATAGGCGCGGGCATAGCGAGCTGGTGCGCTCGTATCGCTCTCCGGGTACATCGTAAACGTCCGGCGCGGCTCGGCGAGATAGCCGAACAATTTGGCGCGCACGCGCAAGAAACGCTCCTGCAACTCCGCATCATCGGGAGCATCCCATGCGGCATCTTCCTGCAAAAGATCGCGCAGTGTCTGGATACGGTCGCCGGAAAGCGGGTGGGTGCGGGTGTAAGTGGCTTCATCGCCTTGGCTAAAGCCGCGGCGAATTTCGAGATCGCGCAGACGGTCAAAGAATTTCAGCATTCCCCGGCCTGAAATACCTGCGCCCGACAAATAGCGAGCGCCGGCAAGATCGGTTGAGGCTTCCTGATTGCGGTTGAAGGCGAGAAAACTGCCCAGCGCCGCGCGTTGACCGGCCATGATAGCGCCAATCGCTGCATCACCAGCCCCGGCAAGCGCCGCACCGACACCAATGAGCAGCGACAAGATGCTGATTCCGTTTGCGGCGGTCGTGCGCTCATTAAATCGGACAACGTGACCGGCGGTAATATGGCCAAGCTCATGAGCGAGCACGCCTTGCACTTCGTTGGCGGTTTCGGCAGCGTTGATCAGGCCCGCATGGACATAAATGACCTGGCCGCCCGCCACAAAGGCGTTGATCGACGGATCATTGATCAGAACAATATCGACATTGCCGGGCTCCAGCTCCGAAGCTTCGACCAGAGGGGCGGTCATATCGCGCAGCAGGGCTTCGGTCTCTGCATCGCGCAGAATAGATTGCGCAGCCGCCGGGTTCAGCGTGATGAGGCTGCTGGCAAGCAGAGCCAGACAATAGGCGCAAAAGCGCGTGAGCGAGAGATTTTGGAGCGGGCGCATTGGGCTCCTGCTAACGCGTTTCCTCCTGAACAGGAACTGAAACCGTGTCAGAACTGGTAACGCCGGTCGCAAACCCGGCAATCAAATCGGCCACTTCGCGCCGTGATCGCCATGGGGCCGCGAGTGACGTCAGTGGATCGATATGATCTTTCTTAGGGAAGAAGACGGTGAGCGCGTGCCCGCCTTCGTCTTTCAATTTCTCTGCCAGGATTCGGCTGTTGCGCGGGCGCACGGTGGTGTCTTCTTCGCCATGGAGAAACAGCATTTGCGGCGCGTTGCCAGTGATATGGGCGATCGGTTGGGTGATTTCAGGCTCAGGCGCTTCACCAAAGGCTGCGATAGTGGAATCGCTATCAAAAGGATAAAAATCATACGGACCAGACATGCCGATCACGCCCTTGATGTCATCAGACGACAGCCCCTCTTCGGCGAGCCATTTGTCTTCAAGCGCAGCCATTACGACATTGTAAGCTCCGGCAGAATGGCCAGCGACAACAATGTTTTCCGGGTCCCCGCCATGATTTGCGATTTCGCGATGGGTCCAGCCGATAGCGCTTGCGGTGTCGGTCAACATGGCCGGATATTTGCCTGCTTCTTCAAGCCGGTATCCCGCCAAGACGACAAGGAAACCGCGTTCGACAAAAGCGCGGCCAACAAAGTCATAGTCCTCCGGATCGCCAGATCGCCAGCTGCCGCCATGGACAAACAACAGGACAGGGCGGGGCTTTCCGCTGCGCGCATGCTCTTGCGTGTCCGGCCCCCAAACGACCAGCTTTTGTTGGGGGTGATCGCCGGTAGAGACGACGGCCAACTGCTCCGCACCGCCGTCGCCACCGGTGAGCCGGTCAACCGCGCTCAGCACGGCAGGGCCGTTCTGCGCAATCGCATATTGCAATACCAGCGCGCCGATAACGCCAACAACAACCAGCCCGCCGAGCGTCCAGACAATCATTCGGCGCATCCTTTTTCCGTTCATTCAATTGACCTTATTTGGCGCTACATCACCGCGCAAATTCGCAGCGGCTAGAAAGTTACGAGCTGCGGCGTAGTCCGATCCCGTCCAAAACGGAACTGGTGATGCCTCTAGCCCTACGTGAATCGCCTTTTCGGCATCGTTCAATTTGCGGTTCGCGACCTGACGGATGAACACACCTGCAATCCGATCGGGTAAAGCGAGGGCGGTTTCACCGAAGACTGTCAGATCTTTCTGCGTATCATCGCCGACCAGCACGAACCGCATATCCGGATAAGTTGCAAGCAGCCGCTCCACTGCCCGTTGTTTGTGCGATCCGTGCCCCTGAGAGCCAAGAGTTTCCCGGTTCAACCCCCAATCGCGCAGCATGATCGGCCCGAGCGGTAAATCGCGTTGATGCTTGAATGTAACGAGGTACGAAAACAGGTTCCACGGGCTTGATGAGACGTAGAAGACAGGCCGGGGGATCGGCTGCGGAACGGGCGCATTGTAAGGGCCGCGATCCGACGGTTTGCGCCCTGTGCCGCCGCCCAAATCCGAATAGAATTCCGGCGCACCGGGCACGACAATCCGCTCGCCTGGCATTTGCGCTAGAACACGTTTCCAATTGCGCAGAATTGCCCGCGCGCTTCCGGTGATGCCTGTTTCGAGGATTGTGTCATCGATATCGGAAATCACGCCCGTTGCCGCGTTTTTCCCGGGCGCGAGAATATATGCAGTCTTTGAGCGTTCGGGGCTTTTGGGGGCAGGACGCCAAGTTAGCGCCGCCGCATCCCAGCCTGTTTGAACGGGCAGTTCGTGGGCCTGCTGGAAGGCGATCTTGAAATGGACAAAGCCCTCTTCATCGCTTGTCGCCGTTTCGCGGATAGTCTCGCCTGTGCCGAGTGCAAACTCGAGCTGCACGTTAAGCCCTGCCACTTCGCGCGACGCATATTGCCCGAACATCACCGAAAGACTGCGCCAAAAGCCGCGCTTTTCAAACAATGGCTCTGGTTGGGCTAAAGCGCGCGCGGTTAGAAATAACGCCGACGCACTGCGATAGCCGAAGAACGGTTGTACCCTGACGGGAGTTCGGGATGCGCGGCCAAAAACCATAGACGCTGCGCCTAGCGGCGAGCGCTCTATAGTCCAAGCATGACTTTAGCGGTGTTTAGCCGACGAGCTTTCTGGCAGCGCGTTCAATCATCGGAATATCGTCATCGATTTCGCCGATCATGGACACGTTGCCAGCGCCATCGCGGCGTACCACGACGAGCGAGAATTCTGCACCGTCGCCAGACAGAGCCTCAAATGTCAGCTCCTCCAACTCGCGCAGTTTCTTGGCGAGCGCGCGGCGGACTTCATCGGCTGCCTCGACTTCTTTGCCTGCTTCCTCGCGGCGCAGACGGCGTTCTGCCGCGACGACACCTTTAAGACCGCCATCGGCGTTCTCCAGGAATTCTGCGAGCGATCCGCTTTCCATTTCATGGCGGTGAGCATGCGCCAGAACGGCAGCATATTCGGTCAGGCGGGTCTTGTCGTAATTGCTGCCAAACACGAGCTTGACGACCGGGGTCATCGGCGCGCGATCCTGAACACTCAGGCCGCTCTCTTCGAGCAGTTCGTTATATTCCTCAGGCGCGGCTTTCGCGGCTAGCGAGAAGTCATAGGCGCGGCCAACGGCGCTATAGAGCGCGGTGCGGCTGCGATCTTCCGCAACATTTGCCGACTGTGCAAGCTCACGTGCGGCCGCGAGGAAATCATACAGGTCGGCATTTTCGCCAAGCTCGTCGTTAATGTCGGGAGCCGCTGGGACATCGATCGGTTCAGGAGCAGGTTGCTCGGCAACGAAGCTCTCTTCTTCCACCGCTTCTTCTTCGTCGTAAAGCGGTTCGCTGACAGGCTCTTCGATCTCGCTCACTTCTTCAATAGAAGGTTCGCTGAATTCTTCTGGCTCGCCAAAGCTGCCGAGGTCGATCGGCATTTTCGCTTTGGGTTCAGCCGGAGTGTCCTCTTCCGCAATCTCATCGGAAAGCGGTGCGTAGTCCGAGAATTCGCTGTCATCACTCTCAGGCACGTCATCGTTGTACTCGGCCTGATAGTCCGCAGCATCAAAATGATCTGCTTCGAGGTCGACTGCCTTTTTGGTAGGCGTTTCGATGTAGTCCGATAGGGAAGCGAAGCTGTATCCTGCATCGCTTTCTTCTTCGTCTTCCTCATCATCAGGATCGTCAAGCGAATATTGCCCGAAGTCGGGAAGCGGCAGATCGTTCTCGTCTTTGGGGCTTTCATAGTCGCCGCTAAGCGAGGCGACATTGTCGCTGAACTCTGGCTCAAATGCCGGGGCTTCTTCAGAAATTTCGGCTTCTGCCCCGAGTTCAAAAATGTCGGCGCTGGGTGCGTCGACAAGCTGATCGGCATGATGCTTTTGCGGTTCGTCTTCATCTTCGGCTGGCTCGTCGCTTGCTTCGAGTGCTTGATCGATTTCAAGCAGCAATTCGTCCGAAGTGACCTGGTCCGCGATTTCTTTCCAATTGATCACGCCATAGATGAAATCGATGGTTTCATCGTCGCTCGAAAATGGCAGCAGGATACCGCGATACATGATCGAGGAACCGCGCTGGTTCACGAATTCCGCTTCGAAGCCGATTGGCGCCTGATTGGCGAGGATCTGCATATAGTGATCGGTAATCCGGCTCAACAAAGAGCGCGGCGGCACGTCTGACAGCTGTTTGATCGATCCGTCTGTGCCGCATTCTTCAGCAAGCTGGTCCCCCAGATACTGAACGGCGGGGTCTTCAACGCCAGCAGAAAAATCGAGCAGCACGCTGTTCGGGCCGAAATCATGGAGATTGTGCGGCTCAAGATCTTCGATCGAAGGAAAGCTGTTATCGGCAAGCAGGCTGGCCCAGTGATTATAAGCGCGCACTTGCATACGGCGCTCATCCTGGCCGATTGCTTCGGGCGGCAATTCGCGCGCCACCTCGTCTTCGTGGGCATCCCAGTCCTGATCGTTGCCGATCGGATCGCTGGAATCAAAAGTACCCCGCAGATTGTCCATGGCCTTAACACGCCCCTTGCTTAACGTTTACCGTCTGGGGTTCTGGAGATGCGTGGTAAACATCCCGTTAAGTGCATGCTGGAATTCTGAGAATTGCGAGCGATAGGGCCAGTGACGTCAGTCAGCCAATTGCGTGCTTGCCTAGAGGAAGTAGCGCATCTTTATCGTCAGGTTTTGTGGTGCTTCGCCAAGATCGAACACCGCATCTTTGAATTTCGGCGGCGCCATCCGGACCGGTGCATCGCGCGAAAAGCCATATCCTTCCTTTGGCATCATGCCCAAGGCACGATCGGCTTTGCCGTTGTTGTTTTCATCATGCAGCAGCGCGATGGCATATTTGCCGGGTTTCACACCTTTGAACGTAATGGTCACAGTTTCACCTGCTGGCACGACGGTGCGGAGCGATTCAGGGTCTTTCTTGCACTTGGGGAAAGCCTTTTCGAGGGCGGTGATGCAGGCTCGCACAACCCCTTCGGTTGATCGCAAATTGGTGACCGTGATCGTGACTTCGCTCGCGGCGACGGGCGCAGCCATCGCTGTCAAAGCGGTGCCCGCGGCAAGAACCACGGAGCGTATCATGCTTGGGCGCTTTCGTGCCCGGCTTCGCTCACGATGCGTTTCGAGAAGCCGCGATCGGTCCCGCAAACGCGATCCCAGAAACGGAAATACAGACCGAAGTTGCATCGATACTCCTCGTGATGCTTTTCATGATGGCTGGCTGTTATCACCCATTGTCCCAACGGGGAATGAACAAGCCATCGCGGGAAAATCTCCCAACCCATGTGATTGGTGACGCCCATCAGGGTTGCGATGGACAGCACCACGCCCAGCATAGCGATGTGGATTGGCACAATGAGCAGCATTGCAGGGATCAGCGCCGCCCCAATGATCGATTCCAGCCAATGGAAACTCATTGCTGTCCACGCGGTTGGCGGTTTGCTGTCGTGATGGACTTTATGCATCACTTTGAACAATCGGGGTTCATGCATCGCGCGGTGGGTCCAGTAAAACCACGTGTCCTGCGCGAAGAGATAGATCAGCACCGAAAGCGGCAGGTACCACAGCGGATAGTCGGTGAAACCTGCATAAAGCTGTGTCCAGCCAAAGTGGTTCCAGCTCCAGAAAAGCATCCCGGCGGGCGCGCCGTAAATGACCGTGGCGAGCAAGGACCAGCGGATCTCGCGGCCAATTTGCGCCCGCTGTCCATCATAGAGACCCGGGCGAACCCGCTGAGTGATCCATGCGAAAAGCCCACTGGACGCGAAGTACCGGGCCGCGACAAATCCCGACGTCACGAGGCTAACGATCAATAAGGCAAGTAGGATGGGCGTGTCAGGCGATAGCATGGCGCCATGTATGACGCAGAAAGCTTACCGAAAACAGTCCTATCCCGCGCTTACCGGATCGCCGCAATGCGGATCATGTAAGACGGTGTGGCGTCGCATCGCCATTCGGGCGAGCCGTTCGACCTGAACCTTGCGCCGGGCAGCTGCGAGCGGATCGAGAGGGGCATGGCGCAATATCTCTGCGTCATAGCCATCGCCCACTATGACGCCGCAGGCATCAGGCCGGTACGCTTCGCTTTCCAGCGGGCTTCGGTCGAGCCCTGGCGGCACGCCCCAAAAAAAGCGGTCGCAATAATCGAGATAATCGGGCCATTTGCTGTCGCCGAGCAGATCGCCGCGAGCGACCTTGATCTCGACAATCACGATCAGGCCCTTGGCATCAACGCCCATCAAATCAGATCGCCGCCCATTCTTGAGCGGAACCTCTGGCAGACACCAGATATCGTTGCGCGCGAATAGGCGCATGATGCCGCGCGCCACATCCTGAGCAGTTGAAGGCGAATCAATTGTGTCTGGAACGGTAGAAGTCATGCGGCATGATTGGAACATACCGCGAACAAGGTCAACCTGCTGACTTAGTCGCGGGGCACCGCGCGCCTGTCGGTCACGAGCACATGCAGGACCCCTTCGCGTGCCATATGGAATTCGCGCCAAAGCGCCAGTGCGGGAGCATTTGCATCCATGCCGCGAGCCGTGATGACTTTTAGCGCTCTTAATCCGGGCTGCATCATTGCATCGATATCCTCGATGCCCTGCCACGCCAGTTCGCGTTGCCATTCGGCAGATTGACCAAGCGCTGTCGCGAAGCGGTCAGCGTCCTGATCCGATTTTTCGGGTGCAAGCTGCGCCAGAGCCGCGACCTCAGCAGCTCTGCTGTGCAGGTCATCCCATTTCTGCGCGAGCGCCTGGATGGGGCGTGTGGCCTGCTCGGCCGTTTCGCGCATTACGCGCATCTGCTCTGGAGGTAGTGCTGACATGGAGCGCTGTATAGACGCGAACGCCTTGTCTTTTGGTTAATGTTGGATTGGCCATTTGCGCCCGATGTCGATTATTGGCTGGCGAAGCGGCATAAGCCTTGCTAATCGGCGCGCCCGGCGTGATTGTAGCGTCAGGCAATCGGCACCCGTAGCTCAGCTGGATAGAGCGCTGCCCTCCGAAGGCAGAGGCCAGAGGTTCGAATCCTCTCGGGTGCGCCATTTTTTCTCTACGCGAACCCGTTTTCGATGAATTCGAGCGCGCAGCCTGCGAGCATTGCTGCCCCGTGTGGTAATGCGCCTTCGTCTACATGCATTCGAGGGGAGTGGATCGCGCAGCACTGTGTCCAGTCCTCGCCATCGGGCGCAACGCCCAAAAAGAACATCGCGCCCGGCACTTTTTCGAGCAGGTAGGAGAAATCCTCTGCGCCCATGATCGGGTCGGGTAGATCGCGCCAACCTTCTGCTCCGCCTAGCTGCTTCGCGACTTTCTCGCCCAGATTGACAGCCCTTGTATCGCACAGCGTCACGGGAAAGCCGAACTCAAGCTCGCATGTTGCCTCGACGCCGTATGCAGCCGCGGTTTGGCGCGCGGTTTCTGCGATGAGGCCGTGCACTTTCTCCCGGTGATCGGCGGAAAGCGTGCGGATCGTGCCGCCCAGAACGACATCGTCCGGAATTACGTTGTGGGCGGTGCCTGCGTGAATCTGGGTCACGGTCACAACCACAGCATTGGTGGCTTTAAAACGGCGCGTCACCATGGCTTGGATCGCACCGACAATCGCCGCTGCGGCTGGCACGGGATCGGCGCAATCATGCGGCATGGAGGCATGCCCGCCGCGTCCTTTGACGGTGATGGTGAATTGATCAGCTGCTGCCATTAGCGGCCCTGCGCGGCCCGCGAGAACACCGTATGCGGCGTTGGGCATAATATGGAGCGCAAACGCGGCATCGGGCAGCGGATCAATCAGGCCATCATCCAGCATAAAGCGCGCGCCATGATACCCTTCTTCGCCCGGCTGGAACATGAAATCGACAGTGCCGGTCAACTCGCTTTGCTGCGCGGCGAGAATTCGCGCGGCACCCGTTAGCATTGCGGTGTGAGTGTCGTGACCGCAGGCATGCATCCGGCCCGGAATGGTGGATGCGAAATCGAGATCGGTTTTCTCGTCCATAGGCAGCGCGTCCATATCGCCGCGTAGCAGCACGCGGGGAGCATCTGCGCCGGCCTTTCCGCCTGTGAGTGTCGCGACAGCGCCTGTCGTTGACGGGCCGGTCTTCCATTCAAGCGGCAGATCGGACAGCGCCTCTCGCACCTTCGCCATGGTCAGCGGCGTGTGTAGGCCCAGTTCCGGTTCGGCGTGGATGGCGCGGCGCAGCGCAATGATATCAGGCGCGAGTGCGCGGGCGGAATCGAGAAGTGTGTCGGTTAGCATGACGGCAGGTTAGCGCTGCCTGCCCCGCGCGCATAGCGGTTAAAGTCAGTCGCGGTAGCGGACTGTAATGGCGAGTGGCTTGACGCCGTTTCCAACGCTGAAGCTGGCTTTCTTCGCCGAAGGTGGGCGCGGGATACCGAGAAACGAACCAATCTTCGGATTGTTCGACATGCCGGCACCGTCTTTCGAAAAGTCCATTTCGCGGTTGCCGTTCGCATCATGCTGAACAGCGATGGCGTAGTTGCCTGCGCGCGGCACTGGCACGCAGACTGTCATAGACCCCTGGCGCGGTTTCGTGTCGATGCGGGTGAGGTACCGTTTGCTTTTGAGCCAATCGCCGCTCTTGGCGAAATAAACGCGTACGAACAAATTGCCGCTGGAAGACTTCAATCCGCTCACACGGAGACGCACCGCAGGGCCGTTGCCCGCGGCGCACTTGCTCATATCGTTGCCGCTTACCTGGGCGTAAGCCGTTTGTGCGGAGGCAGCTGGCGCGATTGCCAGCGCTGAACCGAGCGCCAGAGCGCCCAGCGCTCCAAAGCCAATTGCCATTGGTTTCATAGTCGTATTCCAAACCTTCAAATACATTCGTGGCCGTTTCACGGGGCCCAATATGCATCGACAAATGGCACAGGCGCGCTGAATTCCACCTGAATTGACCCAAAACTGAGCCTTACACCGGTGGAAAAGGGTTCGGCCCGCGCTTGTGAGAGGATTCGTGCGTGCCGTATGGTGGAGCAGCGCGATACGGGACTTTTCCCACACCCGAAGATACAATTATGCCAGCACCACTGATCTCTCCTTCAATTCTTTCCGCTGACTTTTCGAAGTTGGGTGAGGAGGTGCGAGCGATTGACGCAGCCGGTGCAGATTGGGTGCATATCGATGTGATGGACGGACATTATGTGCCCAACATCACAATCGGACCAGATGTTGTTAAGGCTCTGCGCCCGCACACAAGCAAGACATTTGACGTCCACCTTATGATCGCGCCTGTCGATCCGTATCTGGAGGCTTTTGCCGAGGCTGGCGCGGACATCATCACCGTTCACCCCGAAGCAGGGCCCCACGTCCACCGGACGCTTCAGGCGATCCGCGCGCTGGGCAAAAAGGCCGGTGTGGTGCTCAACCCCGGCACGCCGGTCGAGGTGCTCGATAATCTGATGGACCTCGTCGATCTGGTGCTTGTGATGAGCGTCAATCCGGGTTTCGGCGGGCAGACGTTTATCCATTCACAGCTCGATAAAGTGCGCCGCATCCGCGCCATGATCGAAAAAGAGGGTCGCCCGATCCACCTCGAAGTTGATGGCGGAGTAAACCCGGAAACTGCGCGATTGTGCGAAGAGGCCGGCGCCGATGTGCTGGTCGCAGGGTCAGCCACATTCAAAGGCGGTCCCGATCAATACGCTGCCAATATCGCCGCGCTTAAGGGCGAGAGGTAATGGCAACCCTGTTCCGCGATACTCCCGAAGACGAGATCGAGGATATTGCTGATGATGCCGCCCTTCCCCTAGGCGGGGGAAATGAGCATGCGGGCGGTTTGGCCGTTGTTGCTGGCGATGAAGATAGCCTCCATCCCGAAGTCGAAACATCGCGCGCTCTCGCGCTGACGGATGTTATCGCGCCGCGTTCCAGCGCAGGTGAGGCTTTGATCCGCATGGCATACCGTATGGGTGTGCCCGGTCATGCGCTCGCGGCTCCCTTCCGCCGCGCGGCACCTGTGCGTATTCTCGCCACGGTCGATGCTCCCGCCATTGGCAATCGTGCCGCCGGGACTGCGATCAGAGCGGGGCATTTTCTGATCGATGGCGTCAAACTGCCGATCGCCCAGGTCAATTTTGAGGCCACTGCTAAGTCGGCGCCGCGGGTTGAGCGCACCTTGCACTCTTTCTCTTGGCTGGCGGACCTCGCTGCTAGCGCGCCGCGCGAAGACTGCATCAGTTCTGCTGAACGGATCACCTTGCGTTGGCTCGAAGCGAATGGTGAACCTGCAAAAGGCCCGGCGTGGGAGGTGGAGAATGTCGGCCTCCGCCTGCTCGCTTGGCTGGTCCACGCGCCTCTAATCCTCGGCACCAAAGGTGGTGAGTTGCGGCCTCGCCTGCTTGCCGCCATTCAGGAAACAGCCGGTTGGCTTGACCGCAAAGCGGTCCGCACAGGCGCAGGGCTTGGCCAGATTGCTGGTCTTGCTGGCGTGACGGCAGCCGGGCTTTTGTTGCCGGAAGGCAAGCCTCGACGCCTTTATGGCGAAGCTGCGCTTATTCGCGCGCTTGGGGAATTGGTTGGCGAAGATGGCGGCGTGCTGGCTCGCTGCCCAGAGGCGCAAATGGACGCCATCGCGGTTCTGACCAACTTGATCGCGTGCTATGAAGCAGTTGAGGTCGATGTTCCCGAAGCGCTGATTGTGATGCGCGAGCTTTTGGTGCCGCCGCTGCTGGTGCTGCGTCACGGCGATGGCGGTTTGGGCAGTTGGCAAGGCAATGGCGCAATCGCCGCCGACCGAGTGGCGTCATTGCTTGCGGCAACGGGCATTCGCACGCGCCCGCTCAAGGAAGTTGAGCATTGGGGCTTTCACCGGCTGCGCGGCGGCAAAACAGTGGTGCAATTTGACGCCGCTCCGCCTCCCCGCGCGCGCCATGTTCGCAATGGCTGCGCATCGACGCTTGCTTTTGAAGTTTCAGACGGCCCGTCTCGCCTGATCGTCAATTGTGGCGGATCGTCGCTTTCAGGTGGCCAGATCCCTGCGAGAATTGGGCAAGGCCTGCGCGCGACTGCGGCGCATTCCACTCTTATTCTCGACAATGCCAACTCCACAGCTGTGCTGCTGCACGGTAAGCTTGGGCGCGGGGCGGAAACGGTTGACGTTGAGCGCAAAGTGCTGAGCAAACATGGCCGCGAAGCGCACCGGATTGAGGCCAGCCACGATGGCTACGGCGCCCGCTTTGGCCTCACGCACCAGCGGGTCCTTTCCCTCCGTACGGATGGCAGCGAGTTGGCGGGTGAAGACATCCTTTTGCCCGTCTCGCGCAAGGGCAAACGCGGCAAGATCGGCTTTGCGATCCGTTTCCATCTCGGGCGCGGGGTTGAGGCGCATCTGTCCGAAGACGGACGCGGTGCAAGCTTGCTCACGCCGGATGGAAAGCTGTGGCAGTTCCGCTTGCGCGGTGACGCGGCGGGCGCGGCGGATGTCGCGCTGAAATGCGAAGACAGCTTGTGGGTCGATGGCGATGGTCGTCCGCATCCGACAGAGCAATTGGTGATCGAAGGTTTGACGTCACGCGGCGGGGGTCAATTCTCCTGGCTGCTCAAGAAGATGGGTTAAAACCCAAAGGGATTAGAGAATTGGCAAAAACGGTAATCAAGCGGGCGCTGCTTTCGGTGTCCGACAAAAGTGGCCTTGCGGATTTGGGCAAGGCACTGGCAGCACGCGGCGTTGAGCTGGTGAGCACAGGCGGCACGGCCAAGGCATTGCGCGATGCGGGTCTCGATGTGCTCGATGTGTCTGAACTTACCGGATTTCCGGAAATGATGGATGGCCGCGTTAAGACGCTGCACCCGACCGTCCACGGCGGATTGTTGGCGCTGCGTGATAATGACGAACACGTCGCCGCGATGAACGAACACAGTATCGGCGCGATCGATCTCGTTGTGGTCAATCTCTATCCGTTTGAGGCTACTGTCGCCAAAGGCGCGGAACGCGCGGAAGTGATCGAGAATATCGACATTGGCGGGCCGAGCATGGTCCGCAGCGCGGCCAAGAACCATGGCTTTGTGACGATCATGACAGACGCGGCGGACTACGCCGAGCTTCTCGAAGAGCTGGACGCGAATGATGGCGCGACGTCAGATGCGTTCCGTATCCGCATGGCGGGCAAGGCCTATGCGCGCACGGCCGCCTATGATGCGGCGATTGCGAACTGGTTCGCCTTTGGCGATGCCTTTACCAATCCGCTTGGTCCGGAAGCTCTCAAGGCCACGCCTTTCACCGACACCATGCCACTGGCTTTCAAACGCGAAGATATCCTGCGTTACGGCGAAAACCCCCACCAATCAGCGGCGATCTATGTCCCGCAAGTGACTGGTACGAGCGGCGTTCCGCAGGCTGAACAGCTTCAAGGCAAGGCGCTGAGCTATAACAATTTGAACGACGCTGATGCGGCGCTGGAACTGGTCGCTGAATTTGCCGGACAAGACCCTGCGGTTGTGATCGTCAAACACGCCAACCCATGCGGTGTGGCGCAAGGCAGTTCGCTGCTGGCGGCTTGGAATGATGCGCTTCAATGCGACAGTGTTTCAGCTTTTGGCGGTATCGTTGCGGTGAATACGGAATTGGACGGCGCAACTGCCGAAGCCATCGCCAGCATCTTCACAGAAGTTGTGATCGCGCCGAAAGTCAGCGCCGAAGCACGCGAGGTCTTTGCCAAGAAGAAAAACCTGCGCCTGCTTGAATGCGGAACTTTGCCCGATCCGCGCCGGGGCGGCTTTGCAATGAAGACCATCGCAGGCGGCATGCTGATCCAAGGGCGCGATAATGGCGCGGTGACGCTCGATGATCTGAAGGTGGTGACGAAGCGTGAGCCGACAGAGCAAGAACTCAAAGACTGCCTGTTTGCATGGACGGTGGCACGCCACGTCAAATCTAACGCAATAGTCTATGCCAAAGACGGGGCGACGGCTGGCATCGGAGCGGGGCAGATGAACCGCCGAGATTCAGCCCGCATAGCGGCGATCAAGGCGAAAGAGGCTGCGGAAACCTATGAATGGTCTGAGCCGCGCACCGTTGGTAGTGCGGTTGCATCGGATGCGTTCTTCCCGTTTGCCGACGGACTGATCTCAGCCGCCGAAGCGGGGGCAACTGCTGTGATCCAACCTGGCGGCTCGATTAGAGACGAAGAAGTGATCGCGGCGGCTGATGAGGCAGGCCTCGCAATGGTCCTGACCAGCATGCGGCACTTTAGGCATTGATGTTTTGCGCACCCCATCCGGGGTGCGCTTTCCTAGGCCCTTCGGACCTGCGGGCGGGCGGTCGCCCTTGCGGCGCTGCGCGCCGTGCTCCGCAGCTTTACCTAAGCTTTCGCACCGATTCGATGCCGAAGGTATCGCAAGGCCGACCGGCCGCCCGAGCTTATGCGAGGAAGCCAAGCGGGCCGGATGGCCCGCGCCCGGCGTTTGAGGGCGCGAAACAAACAAGGTTAACGGCTTGGCATCTTTTTCTCTCTAGAGGCGTAACTAAATCGAACTTTGTCGCGAATTGTCGCATGAAGGCCGCATTCATTTTCGCGCAATCCGGCGCGGTGCAATGGGGCGCTTGAGACACGCAAAACGAAATCTTGAGAATCCCTATGAACCTCTTTGCCCCTGATCTTTATCGCAACTTTGCTCTTGGTTTTGCCGTTGGAGCAGTGATTGTTGGTGCGGCGACGATTGATCAATGGGGCGATCAAATCTCGTCGCCGGCGAACGCCGCTGTGACACTGGAAGCGCCGCAGCCTTCGGATGATTTCTGGAGCATTTCCGAATGAAGCGCACTCTTGTCCTCGGCCTGGCCGCTATCTCTATGGGCCTATCGGCCTGTTCCTCTCCCGCACTAGCATTGGAAGAGCCAGTCAACGCACCCGCGCCCAAGCGGATAGCCAAAGAGGGCGCGGGCCTCAAAACCGCCATTTTTGCAGGCGGTTGTTTCTGGGGCGTGGAAGGCGTTTTCAGCCACGTCAAAGGCGTGAAATCAGCGGTCTCTGGTTTCCATGGCGGCTCTGCAGGAACGGCCAAATACAACCGCATTATCGCGGGCGGCACCAATCACGCCGAAGCGGTGATGATCACCTATGACCCCTATGTCGTGCGTTATGACGAGCTGGTGCAAATCTTCTTTTCGGTGGTCACCGATCCGACACTAAAGAATCGTCAGGGGCCTGATGTTGGAGCGCATTATCGCAGCGCACTTGTTCCGTTGAATGCCGAGCAGAATGCGGTTGCCAAAGCCTATCTCAAGCAGATGAGCGCATCCGGTATCTGGAAGCGCCCGATCGTCACTAAAATCGAGAAGCACCGGAAATTCTACGCTGCTGAAAAGTACCATCAGGACTTTATGGCGAAGAACCCGCGTCACGGTTACATCGTCCGCTGGGACGCCCCTAAAGTGAAGGCGTTGCGTGTTATGTTCCCGCGTGATTACAGGACCAAGTTCCTCCGCGACGGGGCTTAAGCACTGCCGCTGCTTGGCGAGGGACCAATCCGCGCCTATATCATCGCGCATGGCACATGATCACGCGCACCACGAACATTCCGGAGAAACGCTGGTTGAGGCGGCGCGCAATGCGTTGACGGGCTCGGGCGAACAATGGACCGGCATGCGCGAAACCGTGTTTGCCGAGCTTGCCAAGCACGAACGCCCGGTCTCGGCCTATGACATCGCCGATAATCTTTCCGCTGCGCGCGGCAAGCGGGTGGCACCCAACAGCGTTTACCGCATTCTCGATCTGTTTGTTTCGAACAATCTCGCGCTGCGCGTGGAAAGCTCCAACGCCTATCTCGCGAATACTCACCCGGGCTGCGAGCATGACTGCATCTTCCTCGTTTGCGATGAATGCGGCGATGCGACCCACGTTGATGATGAAGAGGTTAGCCGGACCGTGCGTGCTCTTGCCGCGGCGAAGAATTTCAAGGCTGAACGCCCTGTCTTGGAGATTCGCGGCGTCTGCCGTGCATGCGCTTAAACAGTTTGCCGCGAGCCGAAGGGAAAGGTGCAAAAGGCGCATCTGAGCTTGAGTGGAGGGTCTGATCGAGCGCTGAAGCGTTCTCTATGAGCGGCGAGCCGTTCATCGACAGTTTCATTTTGAGGGTGTAAAGCGCTTCTCATGAATCAAAAGCCCCACACTCCACTGCTCGATCAAGTGCCTACACCAGACGAGCTTCGTGATTTAGAGCCAGAACAACTCCGCCAGCTCGCAGACGAATTGCGCACCGAAATGATCGATGCTGTCAGCACATCTGGCGGCCATTTGGGATCGGGCCTCGGCGTGGTCGAGCTTACTGTGGCGATCCACTATGTTTTCAATACGCCCGATGACAAACTCGTCTGGGATGTGGGGCACCAGTGCTATCCGCACAAAATCCTAACCGGACGGCGCGACCGTATCCGCACCCTGCGCCAGGGCGGTGGGCTGTCAGGTTTTACTAAGCGCACGGAAAGCGAATATGATCCGTTTGGCGCAGCGCACTCGTCGACATCGATTTCGGCCGCGCTTGGCTTTGCCATGGCAAACAAGCTGAACGACAAGCCGGGTCGCGGTATCGCGGTGATCGGTGATGGCGCGATGAGCGCTGGCATGGCTTATGAGGCGATGAACAACGCCGAGCAGGCGGGCAATCGTCTCGTCGTGATCCTCAACGACAATGATATGTCGATCGCGCCGCCGGTGGGCGGTCTTTCCGCCTATCTCGCGCGGATGGTTTCTTCGAGCGAATATCTTGGCCTGCGCAGTCTTGCTTCAAAAGCAGTCAAGAAAATGAGCCGCCGGATGCACCAAGGCATTCGCAAGGCTGAAGAATATACGCGCGGTATGGTCACCGGCGGCACGCTGTTTGAAGAGCTCGGCTTTTATTACGTTGGGCCAATCGACGGGCACAATCTTGATCACTTGATCCCTGTGCTCGAGAATGTACGCGACACATCTGAAGGCCCGGTGTTGATCCATGTCGTTACGCAGAAGGGCAAAGGCTACAAATACGCCGAAGAAAGCGCCGACAAATATCACGGCGTGCCCAAATTCGATGTTGTCACAGGCGAGAAAAAGAAAAGCGCTGCCGGTCCGCCCGCCTATCAGAACGTTTTTGGCGATACTCTGGCGAAGCTTGCTGAAACCGACAGCCGTATCTGCGCGATTACCGCCGCGATGCCATCGGGCACCGGTGTAGACCGTTTTGCAAAAGCGCATCCGGAGCGCAGTTTTGACGTCGGCATTGCCGAACAACACGGCGTGACATTCGCTGCCGGTCTCGCCGCGCAGGGCATGCGTCCATTCGCTGCGATCTATTCGACCTTCCTACAGCGCGCCTATGACCAAGTCGTCCATGACGTTGCGATCCAGAACCTGCCGGTCCGCTTTGCGATTGACCGTGCCGGGCTGGTCGGTGCGGATGGCTGCACCCATGCTGGCGCGTTCGACATTACCTATCTTGCGACACTGCCGAATATGGTGGTGATGGCGGCGGCTGACGAAGCCGAGCTGGCGCATATGACCTACACTGCGGTCGAATATGACGACGGGCCGATTGCCTTCCGCTATCCGCGCGGAAATGGCGTGGGTGTTGCGATCCCTGACACGCTTGAAAAGCTAGAGATCGGCAAGGGACGCGTGGTGCGCGAAGGCACCAAGGTCGCTATCCTGTCACTCGGTGCGCGTCTTGAAGAGGCAAAGAAGGCGGCTGACACGCTGGAGGCAAAGGGGCTTTCGACCACCGTCGCCGATATGCGCTTTGCCAAGCCGCTCGACGAAGACCTGATCGCCAAACTGATGCGCGAGCATGAAGTGGTGATCACGGTAGAGGAAGGCGCCATCGGCGGCCTCGGTGCACACGTTCTCACCTATGCTTCGGATGAGGGGCTGACGGATAGCGGTTTGAAGGTTCGCACGATGCGCCTGCCGGACACATTCCAGGATCACGATGACCCGGCGAAGCAGTATGACGAAGCAGGTCTGAACGCGCCGCAGATCGTCGATACGGTTTTGAAGGCGCTGAAGCATAACAGCGCGGGGGTTGCTGAGGAGGCTTCGGCCTGATGCCGCGCTGGCTGGTTGAAACCTTTGCCGAAATTATAATCAGGGCCTTAGGCGTAGTCTTGGCGCTGGTCGTCACGCTTATCTACGCGTTCACTTGGTTTGCCAACGGAGGCGCGACCACAAGCGAGCCGTTGGACCCCGTCGCTCAACTTGTGGTCACCGCGTTATGGCTTGCGATCTTGACGGCAATTGGTCTCGGAACACGAAGGCTGCTTTCGATTTTTGACTAATCGTCACCCCTGCCTCCGCAGGGGTGACGAAGCTGTGGCTGCCTTTCCTACATCATGCGTCGCTGGCATAGCGGTTAGGCCATGCCCCCGCCGTACAAATGCCTCAATAAAACTCCCAGAGTTGGACAAGTGTCACCTGTATCCAACATCACCAACCCTCTGAAAAGACGAAGTAACGCCCCAGAAAACAGGGTGACATGTTGGGAAAAGTGTCATCCGCATCCAACTGTTCAAAGCGGCCTTTTGTGCTAGACCGAAGCATCGCAATCACTTGAGGAACCCGATGCCCCTGCTCCAGACTACACGCGACGGCCCCGTCACCACTCTGACCATCGACCGCGCCGATACGATGAACCCGCTAGGCGCGCCGGGGGATGGGGAGGAATTCCGCGCCGCTTGCGATGCGATCAATCGCGATATCGATGTGCGCTGCGTCATTCTGACGGGCGCAGGCAGGGCCTTTAGCGCGGGCGGCGATATCAAAGCTATGCAGAGCAAGACCGGCACGTTTGGCGGCTCCACGCCTGCAATCTCCGATGGATACCGCGACAATATTCATATGATGCTGCGCGCCCTCCACGCTATCCGCGTGCCAGTTATCGCTGCGGTCAACGGGCCTGCTATTGGTCTTGGCTGCGATGTCTCATGCCTCGCCGATATTCGCATTGCGAGCGACAAGGCCAAGTTCGGCGTCACTTTCCTGAAACTGGGCATTATTCCCGGCGATGGTGGAACGTGGATCCTGCCGCGCGTGATCGGGATGAGCCGCGCATCGGAATTGTTCTACACCGGCGATGTTATCGGCGCTCAGCAAGCGCAGGATTGGGGCCTCGTCAGCCGCGTCGTACCGCATGATGACTTGCTGGCCGAAGCTCAGGAGATGGCGACGAAGATCGCAGCGATGCCGCCCCACTCACTGCGTCAGTCCAAGATGCTGCTGCGGCAGGGCACTCAGGTGAATTATGACACGGCGCTGGAAATGGCGGCCAACACTCAGGCGATGATGCATACGACCGGAGACCATGCTGAGGGTGTCGCCGCGCTTATCGAAAAGCGCGCTGCAACCTTTAAGGGCGAATAGGCTGCCGCCCGCATGAAATGGCTCCGATCCGCGCTGGTTATGGTTGCGACGTGCTATGTCACGGTGTTGGTGATCATGTGGGCGTTTCAATCGCATTTCATCTATCCGGCTCCGCAGTCTCCAGCCGTGCTGACGCCTGGCTATGAGGAGGTCACGCTGCAGACTTCGGATGGGTTGAACCTCCGATCGTTTTACCGCCCTGCGCAAGAGGGGCTTCCCACAATTGTCTATTTTCACGGCAATGGCGGCACTCTCGAGGCGGCGAGCGCTTCCAATATGACCTTTGCTGAGGCTGGTTTCGGCGTCTTTATGGTTGAGTATCGCGGCTATGGCGGCAATCCGGGTGATCCCTCGGAAAAGGGGCTCTACCTCGACGGTGACGCCGCGATGGCTTGGCTTGCTGAGGCAGGAATCTATCCGGAAAAAACGGTCATCGTCGCCAATTCGATCGGAGGCGGCGTGGGTACGGAAATGGCCCTGCGCCATGACCCAGCGGCTCTTGTGCTCATCGCGCCGTTCACGTCATTGCCCGATGCGGCGCAGAGCAACCTGTGGTGGCTTCCCGCGCGCAGCCTTGTCCGAGAGCAATATGACAACGCAGCCAAGATCGGGCAGCTTGATATGCCGATCCTGATCCAGCACGGCACGGACGATTTTGTCGTGCCGTACGAACATGGGCGGGCGCTCGCCGCGCTTGCCAAGGAGCACGAATTTCAAACCTTTGACGGCTCCGGTCATGGGCTGAGTTTTGAGCGCCGATCCCAAGAAGCCCGGCGAGACTGGATTTTGTCGCTCGATTTTGAGCGTTAGAACCAGCGCCAAATGCCCGCAGGAACGCCGCCAATTGGCAAGTGGAGCCAGCAGAAGAAAACGAAGAAGATCAGCCCCACCGCCCAAGGAAAGGCTCCGGCGCCAAAGATCGCGCTCCAACGCGGCCAAAAGCTGGTCTTGCTTTCCCATTCGGCCCACGCTTCGCCCATAAGAACTTGTTTCTTACGGTCCTGAAGATGCGCTCCGACCAGCGCGAGAAAACCCATCGCCGATGCGGTGATCATGGTGCGCCAGCTGTAATGGATGGCGATGTGGGAGAATGCCCACAGTGCAAAACTCCACATCATCGGGTGACGGGTGACTTTGAACACGCCTTTCGGTTCTGCGCGGGCTTGTTCTGCGGCTTTTGGCGTTGGCATTGCAGGGTTGCTGACATACGAACCCGCCAGCAAGATCATCGCGGGCAGAGTGATGATCGTAGCAATGATCCAGCCAAAATCGCCCGAACCGGGTAGGTCAGCTGCTGGCGCTGCCTTGAACGCGAAGTAGATCCACCCAAGCGTCGCAAAGCTGACCAGCGAATAAGCGATCTGAAAGCCGACATTGCCAAGCACCCCAACCAAAGGCGCGCGCAAAGGGTGCGACATGGCGAAATGTGTGCCAACAAAAGCTACGTTTGCAGCAACAAGTTCCGTGAGCGCAGACATGAGCAATCCCCCTAGATTGCCGTCAACTTACTCTGCGATAGCGATCAGCTCAACTTTGAACAGCAGAGTGGCATTGGGCGGGATCGGGCCTCTACCTTCAGCGCCGTAAGCAAGGTCAGAAGGAATCGCGATTTCGATCTCTTCGCCCACTGCCATATTCGGCACAGCCATTTTCCAGCCTTCAATCAAACGTCCGAGAGGGAAAGTCGCAGGTTCTCCGCGTGGATAGGAGCTGTCGAACACCGTCCCGTCGATGAGTTTGCCTTCGTAATGCAGGGTCACCGTATCGGCGACGCTCGGCCTCTCTTCAGAACCGTTATATCGGGTCCATCGCCACCGCAGGCCGCCATCCATATAACGCCAGCCATCCGCAGTTTTCAGATCGAACAGATAGGTTTGCTGGGCGGTGTGCCAGGCGATGTCATTCACCGCCTGCTCGGCGGTTTCCTCTACCGTGTCTTCCTGCGCAATTGCAGGGCGCGCACTGATCATCGAAACGGCAAGCGCCGCCGCTGCAATCGCCCGCATCACCAATCGTAAGCCTTTGGCAGATCGCTTTCGTCAAGATCGCGGTACCGCTCTTTCAAACGGCTTTGATGGCTGTCCAAAGGCTGCTCAACACCGCCGATAAACACTTTGGTCGGGACGGATGTCACTTCCAGCGGATCACCATCCCAGATCACGACATCACCGAGAGCGCCTTGTTTCAACACGCCCGCTTTGCCGCCCATCCCGCTTATATCGGCTGGGATTGAGCTGATCGAGGCGAACGCCTCGCCCCATGTCAGTCCGGCTGCTCCAGGCATTTTCGCGAGACCGACGAGATTGCCGGCCTGCTGTGCCAAACGCCGTGGATTCTCGATGCTCGCCGCGTTCAAGCCGACTTTTACGCCAGCGCGCTTCATTCGGCCAACATTGCTTTGAGTGGAAGCAAGCTGATCGAAACCGGTCGGCAATGCGTCCAGCGGATCAGCGAGCACTGGCACACCAGCGGCCGCGATTTCGTTGGCTACCAGCCAGCCTTCGCTCGCACCCACTAGCACCATGTCGAGGCGCGGGAATTCGGATTTGAGCGCGAGCACGCTGCGAATGTCTGCTGCGCGCTCGACCCCGACATAAAGTTTTTGCGTGCCCGCAACCACTGGCTTCAAAGCCTCGGCATCGAAGCGGCCTAGCAGTACCTCGCCGTCGGCGGTGATTTCGGTCGTTTGCGGAGTTCCCCCTCCGGATAGCGCCTGAGCTTCGCGCAAGGATGCACGGAACAAGGTGTAGGTCGCAGCGCGGCTGCCACCGGCACGGCGCGCACCGCCTTCGCCGAGGTCGACCATCTGGAAAGCGCGGGCTTTCACAATGGGCGTGCCGTCGGAATCCAGATCAATGATCGCGCCTTGTCCGGCAAAAATCGAAGCCGAAGGAAGCGTGGTTGTCGCAGCGCGGGTGATCCCTGCGGCGCGGTGGATCATGATATTCTGCGAGTTTGGATTGACCGCAGGAGCGACATCGAGCGACGCGCTGAACGGAGCACCGCCCGCACGGCTATCATTGGATTCGCTCACCGCGCCGACATCGACGAGCCCGAGCGTTGTGACGGTTGCAAAGATGCCCGGTGTGACCCAGGCGCCATCCGCATCCACAACCAAGTCTGTCGCGAACGATTGACCGTTTGCCGTGCCTGCATAGGTGACGCGGCCATTCTCGACCATAACGACGCCGTTTTGGATCGGCTCGCTGCCATCCCCAGTTACGACGGTCGCATTTGCGATAACCACATCCTGAGCCAAGGCCGGGGTTGCAGAAAGAGCGATGGCCGAAGCCGCGAGAGTTAGGAGGCGCTTCATTTCACATCTCCTTCGCCGGGTTGGCCAAGCTCGAAATCGCTAACCGGACGGCGTTTGCGGTCCATCGCATCATACATAAGAGCCCCGTCGATCCAGACCTTTTCAGGCCGTGAATAGACGGACAGAGGATCGCCGTTCCAAAGGACAACGTCGGCCATTTTGCCTTCTTCAAGGCTGCCAGTCATATCGTCGATGCCCATGGCCTTCGCAGCGTTGAGAGTGATCCATCCGATCACGTCCGCGTCGGAAATTTCGATGCCCATCCGCGCACCGGCTGCCTGCGCTTTGGAAGCTTCCTGATTGAGGCGTTGAATATCGTTTTGGCTGTCTGAGTGGATGACCACGCAGGCGCCCTCTTTCTGGAGCAGCGCGGCGTTTTCCATGATCGCGTCATAGGCTTCCATCTTGAAGCCATACCAGTCGGCCCAGATTGCGCTGCATACGCCATTCTCGCGCAGCAGATCGCCGATTTTGTAGGCTTCGACCGCGTGGTGGAACGCGGTGACTTTGTAGCCAACCTCTTTGGCCATATCCATCACCAGCGCCATCTCATCCGCGCGGTAGCAATGGTTGTGGACGAGGATGTCGCCTTCGAGAACGCCTTTCAGCGTTTCTTTGCCGAGGTTGCGTTTGGCATCGTCATTATTCGCATATTCGATTGCGTCGTACCAAGTCTGACGGTTGACTGCGAAGTTGCCCATGCGTGTCGAAGGCTTACGCCCGCGTCCGCCGTAAACGCGTTTTGGGTTCTCACCGCAGGCCATTTTAAAGCCGTATGGCGCACCGGGGAACTTCATGCCTTGCACAGTGCGGCTTGGCACGTTTTTAAGCGTGACAGAGCGACCACCCATCAGGTTGGCTGAGCCGGGCAGGATTTGCAGCGAGGTAATGCCGCCATTGGCGAGCGCGCGGCTGAAACCGGGATCTTGCGGCCACACCGAATGTTCGGCCCAGACATCCGGTGTAGTCGGCGCGGTGGCTTCATTGCCGTCATTGTGTGCCTGAACACCCGGTGATGGATAATCGCCAAGGTGCGAGTGGATATCGATGATCCCGGGTGTGACGAATTTACCGGTGCCATCGAGGACTGCGTAGCCTTCGGTCGAAAGATCGCTGCCGCCGACAGCTTCGACTTTGCCATTGCGGAAGAGGACAGTGCCGCCCTCGATCCGATTGCCCGCACCGTCATACACGGTCGCGCCAACCAGAGCGGTCGGCGTGCCCGGATAGGCATTGTAAGTTGAGGGGAATGGCCCTTCCGCTTCGGTTTGGGCAGCAAAGCGAGGCGCATCATCGGATCCGCTATCGTCGCCAGCCGTATTGGCCGAACCGGTCGTCGCGCAGCCAGCAAGCGCAAAGGCGCTTGCTGCTGCAATCCAGACTTTCTTAGTCACATTCATTCCCCTGTTCACTTAACGGGTTATTGCGCCGGGTGAGTGCCAGCAGCTGCAGGTTCGCCAAGTTCGGCTTCGCCAGCAAGGTGATCGTCTTCTTCGTCTTTCAGCGTGTCGAGATGCATCAGCTTCTTCACCAGCGGGCTGACGAAACAAACCAAGATGCCGACGACAAAAGCGACGAGACCCATGGTCCAGTACGCTTCAAGAGCGCCTTCGCGGGTCATGTTGCCGCCTTCGCCTTCACCCATGAGCGAGCCCATGAAGCCTGCGACATAATTGCCGCCTGCCGTGCCGAAGAAGAACGCTGCCATCATCAGGCTGGCCATGTGCTTCACGGACAGCCGGTTCATCGCCGAGAGGCCGACCGGTGACAAGCAAAGCTCACCAGTGGTCGACAGCAGGTAGAAGATGAACAGGAAGAGCACTGGCATCATAATCGCGCCAGCTTCGCCAGTGGTGCTGAAGGTTTCAGCGCCCCAGACCATTACGATAAAGGCGAGGCCCATCTGCGCGATGCCCAATCCCATTTTGGCAGGCGTTGAGGGTTCAATCCCTTTGCGTGCCATCCACTGCCACAGACCTGCGAAAAGCGGGCCAAGCAGGATGATGTAGATCGGGTTGATCGATTGGAAGAAGGTGGTTGGAATACCGCCCTTATCAACGTGGCGATCGGTAAACAGGTTAAGCGAACCGCCAGCTTGCTCGAACAAACCCCAGAACAAAGGCATCAGCAAGATCAGGAAGATCATCGCGAACACACGTTCGCGTGCTTCTTTGTCGAGCTTGAACGCTTCAAACAGAACGTATGCGAGAAGCGCGATGCCCGAAGCCAGCAAGATGCCACCGACAAGGCTTTGATACTGGATCAGGAACCAGATCACCGCGACACCGGCGAAGCCGACACCGTACAGCAGCCATTCGAGGCTAATGCCGCCGACTTTCTCTTTCAACTTCGCAGGGTTCGGGCTTTCGCCTTTGCCCTTCAACAGCGGCTTGCCGATGATGAACACGATCAGGCCGAGCAGCATACCGAAGCCAGCAAGGCCAAAGCCGAGCGCCCAGCTGACAGTTTCACCCAGATACGCGGCGATCAGAACGCCTGCCGCTGCGCCGAGGTTAATGCCCATGTAGAAGATCGTGTAAGCACTATCGCGGCGAATATCTGTGCGCGGGTACAGTTGACCCACGATCACGGAGATGTTCGCTTTGAGGAAGCCTGAGCCAACAATGATCAATGCCAGAGCGAGCCAGAATACGTTGAGCGTTGGATCGTTGGCATAGCCCGAGCCGTCGCCTTCGAACGCCATAAAGAAGTGACCGAGTGTCAGCAGAACAGCGCCGAACAGAACCGCTTTGCGTTGTCCCAAGTATCGGTCAGCCAGCCAACCGCCGAGCACCGGCGTGATGTATACGAGGCTGGTATAGGCACCATAAATCAGGTTGGCGCTGCCATCCGAATACATCCAGTGCTTGACCAGATAGAGCGTAAGCAAGGCGCGCATGC
Organism: Erythrobacter sp. F6033; assembly: GCF_023016005.1. NCBI lineage: Bacteria > Pseudomonadati > Pseudomonadota > Alphaproteobacteria > Sphingomonadales > Erythrobacteraceae > Erythrobacter > Erythrobacter sp. F6033. The sequence goes on along the minus strand of NZ_JALKAZ010000002.1, from coordinate 273,198 downwards.
CGTAGTAAGAGAAACGCTCCCACATCTCGGCAAAGAACAGCATGTAGAGTCCTTTGGGGTGACCCATGACCTCTTCTTGAGGGCGGGTTACCGCCCAAGCGCCGCCGATCAGAAAGATACCAAGGACGATCGAGGCCACGACCATGGCCCAGTCCCCATATCCCCACATCGCAAATTCTTTAAGTTCGCCCATGTTCTGCAGATCCCTATTTATCTTATCGTCGCGCCCGACCCCACGGGCGCATCAAGCGGCGCACCCTAACGTGTGTTTCGGCGCTGTGAAGCTTTTGTTGCACGGTTCGTCGCACGCCTCACAAAGGGCGGGAACTTGACGCGCTTCGCTGTATTATGGCACTACTGCACTTTGCGAGGATGTTATGAGCCAAAGCCGACCTGTTTACCTGAAACTGCGCGATCAAATCGCCGCGTCCATCATTCAAGGCGAATATGCCGAGGGCAAAATGTTGCCGTCGGTGCGCGCGCTTGCGGCTGAGCAAGGCGCAAATCCGCTGACAGTGGCCAAAGCGTATCAGCAGTTTCAGAATGACGGGTTAGTCGAGGTCCAGCGCGGCGTCGGCATGTATGTTGTCGAGGGCGCGGCTGAGCAATTGCGCACTCGCGAGAAAGAACAGTTCCTCCAGGAGGAATGGCCGGAAATTCGTGCGCGGATGCGCCGACTCGGATTGGACCTCGCTGAGCTGGCCGAGTGCACTTAAACGGCAAATTCCTGTGCCGTAATGAGAAAAATGCAACTTTATGCCACCTCCGACTTGCCACATGGGCGCGGGCATGGCAGCGTTTGTTCATGAAGCGCCTTTGGGTCGGGGCATAGTTGAGGGGCACGACGGATTGCATACATTCATGCGTCCGTCCTGGATCACTGGGAAGTCAAAGATATGATTAGATCCGAATTGCTGCAGCAATTGCACAATGACAATCCGGAATTGCGCGCTGAAGAGATCGAGCAGGTCGTCGATATCTTCTTTGACGAGATTACGCAGCGGCTGGCCGAAGGTGGCCGGGTCGAACTTCGCGGTTTTGGGGCATTCTCGACACGAGAACGCGATGCTCGCACAGGACGCAATCCGCGCACCGGCGAATCTGTCGAAGTACCGGCGAAACGTGTGCCGTATTTCAAAGCTGGCAAAGAAATTCGGCAGCGTTTGAACGGCTCCTAACGCCGCTCATCATTCCTATCATGCAGTGACCCGCTCAGCCTCGTCATTGACGAAGTTGGAGTTCGGCAATTTGCGCTCGCGATTAAGCGCGGCAAACACCATGTCGACGACCTGATCGGGCCCGCCTTCGCGTGTCACGTCGACTGGCATCATCCCAAGCTCGGCAAATTCCTCGAGACCTTCGGGCCCCGGCAAGCCGATCACCCGTTCAATATTGGGCAGCCGATCTTCAACAAGCGGCGCAAGTTCGCGTGAAACGTTGAGATTGTTTGTAGCAACGACAACAACTTCGCGCTTACCCATGCCGATTGCATCCCAGCTGCGCGGATCGCCTGCATTGGCCTGATGCACGTGGTAACCATCTGCCAAAGCGGTTTCGAAGCGCGCTACATTGGGTTCCACAGCAAGATAGCCGATGTCGTTGTATGCGAGCGCATCGGCGACGCCGCGCCCGACCGGCCCCAGCCCGATTATGACAACCGGCGCATCATCACCTTCGAGCTTTTTGTCTGCTGGGCCAGCCCGCAATTTGCCTGCCAGTTTCCGGCCGATATTCGAAACGAGCGGCGTCACGGCAAGGCTGATCGCGATGGCTGACACAAGGATCGAAAGCGCCTCGCTATCGACCAGACCAGCAACAGCCGGGATCGCGAACAGAACCAGCGCAAACTCGCTGCCCTGTCCAAGAAGAAAACCAAGCTGGATCGAGCCTGGCACAGACCAACGGTTCGCCAGCCCCGCGAGCACGTTGAATCCGCATTTAAGGACAATCAATCCAACCGCGGCGGCGATCACCAAGATCCAATTCTCGGCGATGATTGCCGGATCGATCGCCAAGCCGACCGAGATAAAGAAGAAGCTGAGAAATAGCCCACGAAACGCGTCAATTTCCGTCTGCACCATGATGCGATAACGGGAGTCCGCCACTGCCATACCGCCGAGAAACGCCCCAAGGGTGAGCGAAAGACCCGCAACCCCAGTCGCCCAACCAGCAGCTAGCGCAATGAACAGCGCGGTTGCGGTGTACACCTCGCTGCTGCCGGCTCTCGCGATAAGTTTGAACAGCGGACCGATCAGATAGCGCGCAAACACGACTGCAATCCCAAATGCCGCCAGTGCTTTGAGGCCGGCCAGGCCCAGTTGCGGCGCAATGGCCCCGCCACTTCCCAATGCTCCTGCTGCGACAAGAAGGAGGATCGCGGCGATGTCCTGAAAGATCAGGATTGATTGCGAGGCGCGCCCGACCGGGCAATCTTCCTGATCGCGCTCGCGTACGAGGCCAATGACAACCGCAGTCGAAGACAGGCCCATGGCAAAGCCACCGATAATGGCGAACTCAACGGGCAATCCGATCGCCCAGAATAGGGCAGCAAATCCGCCCCCTGCGATGAGCATCTGCAAGCTGCCGAAACCGAAGATATTGGCGGCCTCGGCTTTTATGCGTCCAAGCGAGAAGTGCAGTCCGAGATTAAACAGCAGAAACATCACGCCAGCTTCAGCCATTGCTGCGACCACCGGACCGCTAAAGTCATCGGCATAGCCAAGTGCCGCAATCCCGAGCCCCAGCCCGAGATAGCCGACAATCGGATTGAGGCGGCACGCGCGCGAGATTAGCGCGGCCCCTATTCCGAGGCCAAGCAAGGTAATCGCCGGTTGGATTGTGGCGACCACTGAATGCGCGTCGTGAAGTTCGCCTGCCATAGCTGTCCCTGAATGATGCGTTGGCTCTGGCAAATGGGGCCTAAAGTGCGAAGTGGCAAGCGAGGTGTTTGATCGGTTGCCGTGTCGAGCTCCGCTGGCTATCGCGCAATTTCAGCTGGGCAATTGCATCGGCGGGTGTGGCGGAATGGTAGACGCCGGGGACTTAAAATCCCCTGATCTTTGATCGTGCGGGTTCGAGTCCCGCCACCCGCACCAGCTGCCAACTCTCCAATTATCTGCCAACCATAGCCCGGCATTATCGCCGTCTTAACCGGTCTGGACCTATCGATTCTTTTCGAATCTTTACGACCACTCTCGGTTCTCTGCATCTGATCAGGATTATGCAGGGTGCAAGGCGACCAGAAATGGACAATATGGCGACCAATCCGCGCGTTGAAACAGAACCGGACAATGCAGCCGAACTGCGCGTTGCACCGCGCTTTACGCTGCTTATCCGGGCTGCGCGTTTGGTCGCGCATGAGGGGGAATTTGTCTGCGTGATCCGCGACGTGTCCGAGACTGGCGTGAGCGTGCGTTTGTTCCATGGGCTGCCGAAAGGTGACCCGCTGGAACTGCATATGCCTGGCGGCGGACGCTACGAAGTGAGGCCCGTCTGGGAACGCAACAACGAAGCCGGTTTTGAATTCACAAATTCCGTTGATGTCGCTCAACTTATCAATGAGGCTGGCGAATACCCGAAACGCGGACTGCGTCTGGGCGTTTTCTTCCCCATCACGGTCGGTACGCTGACTCAGTCATGCGAAGCTGTTGTCGAAAACCTGTCGCAGCAAGGCGCGCGATTCGAATGCGACGGTGTGTTTGCAATTGATCAGACTTTGCGTCTTTCCAGCCCTGAGGGATTAAAGGAAGTTCGTGCGAAAGTACGCTGGCGGCGAGACAACCAGTATGGCGTGGTGTTCGATGACACGTTCACGCTTGGCGACTTCGCTCGATTGGCAGCCAAGTTACAGTCGCCTACGCTTCTTTCCGACTAAGCCCCTCAGGTCCAGATGACTGCCCGAACTGCTTATGCCGGGACAAAGTCCATTGCGATCCCATTGATACAGTGACGCTTGCCTGTTGGCTTGGGGCCGTCTCCAAAGATGTGTCCCAGATGCCCACCGCAATCCGCGCAGTGCACCTCTGTGCGGGCATAGCCGATCTTGTAATCGACGGATGTGCCGACTGCGCCTTTGTCGATGGCTTTGTAGAATGCCGGCCAACCGCTGCGACTGTCATATTTGTGGGCTGACGAGTAAATTGCATTCCCGCATCCGGCGCATTTGTATGTGCCTTTGCGCTTTTCCTTGTTCAGCGGTGAGGTCCACGCGCGTTCGGTCCCCGCTTCGCGCAGAATTTGGAATTCCGAACGGGTCAGGGAGCGGCGCCATTGCCCTTCGGTTTTCCGAATGCGGAAATCTTTGCGGGCCTGCGCAGGGGTAGCTCCGCAGCTCGCAAGCACTGGCATGGAGGCTGCGATTGCGGCGCTCGCGATAAAGCGGCGGCGGCTGGATAGTCCAAATTTCATGCGTTTTGCTCCCGACAAAACAAAAGTGTCTCACCTCTGTTTACGTTGGAAACGTCCAAAAAGTTTCACTTGGGCGCTTAGGCCAGCTCAGAAATCGGTGATTTCGACTTCAAGTTTGCGAAAGCCGTGGACGAAGTTCGCCCGTACACGCTCCACATCACCGGCCACATGCACCCGCATCCGGCGCTTGTGCATCTCTTCAAGAAGAATGCGCAATTGCAATTCGGCCAAGCGCGCACCGACGCAGCGGTGAATGCCGTAACCAAAAGCGATATGGCGGCGGGCATTGTCACGGCGCAGATCGAGCTTGTGCGGCTCTTCGAACACGCCTTCTTCGTGATTGGCGGCGAGATACCACAAGACGACTTTGTCGCCTTTTTTGATTGTCTGTCCAAAAACTTCGGTGTCTTCGGTGCAGGTACGGCGCATATGCGCGAGCGGCGTCTGCACGCGCAGCATTTCCTGTACGGCGTTCGGGATTACATCGGGGTTTTCCTCGAACACTTTGCGCTGATCCGGGAACTTGTCGAGCGCATGAATGAAGCCGCTCATCGAATTGCGGGTGGTGTCGTTTCCGCCTACGATAAGCAGTACCAGATTGCCCATGAACTCTTCGGGGCGCATTTGGTTCATCGCTTCGGAATGGATCATCATCGAAATGAGATCATCGCCGGGCTCTTTGTCCTGAGTGCGTTCGATCCAGAGCGACTGGAAATAGCCAGCCATCTCTTGCAGGATTTCCCAGCGGGTCGCGTCCAGATCGCGCACAGTGGCAAGCTCTGTATCACCTGACCAGTCGGACCAGAATGTCAGCAAGTGGCGGTCTTCCCACGGGAAACCGAACAGGATTGCCAGCATGCCCGTGGTCAATTCGATAGAAACCTCTTCAACCCAGTCGAAGGTTTCGCCGCGCGGCAGAGTGTCGAGCAACTCGCCTGTGCGCCGCCGAATCTCTGTTTCCATATCGACCATCGCCGACGGTGTGAATTTGGGGGCAACCGTACGGCGCTGGCCAGTATGTTGCGGGCGGTCCATCGCGATAAACATCGGCAGCTCGCGCGTGTCAGCCCCGGCGGCCTCAGCCTCTTCCTCTGTCAAGCGCTCTAGGATTGTAATCCCGCCATGCTCCCAGCTGGACGAGAAGGTTTCTGGAAGGGCCTCGATATGCTGGATCGCTTTATGGCCAACCACCGCCCAGTACGGGCCGTATGGGCTTTCGGGAATGTAGTGGAGCGGGCCGGCTTCCTGCATCTCAGCAAAGATCGGCTGCCACTTGTCCTCGAAATAGATATCGCTGCGGCTCACATCCCACTTGTGCGGATGCTCGGGGCGTTCGCCTGGATTGTTCTCGTAGTGCTCTTTGATAGCTTCATAAGCAGTCGGCGATGTGCGCACTTCAGGGCGCTTTGGGGCAATCGTGGCCATATCTCTCTCCCGTCAGGACAACGTGTTCCTGTCTCTGGGCCCGCATCCTGCCGTAACTGACACAGGTGTCAATACTCGGTTGCGAAATGCGACTTATTCTGCCGGCTCGATGGAAGATTGTTGCGCCGAATTGGTGGGGCCCCGTTTACCGAACCAATTGCGACGCTTTTTCGCATGACCTCCGCCGCCCGATTTCATTACACGCTTGCGGAACAGCATTGATCCGCCTTTGACCAAGACGATCACAGCGAATGCCTGCCAAAGTAGAGCAAGAGCATGGGTCCACAGCGTCTCTTCGAGGGCGGCCCGAGCCAGCATCGCGAATGGCGACGACAGCGGGAAAATGATTGCAACCGTTTCAAGCGCCGATCCCGGCATGGTCACCGTGTAGGCGGCGAGGAAGAACACCATCAGCTGCATCATTGTGACCGGCATCGACATTGTCTGCACTTCGCGCACGGTGCTCGCCATGCCCCCGATTGTCAGGAACAAAGACCCGAGCAGCAGATACGCCATCGAGAAATACAGGATCGCCAGCGTCATAAACATCGGCCAGCCGACAGCGGGGCCGGGAAGCTCGCGGTAATTGGTTTGCGTCACGGTGACGATGGCATCTTCGGCCACAGCCCAGAAACCCCATCCAAACGCGCCCCACACGGCGATGCCGACAAAACTGACGCCCAACATGGCAAACAGCTTGCCCATAAAAACCGCATCCATAGGCAGTGCGGCGGCGAGGATTTCGATAATCTTGTTACCCTTTTCCTCGGCGAGGTTGGAGAGGACCATTCCACCGAGCAGCATCGTCAGAAGGAACAGGATCATCTGTGCTGCCCCCGCTGTGCGCAGGCGCAAAGAGCGCTCCGAAGCAGCGCTGGAAGTGACCAGCGTGGTCGAACTTTGTGGGAAAGTGCTTGGTGCAGCGCTCATTGCAGTTCCGGCGAGGAGTTCGACGGGGCCTTTCCACCGGTTGATTTGCCCTTCGGTTCCCGTGATCGCAGGCGCTGAAAGCGAGCCGCCAACTATGGCGACGTAGTTGCCCTTGCGCTGTTCCAGGTGCTCCCGGGCGTCGAAATTCGGATTATCCGCCGCCTCAGGCACTGTAACGAGATCGGGCACACCGCCGCGCAATTGCGGCTTCAGATTGGCTGCTGCAGCGATCATCGCGGCGTTGTCTTCGGCGCTCATGGCAAGGCCGATCTCGCTGCTGACAGCTGCACGGGAATTCTGCCCGCCAATGCTGCCAGCAAGCCCGCCAACCAATACGGGGAAGAGCGGCCCGATCAGAAAGAACAAAAATGCACGGCTGAAGAGCACAGCAATAAAGTCGCGCCGGGCAATTACCCATGCGGCCTCAAGACGAGAGAGGCGCGGACGCGCGTCGATGGCGGCTTGATCGTGATTGCTCATGATGCACCTCCCGCCTGATCCGTCTCAAGTTGTCGGGCCGCAGCTTCACCCGCGATAGCGACAAATGCATCGTGCAAACCGGCGCGCTCGATAGAAAGCGACATAATGCCTGCTTCGCCTTCGATCAGGCGTTTGAGCAAAGGCTCAACACCGGTTTCGGGAAGCGAGAAATAGAAGAAGTCGCCTTCGCGCCGTGCATCATCCGGCATGGCGTTGGTCCATGCACCCTCGCGGGCGCGTGTCTCGAGGCGAACTTGCGCTGGAATACGGTCTCGTGCGCTCTCGACGCTGCCCGCATAGGGAACTTTGCCCCCTGCAATGATCGCTACGCCTTCGCAGAGGCGCTCTGCATGATGGATCACGTGGGTCGAGAAGATCACGGTCACGCCGTCATCGGCGAGGTTGCGGATCATCCCTTCGAGCTTGCCCTGATTGATGGCATCGAGGCCGGAAAATGGCTCATCTAGAACAACAAGGCGCGGCCGGTGAACCAGCGTGCCGAGCAATTGCACGGTCTGCGCCATGCCTTTGGAGAGCTGACGGATCTGGCGATCAGCCGCATGGGTAAGATTGTGCCGTTCAAGCAATTCCATCCCGCGCTTGCGCCCTTCGGCCAACGGTAGCCCGCGCAGCGCGCCCATAAAAGCGATGGCTTCAACCGATTTCATTGCCGGATACAGCCCGCGCTCTTCGGGAAGATAGCCGATCAAGCGGCCGATGTCGTGCGGACGATCATGCCCGAACACGCGGCGGATACCCTCATCAGGGTCAATAATGCCGAGCAGCATCCGCAAAGTTGTGGTCTTGCCCGCACCATTAGGGCCAAGAATGCCATAGATCGCGCCTTCGGGTACCGAGATGTCAACGCCGTCTACTGCACGTGTTCCGTCAAAGTCTTTGACCAGCCCGCGCGCTTCAATTGCGAGCGGTCGATCATCCGCACCGGGTTCTGCGACGTTGTGAGCCGTCATGTGTTCGCCTACTGTCATATGCATAAGCGCGGTGGTTAACGCGCGAAACTGAACGGGAGCAACCCCAAGCGTGGTTAACAGCGCAGTTACCGATAACCCCGAGACTGCCCTGGTGGATTGCTTGGAGGAAGAAGCGCGCAGCTTAGGTTTTGCTGCGTTCGGGATAGCCAGCGCGGGTACGGATCCTGTGCGGGCCGAACGGCTTGAGACATGGCTGGGCGAAGGCAATCACGGTTCGATGGAGTGGATGGAGACCCGGCTGGAGCATCGCCGCTCTCCGCAAGGGTTATGGCCCGAAGCGCGCAGCGTTATCGCGCTTGGTATGAGCTACGCGCCTGCGAATGATCCGATGGCGCTGGAAGACGCGAAAAGCCACGCGCGGATATCGGTCTATGCGCAGGGCAAGGATTACCACGATGTCGTCAAAAAGAAGCTGAAGGCGCTGGCCCGTTGGCTGGTTGCTGATCAACCCGACGCCCGAGTGAAGGTGTTCGTCGATACCGCCCCGGTTATGGAAAAGCCGCTGGGTGAAGCAGCGGGGATCGGCTGGCAGGGTAAGCACACGAACCTTGTCAGTCCCGAGCATGGCAGCTGGCTGTTTCTTGGTGCGATCTACACGACGCTCGACCTGCCCGTAAGTGAGCCGCAGCGCGATCAATGCGGGTCATGCCGCGCCTGCCTTGATAGCTGCCCGACCGATGCCTTTCCGCAGCCTTACAAGCTCGATGCGCGGCGCTGCATTTCCTACCTTACGATTGAACACAAAGGCCCGGTGGCGGAGGAATTCCGCGAGGCGATGGGCAACCGGATCTACGGCTGCGACGATTGCCTTGCCGTGTGCCCATGGAACAAGTTTGCCGATCAAGCGCATGCGATGCGTGAATTCTTACCGCGCGCCGAATTGGTAGCGCCGCGCCTTGGCGAGTTGCTGGCGCTGGATGATGCGGGCTTTCGTTCTTTCTTCTCCGGCTCTCCTATCAAACGGATCGGGCGAAATCGGTTCGTGCGCAACTGCCTTTATGCGGCGGGCAATAGCGGTGATGCCAGATTGATGCCGCAGGTCATGGCGCTGAAAAGCGATCCCGATCCGGTGGTAGCAGATGCTGCCGAATGGGCAGCGGCGCGGTTGGCCTAGTTCTTACCAAACTCGCTATTATGCTCGCCCAGACGCGGAGCGTGGCCCGGCGCTTCGGGGGACCAATCGCTGAACGTGTTGGGATCGCGCATCTGATACAGCGCCCCTTCGCTTGGATGCTCGGAAAGCTCGAAAAAGCCAGTCTCGCGCAAATGCGGGTCGTCGATCACATCATCTAGGTCGGTCACTGCCATGCATGGGATGTTGTGCTCGCGCAGGATCTCCAGCCACTCGCTGGTCGTTTTTAGAGGAGTGAGTGCGGCCATGCGCTGATAGAGCTCGGGCGCGGCGGCGATGATCCCGCGCGGGTCCTTGAACCGTTCTTCGCCCACCAGTTCAGGATCGCCCAGCAGCGCCACAACTTTGGGGAATTGCGGCAGAGTGTATGGCACGATGCTGATCCAGCCATCTTTGGTCATCATCGGCTGACGATCGGGGTCGACCTGACGGCCATAACCCGCATCACCATTTGGCGGATCAAATGTTTTCGCGTCGAGATGCTCTTTCAGCATGAAACTGGCAAAAGCCTCGAACATCGGCACTTCGACATGCTGGCCTTTGCCCGTGCGGAGACGGTGGGTGATCGCGGCGAGCGTGGCGTAGGCGGCGTGTAGCCCCGCGACCTTATCCGCGATCAGCGACGGCAGGTAACGCGGGCGCTCATCTCCATCGACGCGCGGCAATAGGGTGGTGGTGCCCGTCGCGGCTTGAATGACATCGTCATAGGCTTGCAATCCGGCATAGGGTCCGCCCGATCCAAAGCCGACGCAATGGACATAGATGATGGCCGGATTCAGCGCTTTGACCGTGTCATAGTCGAACCCAAGACGTGCAATCGCCGCTTCACGGACATTGTGGACGAACACATCGGCGGTGCTCAAAAGATCGCGAAGCGTCGTTGCATCGTCGGGGTTCTTAAGGTCGAGAACGAGCGACTTCTTGCCGCGATTGAGCGCGATAAAGCCTGGCCCCATGCCTGGCGTTTGGGCGGGCTTTGCACCGTGGCGATAGGCATCGCCACTAGGCCCTTCGATTTTGATGACATCCGCGCCGTAATCTGACAGGATTTGCGTGGCATAGGGGCCGAAAACGACGCTGGTCAGGTCAATGACCTCCACGCCTTCGAGCATCGGCTTTCCGTCATTGGCACTTATCATTGGGGCGAGCCCTTACAGCATTTCTTTGAGCGGTATGTCAGGGTCGGCGAGTAAGTCCCGATCCACTTTCTCGGTTCCCGCTTCGAGCATTTTGCGGCCCTGCACATAGTCTTTCATCGTGCCAACGCAGTCAAAGGCGATTGGTTTGCCCTCTTTGAGATAGACGACGGTGAATTTCCGCGTGTCCGGGTCGCCGCGCAAGACAGTCTCATCATAGCCAAGGCTCAGTCCCGCCGTCTGCAATTTCAGATCATATTGGTTGGACCAGAACCAGGGCAGGGAATTGTATTCCTGTTTGTCGCCCATGATCGCCTTGGCAACGATGTTCGCCATATCATGCGCGTTCTGGACCGACTCCAAGCGGATGACGGCGCTATCCGCATAGGGATTGGCGTGCGCGGCGCAGTCACCAATCGCGTAGATATCGTCCAAAGTCGTGCGGCAGCAGAAATCGACATCGACCCCGTTGGATCCAGCCGCTCCCGCAGCGATCAGCGGCGCCACCGCTGGCACAATCCCGATGCCCACCACGACCATATCGCACTCGACACCCTCGCCATTGTCGAGCGTCACGCTGGAGACGTGTCCGTCAGTGCCGACAATCTCGGTTACGCTGGTTTCAAGACGTATATCGACGCCTTGTCTGCGGTGCTCGGCTTGGTAGAAATTTGAGAGGTCCTCGCCAGCGACACGGGCAAGAACGCGCGGCAGCGTTTCCACTAGCGTCACTTCGCAGCTGAGCTTTCGCAGGACAGCGGCTGCTTCCAGTCCAATATAACCGCCGCCTATTACAACAGCGCGTTTCGCTCCGGCTTCCAGCGCAGCCATCATTGCATCAGCATCGCGCTTGTCACGAACGTAGAACACGCCTTTCAGATTCGCGCCAGGACAGCCCAAGCGTCGCGGATCGCCGCCGCCCGACCAGATCAGCTTGCGATAGCCGATTGCGCTTCCGTTCGAGAGCGTGAGGTTGTGCCCCATCCAGTCGATTTCGGTTACGCCGCTGCCGAGCAGCAGATCAATATTCTTGTCGGCCCAGAATTTCTCGGGCCGGATCATGATCCGCTCAAATCCCTTATCGCCCGCCAGATATTCCTTGGACAAGGGCGGGCGTTCATAGGGCGGGATGCTGTCGCGCCCGATCATCAGGATCGAACCTTCATGGCCCTGCTGGCGCAACGCAATCGCTGCTTGCGCGCCGCCATGGCCGGTGCCGACGATCACCACATCTGCGTGGTCCGGAGCATTTCCCTCTTGCGTCATGCGCGAATGGGTCGCCGCAAATTGCGTGTCCGTCAAGCCGTTAGAGACTTAGCGTTCCAGCAAGTTGCGGGCCTGACTGGCGATCTGCGCCAGCACCGCCGGAGCGATTGGAGGCCGCGCCTGAGCCCGCGTAATCATCGCGCGGAATTGCGCAACGGCGTTCTCATTGCGCGCTGCCCAATCGGCAATCGCGCCCTGCGGATCGTCTTTACCACCCTTTCGGCGGAGCAAGCGGCGAAGAAATTCAAGCCGCATATGCTGGAAATCGCGCGCAAGCCCGTCGACGAGGAGTCGTTCCCAGATATCGGATGGAGACATGTGCGCGGCGGTGCCCTGCGCCCAATCCAGCCCGATCCGTCCGCCAATATCGGTAAAGGCGTGGGTTATCTGTTTGGGATCGAGATCCGTCGTGAGAGACAGCTGAGCCAGCCCGATTGATCCATCATAATCAAACAGGTTCGCCACTTTGAGAGCGAGTGCATCGGGGCAACCCTGATCAACGAAATGACGGCGCAGTTGCTCCGATCTCTCTCGCGTTTCGCTCGACAAAAGCTCGCTGTGTGCCTCTTTCAATATGCCGATGCGCGAATGGAGCGTTTCGACCAATTCGCCAGCTTGCACCTGACCTGCTGCAGTTCGCAGCACGTCAGACATCAAATTTCCGACTGCCGCGGCAGCGCGGTCAAACAAAGTCAATCGGGCCGCTTCGCTCATTTTCGCGGTGTCGAGCTCTTCCCAAAGCGTGCCGAGATCGAACATCCGTTCAACCACCACGAAAGCAGCGGCGACATCTGAAAGGCCCACACCCTCTTCTTCTGCAAGCTCGAATGCGTGGACCAGACCAAGCCGGTTTACGATGCGGTTGGAAAGGTCAGTCGCGACCAGCTCGCGGCGGAGGCGGTGGCCCTGAATTTGCGGAGTAAAGCTCTTACGCATCGGCTCTGGGAAGAGTGCGATGAGAGAGGATTCCAGCATTGGATCATCCGGCAATCCACTTCCTTCGATGGCGTCCTGCAAAGCCAGCTTGGCTGAAGAGAGCAGCACTGCGAGCTCTGGCCGTGTCAGGCCTTTGCCATCAGCGGCGCGGCGCGTGAAGGCGTCGCTTTGCGCAAGCCCCTCTGTTCGCCGGTCGAGATCGCCGATCTCTTCAAGCTGCTCGATCAGGCGGATATAGGATGCAGTGGCTTCCGGCCCTGCCGCCTCTGCGACGGAAAGCGCCAGTGCTTGGAGGCGATTGTCTTCCAGCACGATTTCCGCAACTTCATCCGTCATCTTGGCTAGCAGATTGTTGCGCTTCTTCTCGGTCAGCGCGCCTTCGCGCGTTGCGGCAGCCAAAGCGATCTTGATGTTCACTTCGTTATCCGAGCAATCGACGCCCGCCGAATTGTCGATAAAGTCGGTGTTGATGCGCCCGCCATTCATCGAAAACGCGATGCGGCCCGCTTGCGTAATGCCAAGGTTTGCGCCTTCGCCGATGACTTTGGTGCGCAGCTCCGCTGCGTCTACGCGCAACGCATCGTTGGCGGGATCGCCAACTGCCAGATGGCCTTCGTGTTCCGCTTTGATGTAAGTGCCGATGCCGCCAAACCAGATCAGGTCCAGCTCTGCCTTAAGGATTGCGCTGACCAGTGCATCAGGTTCGATTTCTTTCTCTTCGATGCCGAGCATCTCGCGCGCTTTCTTGGAAAGCTTGATGCGTTTCAGGTCGCGCGAATAGACGCCGCCGCCTTTGGAAATGAGATCGGAATTGTATTCCTCCCAGCTCGAGCGCGGCAGGTCGTAAAGGCGCTTGCGCTCTTTCCAGCTGGCTGCGGGATCGGGATCGGGGTCAATAAAGATGTGGCGGTGATCAAACGCCGCGACCAGCTTAATCGCTTTCGACAGCAGCATGCCATTGCCAAAGACATCGCCGGACATATCGCCGCACCCTGCGACGCGGATACTGTCTTTCTGAACGTCGACACCCATTTCGAGGAAGTGTCGCTGCACAGAAACCCACGCGCCGCGCGCGGTGATGCCCATCGCCTTGTGGTCGTATCCGTTTGAGCCGCCGCTTGCGAAGGCATCGTCGAGCCAAAAATCGCGGCTTCCAGCGATCCCGTTTGCCACGTCCGAGAACCGCGCAGTGCCTTTGTCGGCGGCGACTACGAAATAGGGGTCTTCTCCGTCATGGATCGCGACTTTTTCAGGATGGACGACTTTGCCATCGACGATGTTGTCGGTGACAGACAGCAGCGTTCTGATGAACACTTCATAGCTGCCTTGGCCTTCCGCGGCCCAACCTTCGCGGTCGGTTGCAGGTGATGGCAATTGTTTCGGGTAGAAGCCGCCTTTCGCACCGGTCGGCACGATGACAGCGTTCTTCACCCGCTGCGCTTTCATCAGGCCAAGAATTTCGGTGCGGAAATCGTCGCGCCGGTCGGACCAGCGCAGGCCGCCGCGGGCAATCGCGCCTGAGCGCAAATGGATGCCTTCGACGCGGCGCGAATAAACGAAAATCTCGCGCCACGGCACAGGCTTCGGCAGGTTCGGCACAAGGGCGGAATCAATTTTGAACGCAAGCGCTTCGGCTGCGGCTGGCGCAAACGCGTTGGTGCGCAAGACCGCGTCGATCACGGCGCGGTACAGGCGCAGCAAGCGATCATCGTTGATCGCGGAGACTTTGGCGAGACCGCGATTGAACGCAGCCCCCGCGCCTGAAACCGCTTCATCCCGGCTGCTCGAAAAGCCGGGGTTATGCTTGGCAACGAACAGGTCGATCATTGCGCGGGTAACATCAGGGGCGCGTCCCAACGCATCAACCACAGTGTAGATGGTGAAGCCCATGCCGGTTTGGCGCAGATAGCGATAAATCGCCCGCAGCCATTCGGTTTCCCGCGCGGCAAGACCGGTGCTTACTACCAAACGGTTGAACGGATCATCTTCCGCTCCGCCGTTCAGCACTTCGGCGATTGCGGGCTCGATTGCGTGCGCGCGCTCCAGCAGTTTGGCAGCCGATGCGCCTTCGGGCAGGTCGACGGTGAATTCGTGGATCGTGCCAAGCTTGCCCTCATCCAGCGTGACGGGGATTTCCTTGATCACTCGGAAGCCGAAGTTTTCGAGAGCGGGCACAGCGTCTGACAGCGGCAGCGCGCCTTCCTGCTGATAAATCTTAAGGCGTAGCCGGTGCGCAGGATCCTTGCCGATGCAATAGAGGCGGACACCGCGCCTATTTTCAAGATCGCTGTTCAGACCGCGAAGGCAGGTGATGTCGAGGGCCGCCTCCGCTGCGTCATAACGCCCGCGGTAGTTCATTGGCAGAGCGTCGGCATATCGCGAAGCCAGTGCCGCTGCGCGCGACGGGTCCATAGTTTCGGACAGTTGCTTCTCGACCGCTTCGCCCCAACCGCGCAGCATGTCCTGGAACTGCAGCTCAAGCGCTGCTTCATTCGGCAATTGTTTCGCTTCGCGAATGTCGATTACGAATTGCAGCATGGCCAGCGTGCCGCCTTCGACTTCAAGGGTCCAATCCAGCACCGCTGTGCCTTCATGCGCCGTGAACATATCTTCGATTTGCAAGCGGACCTGAGTCGAGACTGTATCGCGTGGCTGCCAGACGAACGCGTAAATGTGCCGATCGAGCCGTGATGTGATCAGCGCAAGACGCGGGCGGGGCCGGTCGACAAGGCTCATCATCGTGGTGGCGAGGCGAGCGATGGAATCCTGAGTGAAGCCGATCAGCAGATCATTCGGCAATGCGGTGAATGCATGGATCAACGCTTTGCTTGCGTGACCGCCCGTACTGAAGCCAAGCTTTTGCGAGATCGCTTCAAGGTCGGCCCGCAACACGGGCACTTCTGTTGGCGGGGTCGCCATCGCAGCGCTTGTCCAGATGCCAGCATGAATCGACAGCGTCTGCACCTTGCCGCTCTTCGTATCGCGCAGGCCAACGATAAACAGATCGAGCGGGATGCGCCGATGCACATGGGAAAGGCGGTTGGCTTTGATGACCAGCAAATCGTGCCGATCATTGCGCGTATCACAATCATCGAACCAATCGAACGCACGTTCTATCGAGGCCTCGGCCAGAATATCACGCGTACTCTTACGGCAGATACCCTTAGCTTCGCTTTGTTTGCCATCACGGTCGCGTTTTACATGACCGAGCTGCGTCAGCATCCCTTTGTTCAGCCAGGTCATAAGGGCTTGCGATTCATCATCGCCTATTGCCTCTATGTCCGATGCCATCAGGGCCTGCATCTTGGGCCAATCGGTAACAGCCGCGCGGACATCACCAAGGGTAACACGCAGAGCCTGTTCCAACTCACGGCGTTGGCGCGCATCGACACGCGGTGTTTCGATGTAGATCAACGATTCCAATGGCAGGCCGTCGCTCTTGGCATCGCTCAAACGAATCAGCTCGCCAGCTTCGTTGCGCTCTGCGCAAAGGACCGGGTGCACGAGCCGGTCGATGCTGAGCGATTGCGCTGCAATCGTCGCAGCAATCGAATCCACCAGAAACGGCATATCGTCATTGATGATGGCGATGCGCATCTTGCGCCGTTCACCCGCCGCCGATTCGAGCCGGAGCGATGATCGTTGGGAATCGCGCTGATGCGCCGCTTCGAGGATAAATTCGGCCGCTTCAGCAAGCGCTGGCCCGTCGAGCGAGGTGTCGCCCGGTAAAATCGATGCCTTCAGATGCTTTTTCAGCGAAGTGAGCAACGCATTGGAAGCGCCTGCTTGTTTAGCGGGCTGCTTAGCGGATTTCTCCGACGCCTTCGACACCATGATCCTGCTCCGAGCAACATTATTATGCTGGTTTGTTTTATCGTTACGGCTTACTCGCTTTTGCCTAAGGTGTGCAAGCGCGATCATCCGGAAAACTACGCAGGAATGGACGCCGCCTGAGAAGCTGCAAGTCCCTCCATCGTGAGCTCAAGCGAGCGGACCCGAGCATCAGGATCAAAAGTCGATCCGCACAGGATAATCTCATCCGCTTTGGTGCGATCCGCAAAGGCAACGATCTTCTCACAAACCGTTGCAGGCGTTCCGACGGCTGCGGCTTGGCTCAAATGATCGAGCATCGCGCGATGAGGCGCAGGGAGCGTCGCCTTGTAGCCTTCAATTGGCGGCTTGAGCTTGCCCGGTGTGCCAGTGCGCAAGGCAACGAATGCCTGCTGTTGGCTGGATGCGAGATATTCCGCCTCGCCATCGTTGGACGCGGCAAAGACGTTCATGGCAACCGCGACATAAGGTTTCACCAGCGCGTTGGATGGCTGAAAGCCGCGGCGATAAATCTCGAGTGCATTGTCCAGATGATCGGGCGCAAAGTGCGCGGCAAACGCATAGGGCAGCCCAAGTTTCGCAGCGAGCTGGGCGCCGAACAGACTTGACCCCAGCATCCAAAAATCGACATTCGCGCCTAGACCCGGCGTCGCCTTGATTGGCAAGTCGAGGTCTCCGGTCAGGAGCGCGCGAAGTTCGACCACATCCTGAGGGAAGTACTCAGAAGCCTGATGCAGGTCTTTGCGCAGCGCTCGCTGCAATTCGGGTCCAGCTCCCGGAGCGCGGCCAAGGCCCAGATCGATCCGTCCGGGGAAAAGCGCATCAAGCGTGCCGAACTGTTCCGCAATCTGGAACGGCGTGTGGTTGGGAAGCATGATGCCGCCAGACCCGATGCGAATGCTGCTCGTGGCGTTGCCGATATGGGCCAGCACCACCGATGTCGCACCCCCTGCGATGCCTTCCATGGCGTGATGTTCGGCCACCCAGTAGCGCTTGCAGCCCAGTCTTTCGGCTGTCCTTGCAAGCGCAACGCTTGCCTCGAAAGCATCGCCCAGCGTGCGGCCTTCGCTAACCGGGACAAGATCGAGGACAGAGAATTGGGTCATGGTTCTGCAGGTGTGTCTGCCGCTGGGCCGATTTGCGCAAGATAGCTTTTGGCGGTTTGCGCAGCGGGACTGTCGGGCTGAGTGTTGACCACCGATTGCCAGCTCTTTCGCGCTGAGTCTTCGCGGCCCGAAAGCACCGCGATCACGCCGGCTTCCAAACCGATCTGCCCATCGACCGGAGCGAGATCGGAAGCGCGCTCAATCGCGGTTTGGGCTTCGTCAAGCCTGTCCATCCTGCGCAAAAGCGTCGCCTTGAACAGCCAGCCTTCCACCATCGCCGGTTCAAGTTGTGTCGCGGCGCTCAGCGCATTCAAGGCGTCCTCTCCGCGGTTCAGGGCAACCAATGCGCGGGCTTGATCGATTGCAGCGAGAGCCTCCAAAGTCGCTGAGGCTGCTGTGCTGGCATCCTGGCGCGCTGCAGTCAGCATGGCAGCGGCAGCCTCCGCATCGCCGCCAGCGAGAGCAGCGTTGCCAGCCATCGTGCCGAACCGCGCGCGGGCACTGTTTTCGCCTTCAGGTGTTTCGTCACGTGCGGCGAGGAAAGCGGCTCTGGCGTCATCCCACAGCCCCAGTTCCGTCGATGCAAGCCCCAGGCAATGGTTCGCAATCACACGGTCCGCGCCGCTGGTTTCGGTGCGGCGGATTTGCGCTTTCGAATGCGCACGCGCCGGGTCCTCGGCAAGCTGATCCAGACATTCCGACAGCCATGCGCTGGTGGGATTTGCGGGCGCTTCGATCACATTTGACCGTGGCGGGCGATGGATCAGGTCGTCGGGCAAATTCGGCATCGCGCCGGTATTGCCGTGGGCCGCCTGAAGAAGAGTTGCGAGAAGCAGTGACACGATGATTTCCGTTAGTAAAAGCTGGAGACAGCCGCCTTAAGCAGCGCGATATCAGAATCGCGCGACAAGCGGTGATCGCCGTCCTTTACCAGTGTCACCTGTACCGCGTCCGAACGCAGGGCTTTGCTGAGTCGCATACTGATTTCCCACGGAACATCGGCATCGCGCTGTCCGTGGAGCAGGTGGACGGGGCAGTGGATTGCAATCTCGCTGTCGAGCATGCGGTTGGCCTGACCGTCCGCCCAAAAGCCGGGGTGCATCGGCGTTGGCTCAGGCCCGTAAGGGTTTTCGTCATAAACCGTTTCGCCTGCCAATAGTTTGGCCTGATCCGCTTCGCTGCGGCCCCATTCGGTGAAATCGGGTGCAGATGCGATGCCGACAATCCCTGCAAGCCGGTCTCCCAACTTCTCTGCTACCATCAACATCAGCCAGCCGCCCATTGATGATCCGATTAGCAGGATCGGGCCGGTCGCATGGGCCTTGATCAAAGCCAGCACTTCATCGCGCCATTTCGACAGCGTGCCGTCCGCAAAATCGCCGGAGCTTGCGCCGCAGCCTGAATAATCGAGCAGCAGACAAGAGCGGCCCAGTGCCTTTGCCTCTGCAAACAGCGATGTTGCTTTGCCGCCATCCATATCGGACATGTAGCCGGGCAAGAACACCAGTGTCGGCCCGCTCCCCGAGGTGTGACGATAAGCGATTTTACGCCGATCGGGCATTTCATGAAACTGCACATTTGACATGACAGCTATCATGCCCGCACCTGTGCACGGCGCGCAAGCTCCGATGTATGTGAGCCGGCTCTGGGGAGAGAAGACAATGATGAAAACTGACGCTGCCGAAATGCCCGCCCGCGCCAAAACAGGCATATCCCGCCGCAACCTGTTTGCTCTGGCGGGAGCATCGGCTGCCGTGGCCGCGACTCCTGCCTCTGCACGAACATTTGGCACCGGCTTTACCCATGGCGTCGCCAGTGGGGAGCCGCACTCGGACAGCGTCCTTTTGTGGACACGGTATGTTGGTGAGGTGGATACGCTCACCTGGAGGATATCAAAGAACGCTGACCTCTCTCAGCCAGTGAGTGAAGGGTATGCGCTTGTCACAGAACAGCGCGATTACTGCGTTAAGGCGATCGCCAAAGAGGGGCTGGAGCCGGACACTTGGTACTATTTTCAATTCGGCGCGCCGGATGGCACTCAATCTGAAATTGGCCGGACTCGCACTTTGCCGGAAGGGCCGAAAAGCAGTTTCAAACTCGCTGTCTTCTCATGCTCCAATTTCGGCTTTGGCTATTTCAATGCCTATGCCCATGCGGCCGAGGCTAATGACTGCGACCTAGCGCTGCATCTTGGCGATTACATTTACGAATATGGTGCAGGTACCTATCCGTCGGCGGGTGCAGCGGTGGCGGAACGAGTACTGGCCCCCGAAAGCGAGATTGTTGCGCTGGCGGACTACCGGCTTCGCTATGCGACATACCGCGCCGACCCAGATTTGAGGCGGCTGCATCAGGTGATGCCGATGATCGCGGTTTGGGACGATCACGAAAGCGCCAATGACAGCTGGAAAGACGGCGCCCAAAACCATCAGGAGGCAACCGAAGGCGATTGGGAGGTGCGCAAAGCAGTGGCGAAGCGCGTTTACCGCGAATGGATGCCGGTTTCGGATGAGCCCTATGCTGCCTATGACATTGGCAATCTGGCGACTCTGTTCCGGCTCGACACACGGCTGGAGGGACGCGATGAGCAGTTCTCTTTGCAAAAGGTGTTGGAGGGTCAGGAAAATCCCGATGCGATGATCGCTGCGCTGACGAAGTTTCGCGAAGGCGAATGGGCCGATCCCGAGCGGCAATTGATGGGCGAGGCGCAGGAACAATGGCTTGCGGATGGGCTGGCCCGGTCAAAGTCAGACGGCACCGTATGGCAGGTGCTGGTCCAGCAAGTGCTGATGGGTAAACTCTCTGCTGCGCCCGATCTGCTGGACATGCTGGGCGAGGGCATACCGCCCTTTGTGCGCAACCGTGTCGCGGCATCGGCCATGGCAAGTCAGGCTGGTCTGCCGCTCAATATGGACGCTTGGGACGGCTACCCCGCCGCGCGTGACCGCGTGTTTGAAAGCGCGCTCGAAGCGGATGCGAACCTGTTGGTGCTCGCTGGTGACACACACAATGGCTGGGCATTCGAGCTTGGCCATGAAGGTGAGAAAGTGGGCGTTGAGCTCGGCGTGTGCTCGGTGAGTTCGCCCGGTTTCGAAACCTATTTGCCTGTGATCGCACCCGATAAAATGGCGAGCCTAGTGGTGCGCGCCAATGATGAATTGAAGTGGGCGGACACATCGCAGCGCGGCTATATGGCGGTCGAGCTGACGCCCACCAAAGCGATCACCGAATACCGCTTTATAGCGGGCATCAAGACGCGATCGACCCGCCTCGCGGGGACGAAGCGGGTCGAAAGTGCGGCGGGGTCGCACTCACTGAAGACGTAGTGGCTCAGTCGCGGCTGAAGATTTCTTCGATGGGTAAGCCGAAGGTTTCGGAGATCGTGAAGGCCAGCGGAAGCGACGGGTCATAGCGGCCCTTTTCAATCGCATTCACACTCTGGCGGCTCACGCCGAGTCGTTCAGCCAGATCCTGCTGCGACCAGTCCCGCTCGGCGCGGAGCACTTTGAGGCGGTTGTTCATCAAAGCTCTCCGACGGTTCCATATTGAACTTTGTTGAAGATTGCGCCGATGCCGATCCCCAAGAACCAGACTATGGGCCACCAATACGCGTCAATGTGGGGGACTTGGCCAAAGCTTTCGAGAAAGCCCCAGATCGCTGCGGCAGAAAAGGCAATCGCGGTCGCGATGAGCGCCTGGCGAACCATCAGCATTCGCAAGAACTCATCCTGCTGCTCGGCCAGATACTTGCCCATCGCCCAGAAATAGAGCGCAATCGCAAGGCCCGGAACCAGCGCAATGATCACGCTTAGAACGGTCACCGGATCGCCATCGTCAATCAATTGGCTCGCTGCGAAAACCGCCCCGATATAGGCAACGCTGACCACCAACATACGGATCAGGTAATTGCGCGTTGCATTGCCCACCTCTCCGCGTGAAGCGGCATTGGCAGAGGCATTCAGCCCGGCCTTCGCAAGAGGGATCATTGAAAGCAGGATCAAGCCGTTGGCGATCAGCGGGTTTTTCACGTCAAGCAAATCGATTGCGACCAAAGAACCGATCAGAAAGGCGAAGAAGACGACAAACCACGGCAAGACGGGTTTGCACTTTGTTTGAGTCCGGGCACCGCTCATTGCAAGCATCCCCGTACACAAGGCGAGTCCGCTTGGAGCGAGCCCCATGCTGCGCCGCTGAGACCGGAAATAATGCCAAAGCTAGCGGCATTGCTCAGTCCATAAGAGGCGGAGATCAGCGCGGCTGCGATGATGATCGCGGCCCAGATCAATGCTTGTGTTGTACGTGTCATTCGGAAAGCTCCCTTTCACTTATGGAAAGCACACTTGTCATTGATTCGCATGAATGTCAAGCTAACTTTCCAATATGGAGCGGGTGCTTTCCGTTTTGTGGCGCTCGTGTGCTGGGTGGGTGACAACCGCGCCGCGCATCGCTATCTCGCTGGCCATGGCCAACCGTGTGACGACCACCACCACTACCACCACCCCGGTTTTCCGGGGCCGGTTGCTGTTGGTCTGACCCAGCCACACCCGCGCCCCGGACTACCGGTTTCGGGCGGCGCGGTGTCAGCTTCCTGAAATCTGGAAATATCAAGGCACCTCTCTTCAAGCGCGTGCATGAGTGTGCCATGGGCGCAAGGGAAACGAGACGGAAGAACAATGACCGAACTGCTTAAGATCAGCCTGCCCGATGGCTCCGTGCGCGAAATGGAGCCGGGCAGCACTCCCGCTGATGTCGCTGCTGCGATTGGCCCCGGCCTTGCGAAAGCCGCGCTCGCGGCGCGTGTAAACGGTGAGGTGCGCGATCTTGGCCGTCCATTTGAAGGTGACAGCGAGCTCGCTTTGATCACCTCCAAGGACGAGGAAGATGCGCTGGAACTGGCGCGGCACGATTTTGCCCACGTCCTCGCCGAGGCGGTGCAGGCGCTCTATCCAGGCACGCAAATCACATTTGGTCCAGCGACCGATGACGGCTTCTATTACGACGTGATGGCACCGGCCAGCCGCGAACCGTTCAGCAGCGAAGACCTGCCCGATATCGAAGCGAAAATGCGCGAGATCATCAAGGCGGACAAACCGCTGCGGCGCGAGGCTTGGTCACGCGCGGCCCTGATCCAAAAATGGGAATCCGAAGGCGAAACGTTTAAGGCCGAATGGGCCAAGGAACTGCCCGAAAACGAAGAACTGACGGTCTATTGGTCGGGCGATGACTGGCTCGATATGTGCCGCGGGCCGCACCTGCCCTCCACCGGGAAACTCGACCCGCAGGCGTTCAAGCTGATGCGGGTTGCGGGCGCATATTGGCGCGGTGACCAAGCAAATGCGCAGCTGACGCGTATTTACGGCACGGGCTGGCTCAACAAGAAACAGCTCAACCAGCACCTAATGCGGCTCGAAGAAGCGGCCAAGCGCGATCACCGTAAACTCGGCCGAGAGATGGACCTGTTCCACCTCTCCGATGTCGCGCATGGCAGTGTGTTCTGGCATCCGAAAGGCTACCGCGTCTGGCGCGAGCTTGAGAGCTATATGCGCCGCAAAATGGATGGCGGCGGCTACCGCGAGATCAAGACACCGCAGGTCATGGATGCGCGCCAGTGGGAGCAATCCGGCCACTGGGGCAAATACCGCGAGAACATGTTTGTGATCCCCGACGAAGTGCCCAACACCGAAGATGACGGGCCTGTTATCAGCGGCGAAGCCGACTGGATGGCGTTGAAACCGATGAACTGCCCCGCGCATGTTCTCGTCTTCAAACAGGGCATCACGTCATATCGCGATCTGCCGATCCGCCTTGGCGAGATGGGCTGCTGCCACCGTAACGAGCCGCATGGCGCGCTGCATGGCCTGATGCGGGTGCGCCAGTTCACTCAGGATGATGCACATATCTTCTGCACCGAAAATCAGGTGGTCGAGGAAGTGCGCAAGTTCTGTGAAATGGCCGACGCCGTTTATCAGGATTTCGGCTTCAAATACGAAATCAAGCTCGCGACCCGTCCTGAGCAGCGTTTCGGTTCCGATGAGGATTGGGACAAGGCCGAGCAGGAATTGCGCGATGCCGTCGCAGAGGCAGGCATGGCGACCGAAGAATTCGGCTGGGAAGAACTGCCGGGCGAAGGCGCGTTCTATGCGCCGAAGCTGGAATGGCACCTGACCGATGCGATTGGCCGGACATGGCAGGTTGGCACGATCCAGTCCGACCGCGTTCTACCCGAACGCTTGGATGCGACCTATATCGGCGAAGACGGCGGCAAGCATCGCCCCGTCATGCTGCACCGGGCGATCTTCGGATCGTATGAGCGCTTTATCGGCATTCTGATCGAGCACTATGCTGGCCGTCTGCCGGTATGGCTTTCGCCCGTCCAAGCCGTTGTCGCGCCCATCGTGTCCGACATCGATGGCTATGCCGAGCAGGTCGAAGCCAAGCTGACCGCAGCGGGCCTTCGCGTGAAGAGCGATCTTCGCAATGAAAAGATCAACTACAAGGTGCGCGAACACAGCCTCGCGAAGGTTCCGCACATCCTTGTGGTCGGCAAGCGCGAAGAGGAAGAAGGCAAGGTTACGATGCGCACATTGGGCGAAAAGGATCAGAAGGTCCTGACGCTGGACGAGGCGGTCGCCTTCCTCAATGCAGAAGCCACCCCGCCGGATCTGCGCGTCTAACGGTCCAGACGGGGCGCATGGAACTTCTCGCCAGTTTTGGGTGGGCTCAGATCGCGATTGCCGTGATCGCCACTTTTGCCTCTGCCTTTGTGCGGGGGATGGCGGGGTTCGGCATGGCGATCCTGCTGGTTCCGATCCTCGCGCTGGCGCTTACGCCAATCGAGGCGGTGCTGATCATCAATTTCCTCGCGCTGTTTATCGGACTGAGCGAGCTGCGCATGTTCCTGAAACATGCTGAGAAATCGGCTTGGGTGATCAGCGGGCTGGTTCTGATCACCACCGCACCCGGGCTGATTGCCTTGGCAGCAACGCCGCCTGATATTGCGCGGCTGCTCATTGCGCTCGTTGCTCTTTCGGCGTTTGTCCTGATCCTGTTGCCCACTCGCGAAGCGAAGATGCCGGGCGCGGCGACCACGGTCGGAGCCGGAATTATCAGCGGCCTGTTGACGGGCTTTGCAGGTATGCCGGGGCCGCCGGTCGTACCCTATTATGTCGGGCGCAAAATCGCGCGGGAGATTGCCAAGGCATCCATGCTGGCGATCTTCACAGTTGCGGCTTTTGCGGGGCTGGCGTCAGGCTATGCGATTGGCGAGCTTGAATTGCGGTTGCTGTGGCTCGCGCTGCTCCTGTTTCCTGCTGTGCTGCTTGGCAACTGGCTGGGCAGTTTCGCTTTCGGCAAAGTCAGCGATACCGTCTGGCGCAGCTTTGTGGCGTTTGTTTTGGCAGCAGCAGCGCTCGCTGCACTGGTCAAGCTGCTTTACTGAACCTGCTATTCGAGCCAGCTCGCGGCCAGCACTTTTCCGCCATTCGGAACCCGCAAAACCAGCGCATAGCGATCCGCGCCTGCGATCGATAGCTGACTGGCGGTAAGCACATGGCTTGCTTTTCCACCTGACCAGTTGGAGATGCCTCGCTCTGAAATGTGCACGTTCGTGTAGGTCAGGCTGCGGCCTTGATTTTCACCCCGGCCGATATCGATCTTTTCTTCGGTAGAAACGCCGATCAGCATCAGCTCCGCAGAACGGCTTGTGGTCCCAGCAACACCGATGGAGAAACCGCGTTCTGATGAACCGCGCACCCGAATGGCAGCAGCCGGTTTTGAACCAATTCGATTGACGAAACCGCGCACCGCTCTCTCGTCGGAACCGACTTCTCCTAGCGAGCCAGCAACAACAATTTGCGGAGTGTAAACGCCATTGTATCCGCCAAGGCCGCGACGAGCATAGCTGCGCTGTAATGCGGTGTTTTCCGCTTTGCCGAACGTGTCTTTCCATCCAAGTCTGTCCCAATAATCGACCGGCCTGGAAATCACCACGAGGTCGTCCTCCCTTGCCAATCGTGCCGCCAATCGATCGGCGGGCGGACACGAAGAACAGCCCTGGCTGGTGAACAGTTCGATCAGAACGGGCTCACCCTTGTGCGGGGCGTAGCTCGGTTGGGCGCTTCCGGTTGGAATACCAATGGCCCAGACCAGCGCGACGGCGCAAAAGCCCAAAAGAGTAAAGGTCAGGGTTCGGGATGTGCGCATGAAATCACCTCGATAACATCTCGAAGATTATTCGCGCGAAACCCGCCTGTGGTTACAAACCTACCAATGACGGGTTTTCGGAGATCGCTTAAAGCGGAAGCGGCTGCCCGGCGAGGATCAAAGCCACACCGCAGCCCAGCACGATCACGCCGCGAACCATTTCGAGCCGGCGCGCATGCGCAGATTCAAAGGCTGTTCTGGAAAGGGTGATCGCTTTGGTCATGCCGACATTCTCGCGGCAAAACCCTAACGAGGTGTTAAGATTATGTACGCGTGCTGGGCATTTGCTGGCTGGCGCAGTGAAAGCCGCCGCCACCTGCGAGCACAGCATCAGCGGCCAGTCCGACAGTTGCCCGATCGGGAAAGAGGGCGGCAATCGCGGCAACACCATCCGCATCGTGGGGTGAGCCGAAGGTTGGCACCACAACAAGATGCGTCGTGATCGCGAAGTTGACGTAGCTCGCTGGCTCGACCGCCCCGTCGCGGATGATCAGGCCAGGAGAAGGTATGCGGACGACTTCCATGCCAAACTTCTCTGCGCGCATTGCTGCATCGGCATAGATCTCTGCGTTGGGGTCGTCTTCGCCGGTCGCTTCGGGAACCACCAAACGGTTCGGCCCGACAAAGCGCGCGATATTGTCGACATGGCCATCGGTATGATCGTTGATCAAGCCGTCGCCCAACCACAGCACGCGATCGAAGCCGAGCGCTTGTTTGAGCTCAACCTCAATATCCTCCCGTGTCATGGCTGGATTGCGATTGGGATTGAGCAGGCACTGTTCCGTCGTCGCGACAAGGCCGGTTCCATCCCCATCAATCGCGCCGCCTTCGAGGATCATTGAAGACGTTTCGATCGGCAACCCGGCATCGCGGGCCAGTTCCGCCCCGATGCTTTCGTCGCCCGGCATCTCATATTTGCCGCCCCAACCATTAAAGCCGAATCGGCGCGCCGACTCCGCGCCATCTTCGGCAACAATCAGCGGCCCGGTATCTCTCAGCCAGACATCGCCATAGGCGCGCTGCTCAAGCGTGACTTTGTCGCTTACCAATTCGCGGGCTCGTGCTGCATTGGCATCGTCCCTGACCAGCAGACGAACCTCTTGCCCGCTGTCCGCAACCGCGCTGGCAAAATCGGCGATCTGCTTTTGCGCAGCCTCCAGATAGTCCGGCCATTCATCGGCCAGATGCGGAAAACCGATCCATAGCCAGTCCTGAGGTGCCCATTCGGGCGGCATAAGGGTGGCCATGGATCGGTTCTGTTCGTTTCAGTCGCTTTAGGGTCGTTTCAGTGGCCCCTCAGCAGCCCTTTTCGGCAGCGGCACAGCTTTCATCGCGGGTGGCTTTGAACTCGTCGCCCTCGTTCCAGTTGGGCCAGCTGGTGCTCATCGCCATGCTGCGGCCAAGACGATACATCAGCTGAAGATCGGCCATCACACCGGACCAGTCCCACTCCTCGTTGAACTCGTCTTTCGGGCCGTGATACCGGTTCGCACGGTAATCATCCGCAACCGCTTTACCCGCTTCGCGGCCGCCATCGATCAGGTCTTCACCGCCATCGACATACAGCATCGGAACGCCCTGCTTCGCAAACGCGAAGTGATCGGAACGGTAATAATACCCGGCTTCCGGGCTCGGATTTGGTGTAGCAACGCGCCCGTCCGCAACCAAAGCCGCTTCAAGGAACAAGTCGAGCTGTGATTTGCCCGGGCCGACCACCGTCACATCTTTGGATGGGCCCGCGACAAGAAACGCGTCCATGTTCACGCCGCCAACGGTCTGTTCGAGTGGGAAGACTGGGTTCGAGGCGTAGTAATACGCGCCGAGAAGACCGGATTCTTCGGCTGTCACGGCAAGAAACACGAGGCTGCGGCGCGGCGCGCCCGCTTTGACGTGCGCCTCTGCTAGAGCGACGAGCGCTGCTGTGCCGGTCGCATTGTCGACCGCGCCGTTGCAGATATCATCGCCATCGGGTGCGGCTGGGCAACGGCCCAAGTGATCCCAGTGCGCGGTGTGGATGACATATTCGTCTGGCGCTTCGCTTCCGGGAAGGATGCCGATCACATTCTGCGATTCAAATGTGCGAATGTCGTTTTCAAAACTGGTCGAGGCGGTCATGCCGAGCTCCACCGCTTTGAAATCCGCTGTTTTTGCAGCGGCGGTCAGCTCGTCGAGATCCTGACCTGCAGCGGCTAGAACTTCGCGCGCAACCTCTTTCTGAATCCATCCGTTCATGGTTGTGAAGGACGGCGCATTTTCGCCGCGCTGGGGGTAGGCTTGTGGGCCCTGCCAGCTGGATTCGACCACGTTCCAGCCATAGCTGGCCGGTTCGGTGTCGTGGACGATCAGGACGCCAGCCGCGCCCTGACGCGCGGCTTCCTCATACTTGTAAGTCCAACGACCATAGAACGTCATCGCTCTGCCGTTGAATGTGCCGTCGAGCCCTTCTGTTTCCCAATCGGGGTCGTTGACCAAAACGACGACGGTTTTACCGGTTACATCGACGCCTTCATAATCGTTCCAGTCGCGCTCTGGCGCGTTGATGCCGTATCCAACGAACACCATCTCGCTATTGGCAAGCTGGATATTCGCCTCTTCCCGATAGGTCACACCAACCCATTCGCTGGCAAAATCATAAACGAGATCGGTCTCACCATTGGTGATTGTAAGCGGCGCGAAGTTCTTGCCTGTAATTTCGACAAGGGGAACTTCCTGCACCCAGCTATCGCCATTGCCCGGCTGAAGCCCGGCAGCTTCGAACCGCTCCGTGAGAAGCGCTACGGTCTTTTCCTCGCCCGGTGTACCCGGCATGCGCCCTTCGAACTCATCGCTGGAAAGCTCGCGGGTGATGTCGACCATCGTCGCTTCGGACAGCTCGCCTGCTTCCACGTCAGGAATATCGAGATCAGCGGTCATTTCGCCGCCCATCATCATGCCGTCACAAGCCGCTAGAGTCAGCGCACCTGCGGCAAGGGCGCTTAAGGCGCTCATGCGTTTCATCATCGGGGTTGTCCTCTCGTCAAAAATAGTAAGCCGCCTCTCTTGCAGAGCATTGGGGGCACTGCAAGAGAGAGCGGGATGACTGCGGATCAGCAACCAGACTGGAGCGACGCGCTGAGGCGTGCGGAGGCGCATGCACCGTTTTTGGCGCGCGCGCTTGAGAGACAGCCTGAGCTGCGCGAATTACTAGCGGCGGGAAATATCGATGCGGCTCTTGTGTGGACGCAGAAACGCGGTGTGCATGAGGATGTGGGTATCGGGCTGCGCCGGGAACGGTTGGCACTCGCTACGACGTTGGCGATTGGCGATCTCGCCAACGCACTTTCGCTTTCGAGGGTCGTCGCGGAGCTAAGCAACTTTGCCGACAGGGCTTTGGATCGGGCTATTAGAGCGGCAATTGATGATCGTGTTGGTGAAGGCGAACCGGAGGGGTTTTTCGCGCTCGCGCTTGGCAAGCAGGGGGCAGGGGAACTCAACTACTCGTCGGATATCGACCCAATCCTGCTGTATGATCCGGCCACTCTGAGATGCCGTGAGAACGATGATCCGGGCGATGCGGCCCAGCGCTATGCGCGCCGCGTTGTCAAAATACTCGGCGAGAATACTGCAGAGGGATATGTCCAGCGCGTCGATCTGCGTTTACGCCCGGCGAGCGAAATCAGTCCGATGGCCGTGCCTGTCGGATCGGCGCAGGCGCATTATCAGGGCGCAGCGCTCGCTTGGGAACGGGCGGCCTTCATTCGCGCGCGAGCGGCGGCTGGTGATGTCTGTGCTGGTGAAAGGTTCCTCCAGGCAATCCGGCCGTTTGTGTGGCGCAGCGCGCTCGATTTTGGCGCTGTCGAAGAAATCCGCGCGCTGACATTGCGCATTCGAGAGAGTTATGACGGCCCTGTTCGGCCAGGTCCGGGCTTTGATGTGAAGCGCGGGCGCGGGGGCATCCGAGAGATCGAGTTCTTCGCACAGACACATCAATTGATACACGGAGGTCGGGATCTAAATATAAGGGTCAGTGGCACACGCGCGGCGCTCAATGCGCTCGCTGCAGCCGGGCGGATTGAAGCGGATCACGCTAAGGTGCTGGGCGATGGCTATGACCGGATGCGCACAATCGAGCATAGGTTGCAGATGGTGAACGACCGTCAAACGCACACACTTCCCGAGGGGGAAGCGCTTGATAATGCAGCGCGGCTCGACGGGCTATCGGATGGCGCAGCACTGGTCGCAGAGCTAACCGCACTTACCGATCAAGTGGGCCAAATATACGAAGGTTTGATCGGACAAGCAGACCCAACCCAGGGTGCGGTTCCTGAGCAAAACGAGCTCGTCCGGCAGCTCGGTGAGCAAGGCTTTGCTGATCCTGAGGCATTGGCAAAACGGATCGAAGGCTGGCGCGATGGCAGGTTTGCATGTTTGCGTTCCGAAGCTGCGATTGAAGCCTTTGATCGACTGTTTCCGACCTTTCTGACTGTTATCGCTGCAAGCGACGCCCCTGAACTCGCGATCACCCGCTGGGAAGGTATTCTCGATGGAGCGACTTCTGCCATAACGCTGTTCCGACTGCTTGCCGCCGAACCCGATGTGCTGGAACGCTTGGTTGCCACGCTAACATTGACGCGGACTTTATCAGACGAACTCGCTCGTGGCCCGGAATTGCTCGACACGTTGCTTGATCAGAGCGCGCTTGAATTGCCCGGATCGGTCGAAGAAATCGCTGCCAGTATCAGTCAATCGATGATCCGACCCGACTATGAGGCTGCGCTCGATGCGATCCGTTCGGTCACTGGCGACATACGCTTTGCGTTGGGCGTGCAACTGATAGAGGGCATGACCGATCCGCTCGATATTGCGCGCGCTTTATCGCGGACGGCTGAGGCTGGATTGCATATTGCGATGCGGGAGACCGAAGCCGAATTCGCTCGTGCACATGGCCGGATCAAAGGCGGCGAATTGCTGGTCCTTGGCCTTGGAAGGCTGGGCGGCGGTGCGCTCACACATGCCTCCGATTTGGACATTGTGTATCTCTTTACCGGGGATTTTACTGCGCAATCCGATGGTCCACGCCCGCTGGGTGCCACGCAGTATTTCAACCGCTTGGCGAGCCGTGTCACTGCGGCGCTTTCGGTGCCCACAGCGCAAGGCGCTCTATACGAAGTGGATACGCGACTGCGGCCTCAAGGTGCGCAAGGACCGCTTGCGGTTAGCTGCGATGCCTTCGCCAAGTATCAGCGCGAGACTGCCTGGAC
Organism: Erythrobacter sp. F6033; assembly: GCF_023016005.1. Lineage (NCBI taxonomy): Bacteria > Pseudomonadati > Pseudomonadota > Alphaproteobacteria > Sphingomonadales > Erythrobacteraceae > Erythrobacter > Erythrobacter sp. F6033. Next base: position 242,115 of record NZ_JALKAZ010000002.1, on the reverse strand, counting down.
ATGGGAGCATATGGCGCTTGCCCGCGCGCGCGTGCTGACCGGATCTGATGCGGCGCGCGCTGATCTCGATGGCCTGCTGGAAGAAGTGCTACAAAGCAAACGGGACCACGCTCAGTTGCAAGAAGCGGTCCTATCGATGCGCGCCGAAATGGCCAAACACAAGCATCCGCGTGGGATCCTGGATGTGAAGTTGCGGCGCGGCGGATTGGTCGATCTTGAGTTTGTTGTGCACTATCTACAGCTGAAGGGTCGGATGACAGACGGCTCCATACTCGTCGAAACGCATCCGGATGCTTTTGACCCTGACTTGGGTACAGCTGTTCGGGCCCTGATTTCGGCTGACTTGATGCCTGCTGAAATCGGTCGGGCGCATGATGTGATGACGCGGGCGCTGGTTGCAGGGCGTTTGCTTGCGCCCGATACTATGGAGCCTCCTGCGAGTGCCGCGCGAGCCTTGGCACGGGCATGCGGCGAAAAGGATTTTGTTGCCTTGCTCGAAGCTCTCGAACAGGCGCGGCAAGAAGTCGCAGAGGTTTGGAACGCGATCTTCGGTGAAGCGCTATCTCTCGAAGACACAAGTCATGATGGAATGGAGTGAAGTATGAGTGATTTCCCCGCAGTGGGCGACGCGATGCCGGATATTGAAATGGGCACCCCTGAGAGGGGCACCGTCAAAGCATCCGATTTCAAGGGCAAGAAGCTGGTCGTGTTCTTTTATCCGAAAGACAACACGCCCGGCTGCACTACGGAAGCGAAAGATTTCACCGCGCTCAAAGCGGACTTCGATGCGGCTGGCACCGAACTGCTCGGTGTGAGCAAAGACAGCGCGAAAAAACACCAGAATTTCATCGCCAAACATGGCCTGACAACACCGCTCGCCACCGACGCGGAAGAGGGTGGATTGTCCGATGCGCTTGGCATCTGGACCGAAAAACAGATGTACGGGAAAACCTATATGGGCATGGTCCGTTCGACCTATCTGGTCGATGCTGATGGCAAGATCGCGCAGATCTGGAATAAAGTGAAAGTCAAAGGCCATGCCGAAGAGGTGCTGGCCGCTGCAAAGGCACTCTGATCCAAACTATGCAAAGCCTGTCTTCCGCCATTCAAGCGGCTTTGATGACCGCCGATCCGCGCGCCAAATGCTTCGCGACCCGCGATGTCGCGCGGCGCTGGCGGCGAGGTGATCTGGAGTGGCGCTTTGACGTCACAATGCCGGAATACCCCGCCCGCCCTGACACGCCCGAACTGCTTGATCCAAAGAAGATGCCTAAGCGCGGCAAATTCGGTTCAGACCGTGCGCGAATCGCACTGTGGCATTCGCTCGCCCATATAGAATTTGTCGCGATTGATCTGGCGCTTGATATGGCTGGGCGCTTTGGTGAGGAAATGGGTGAGGAGTTCGTTGCGGACTTCCTCTATGTCGCTGCCGATGAAGCGATGCATTTTGCTCTGCTCGACAGAAAGCTGAAAACCCTTGGCAGCCATTACGGCGCATTGCCGGCCCATGGGGGGTTATGGGAGGCGGCGCATACAACCCGGCATGACGTCGCGGCTCGCCTCGCGATTGTGCCAATGGTGCTGGAGGCGCGCGGGCTTGACGTCACGCCTGCCACTTTGGAGCGCGTGCAGAGTGCGGGTGACGAGAACGGCGCAAAGATTTTGACGCGCATTCTTGACGATGAAATTCGGCACGTCCGATTCGGGACAAAACATTTTCTGCGATGCGCCGAAAACCACGGAAATCCGCCAGAATCGATGTGGAAAACTCTGGTCCAGCGCTATTTCAGAGGGGCGGTTAAGCCGCCATTTAACGACTCAGCCCGTCTTGCAGCCGGTTTATCGCGCGAATTCTACGCGGAAGTTGCGCTTTAAGATTTCGGCCCGATAACTCCGCTCTTACAAGTTTTGACAGGCCTATCGCCGGTTTGAACGATCATCGATTTACGGAATGCAGCGCAAAGACTGCCGGTATTTTGGGTGATTTGAGTTGAGATAATGCGTTCATAAGGCGCAAAAGGACCGGGTTAGTATGAACACGCTTTTCAAGCGTCCGATTTCAAAAGCGACTGCAGCTGTTGTGGCTGCGGCTTCGTTGATTGCAGCGGCTCCGGCTGCAGCGAACACGGCAAATACGGCCAACACCTCTACCGCGACAGCGGATATCACCCAGCCAATTGAAGAAGCGAAAGCTGAAAGTCTGAATACAGGCGATCCGCGGTTCCGCCAGCTGTTCGCGAGCTGGACAGCGCTTGACGAAAAAGGCCCGGGCGCTCCTGTTACACAGCAACCAGTCGTTTCGGTTCCGTCGCGCAGCCCGCTTTCCAATTCGACGCTTACGAGCGGATACGGAATGCGCAATCACCCGGTTCTTCGCCGCCGCGCACGTCACAAGGGCGTCGATCTGGCCGCGCCGACTGGCACACCGATTTACGCTACCGCTGATGGCATCATTGAGCGCGCCGACTGGTTCTCCAGCTACGGTCTTTACATCAGCATCGATCACGGTTCCGATCTCGAAACCCGTTATGCGCACATGTCACGCTTGGCTGTTGCCGCTGGTGATACGGTTCGCAAAGGCGATGTGATTGGCTATGTCGGCTCTACCGGTCGGTCAACTGGTCCACATCTTCATTATGAAGTCCGTGTCGACGGGGTTGCAGTCAACCCGATTCCCTATATGCTAGAAACCGAAACGCAGGTCGCAGCCTCTAATCAGGCGACGCTGACCGGTCGCGGCGGCAAGTAAGCCGCATTCGGAATAACCCGCTCAAAAGCGGGTCGGACATTGGAGAGGATGTCCGAGTATAGGCGGCGGGTTTACCCGCCGCCTTTTTTTGCGCCATCGATTGGCTGGCGCGACTTCCGATTTCGCTTGAGTGCGGCTCTTCCGCCGTTAGGTTTCATTTAGAGAGTGAATCGCGCGCGCCTCTATGAGGCCGCGCTAGGGAGAGAAAATTCATGAGCCTGCACCCCATTACGCACGCCCAAAATCGGCCAGATCATCCTGCGGTGATCATGGCGGGTAGCGGGAAGCAAATGACTTTTGCTGAGCTTGATGCCGCATCAAACCGCTTTGCTCAATTGCTGCGCACGCGCGGCTTGGGCGCTAATGATGCGTTTGCAGTGCTGCTCGAGAACAGGATTGAGTTTTTTACTTTGGTCTGGGGATCTCAGCGTGCTGGCACGATGCTGGTACCGATCTCGACCCGTCTGACCGCACCTGAAATCTCGTACATCCTGAAGGATGCCGAGGCGAAGTTCTTGATCACTTCGACTGCCTTCGATGACGTGCTGGACGATATTCGGACCGAATGTCCGAATATCCCGATGCTGGTCATGGATTCTGGCGATGCAGATGATTTTCAATCGCTGCTGGATGCGCAAAGCTGCAAACCGATTGACGATCAAAGCGCCGGCCTAGTCATGTTGTATTCGTCCGGCACTACGGGGCGCCCGAAAGGAATCCGGCCCGCACCCCCGGAGGATCCCGACCCCTTGGCTCCAAACCCGCTGATGGGGCTTGCAATGATGGGTGCCGGCATGCCTGCCGATGGATCGATGGTCTACCTATCGCCCGCGCCGCTCTATCATGCGGCTCCGATTGGCTGGGCATCGACCGCGCACCGTTTGGGCGGAACAGTGGTTGTCATGGAAAAGTTCGAACCGGAAGCCGCGCTTCAAGCGATCCAGGACTACAAGGTCACCGATAGTCAGTGGGTACCGACCCATTTCGTGCGTTTCCTCAAACTCGATCCGGCGATCCGCACCAAATATGATCTGTCCAGTCATCAACGCGCCTTGCACGCCGCGGCACCGTGCCCTGTTCCGATCAAACAGGAAATGATCGAGTGGTGGGGCCCAATCGTGAACGAATACTACGCTGGCAGCGAAGGTATCGGCATGACACTGGTCAAGTCGGAGGATTGGCTGACCCATCCCGGCACGGTGGGCAAGGCGATCTACGGCACACTGCATGTGTGCGGCCCTGACGGCGAAGATGTACCCGCTGGTCAAGACGGGCTGATCTATTTCGAAAACGCGCTTCTGCCGACATACCATAATGATCCTGAAAAGACGCGCGAGGCAACCCATCCTAAAGGCTGGATGACACTCGGCGATATCGGCCATGTCGACGAAGACGGGTTCTTGTTCCTGACCGACCGAAAGAGCCACATGATCATTTCAGGCGGGGTGAACATCTACCCACAGGAAATCGAGAACCTGCTCGTAACCCATGACAAGGTCATGGACGCCGCCGTGATCGGTGCGTCTTGCCCTGATCTGGGTGAGAAGGTCGTCGCCGTGGTTCAGCCGCTGGATATGGCCGATGCAGGAGACGCATTCGAAGAGGAACTGCGCGATTTCCTCGCCCCACAATTGGCGAGGATCAAGATGCCGAAACTGTTCGATTTCCGCCCTGACCTGCCGCGCGAGGCAAACGGCAAGCTGTATAAGCGCGAGCTTCGCGACGAATACGAAGCAAAGGCAGCAAGCTGATGGCCAGCGCTCCGACGCTTGATGCGGTCAACGGCCGCGCAATCATAGATCCCGCCAGTTACGCAGATTGGGACAATTTGCTCGACCGCTTCGATGCAATCCGTGCCCAGTCGCCGGTCGTCCGTGTCGAAGGCGTAGACGATGTCCACCGCCCGTTCTGGCTGGTCACCGGATATGACGAAGTGATGCAGGTCTCCAAAGACAATGCGACCTATCTCAACAATCCGCAGACGGTGGTTTTCTCGCTGAATGAAGGCATCGCCTTTGCCAAGGCCATGACCGGTGGCAGCGAGCATATGGTCGCCAGCCTCGTCACTTTCGATGCGCCGATCCATATGAAATATCGCAAGCTGACCCAGGAATGGTTCATGCCAAAGAACCTTCGCGGCATTGAGGGCGAAATTCGCGCCATTGCGGAACGCACGGTCGAGAGGATGCTGGCAGCCGGGCCGGACATTGACTTTGTGAAGCAAGTCTCCGGCCCGTATCCCTTGCACGTTGTCATGCAGATTCTGGGCGTGCCCGAAGAAGACGAGCCGCGCATGATGATGCTGACACAGCAGATGTTCGGCGGGCAAGACGAAGATTTGAACCAGTCTGGCATGGCGGCAATGACGCCGGAGCAGATCACGCAGCTTGTCGCGGGTGCGGTAAAGGATTTTGAGGCGTATTTTGCAGGCATTACCGCCGAAAAGCGTGCCAATCCCACATCAGATGTCGCCAGCACCATTGCCAATTCCTTGGTTGATGGAGAGCCTCTGAATGACCGGGATATGATGGGTTATTACATCATTCTCGCCGCGGCAGGGCATGACACCACTTCCGCCTCCACGGCAGGGGCGATGATGGCTTTGTCGCATGATCCCGAGCAATTCGCACGGGTCAAAGCGGACCGTTCATTGCTGGCGGGTATTGTCGAAGAAGCGATCCGCTGGACCTCGCCGGTGCAGCACTTCATGCGGACTGTGGCGGAGGATACGCAGCTAGGCGGGCAGGAGCTGAAAAAGGGCGACTGGCTGATGATCAATTATGTCGCAGCCAATCATGATCCCGCGCAGTTCGACGATCCGCGCCGGTTCGATGCGGCGCGTTCGCCCAACCGTCACCTCGCCTTCGGAGCAGGCGCGCATCAGTGCCTTGGCTTGCACCTGGCGCGTATGGAAATGCGGATCTTGTTTGAGGTTTTGCTGGATCGGATCGAAGCGGTTGAACCTGCGGGCGAAGCGCGCCGTGCAACCAGCACTTTCGTGGGCGGATTGAAATCGCTTCCCCTGCGAATAACGCCAGCATAAGCTCTGGATATGGGGACGATTCGCAACAATTCAAGCAGTATTGAATAACAATCGTTCGTCATACGTATTTATCGAACTCAAAGTTCGATTTTTCTATTATTTTTGCGAAACATGTGTTAATGCTCGGTTCATGGGAAAAATCAGGAAACAGATCGTTGCAATGTTTGCAGCGCGGTTTGTTGCGGGTGAAATCCAATGATCCTGCTTGAACCGCACAACCTGCCTTTTGCAGCTTCGCTCATCGCGTTGTTTATCATCGCAGCGTTGCAAATCATCGGCGTGGGTGACCTTTTCGAAGGCGCTGACGATATCGAGATTGAGATAGACGCAGATGTTGCTGACGGGCTCGAAGCCAGTGGCTTTCTGGATGGCGTGTCTAGCGTGCTCGGCCTTGGCCGCGTACCTTTCTTGGTGTGGCTGTCCAGCCTGTTGTTCGTATTCACCGTCACAGGTGTTTTCGGGCAGTGGATCATTTCGAGCCTAGCCGGTTCGCCTTTGTCCGCAGGTCTCGCCGGCTTGCTGGCTGGCGGTGCTTCGCTGCCGCTGAATGGCTTGGCCGTGAGGCCAATCGAGAAAGTGCTTCCCAAAGACGAGACGACGGCGGTGGGTTTGGAAAGCCTCGTCAGGCGCGACGCGGTGATTCAGACGGGCACAGCCCGCGAGGCATCACCAGCCCGCGCGAAAGTCAAAGATGCTTTCGGGCATCCCCACTTTGTCATGGTCGAACCGCATGATCCGCAAGCGGAACTGACCGAGGGTGAGACAGTGCTTCTGGTGCGCCGCGAAGGAGAAATTTTCTTCGGCGTGCGCTACGAAAGCCCGTTGCTACAGCCCTGAACTGTTTGAATTATTGGAGGGAACATGGATCTTTTAACACTTGCAATGCTGGTTGGCGGCGGGATCGCGCTGATCATCATCATCTTCATTTTCATGACGACGCTGTATCGCCGCGCGTCCAAAGAGACTGCCTTTGTGCGGACCGGTTTTGGCGGTGAAAAAGTCGTCATGAATGGCGGCGCCATGGTTTTCCCGGTTTTTCACGAAACGATGCCGGTCAATATGAACACCCTCGTGTTGGCAGTGGTCCGCAGGGACGGAGAGGCGCTGATTACGCTCGACCGTTTGCGGATCGACGTGAAGGCCGAATTCTACGTTCGCGTTCGCCCGGACGCAGGGGCCATTGCGATGGCCGCGCAAACGCTGGGTCAGCGCACGATGCAGCCGGAAATGCTTAAAGACCTCGTCGAAGGTAAATTCGTTGACGCGCTGCGCTCTGTTGCGGCGGGTATGAGCATGAACGAGCTGCATGAGCAACGCGCAGACTTTGTGCAAAAAGTGCAGCAAGTGTCTTCGAACGACCTTGCGATGAACGGTCTCGAACTGGAATCGGTCTCGCTCACTGGACTCGACCAAACGAGCATCGAGCACTTCAACGCCAATAACGCGTTTGACGCCGAAGGTCTTACCAAGCTGACTGAACAAATCGAAGCGCGCAAGAAACTGCGTAACGATATCGAGCAGGACACTCGCGTAGAGATGGAGACGAAGAACCTCGAAGCGGATCAGCGATCCTTCGAAATCGGGCGTGACACTGAATACGCACGCCTAGGCCAAGAGCGCGAAGTGGAAATCCGCCGCGCGTCGCAAACATCGGAAATCGCCCGTGAGCAAGCCGAGCGTCAGCGTGAAGCCGATGCCGCGCGGATCGAAGCGAAGAAGCAGGTCGATGCACAACAGATTGAGGCAGACCGTCTCGTCGAAGAAGCTCGTATCGACCAGAAGCGTGCTCTCGAAATCGCCCGTCAGGAACAGCAAATTGCGGTTCAGAACAAGTCGCGTGAGGAAAGCCAGGCCAAGGCCGAAGCCGACGCGGCCCGTGCGAAAGCGGTTACTGCCGAAGAGCAAGTTGTCACTTCACGTGAAAGCGAGATCGCCGAGCGTCAGAAGAAGATCGAACTGATCGAAGCTGCGAAGCAGGCGGAGCGTGATGCAATCGGCATCAAGGTTGAAGCCGAAGCGGAGAAAGACGCTGCGACCAACCGCGCCGAGGCAGCGCGCCTCGAGGCTAAGGGTGAAGCCGACGCCGAAATCCTGCGGGCCGAAGCCGACCGTGTGCGCTTTGAAGTCGAAGCCGCTGGTCAGGAAGCCATCAACGAGGCGGCGAATATCCTTTCGATGGATCAGATCAGCCTGCAGACAAAGCTTGCCCTGCTGAAGGTGCTGCCTGAGGTTATCCGTGAAAGCGCCAAGCCGATGGAAGCAATCGACTCGATCAAGATCGTTCAGGTCGACGGGCTTACCAATGGCGGTGGATCGTCGGGCGGCGGATCAACCGGAGGTGCCGGAGGCGGCTCGGGAAACCTGGCAACTGACGCCGTATCAGCGGCCCTCGCTTACCGTGCGCAGGCGCCAGTGCTGGACGGGCTGATGAAAGAGCTTGGCCTTAACGGCTCCTCGCTCAGCACTCTGGTCGAAGCCGCAGCGGAAGATCCGGAATCGGACGCAGCGAAGGCACTTTCTAGCTTGAGCCCGGACATCGACTTTGACGATGCAGGTGCTGGCGAAGAAGAAGCGCCGAGCGACGAAGCCGCCGAGTAAGCGCGCTTATCCAAAACAAAGCCCCGGGGTCGCATCACGCTTCCCCGGGGCTTTTGTTTGTGCGTGCAGCGCGAGCTTACTTGAGCAAACGCTCGGCCATTGCGCGTACATCCGAGCCCATGTCTTCACGCTGCAACGCTAAGGCTAGGGTCGCTTCGACAAATCCCAATTTGCTGCCGCAATCATAACGGTTTCCGTCAAATGTCACGGCGTGGAAGGCCTGATCGCCGATCATCTTGGCCATCGCATCGGTTAGCTGAATTTCCCCGCCTGCGCCTTTGCCCTGCGTTTCAAGAGTGCGCATCACTTCGGGTTGAAGGATGTAGCGACCCGACACGATCTTGTTCGACGGAGCCTCTGCCACGGGCGGCTTTTCAACTAGCCCGGTCACTTCGGTCAGCGCACCGTTCTCCGCGCCTGGCTTGATGACGCCGTAGCTGGAAACTTCCTCCATCGGAACTTCGAGCACGCTGATCAAATTGCCGCCGACTTGATTGTAGGCCTCGACCATCTGCCTCATGCAGCCTGTGCCGCCTTTTTTGCCGATCATCAATTCATCGGGGAGGAAGATCGCGAACGGTTCATCGCCAACAATCGCCCGTGCACACCAGATCGCGTGCCCCAGGCCCATCGGCACTTGCTGACGCACGGTGATGATGTCTCCCGGCGTTGCACGGGTCGCATCCAGCACGGTCATATCCTTGCCGCGCTCGCTCATCGTGTCTTCAAGCTCGTAAGCCACATCGAAATGTTCGACGATGGCCGTCTTGCCGCGGCCCGTAACAAAGATCATCTGCTCGATCCCCGCCTCGCGCGCTTCATCGACCGCATATTGAATCAATGGGCGGTCAACGATGGGAAGCAGTTCCTTTGGGATCGCCTTGGTCGCGGGGAGGAAACGAGTGCCAAGGCCCGCGACGGGAAAAACGGCCTTCTTGATTGGTTTTGGATTGGTCATGTCGATCCGATTACTGGTTTGCTTAAGCCTCCGTCAACCGGCGCATCCTCATTGCATTTTTATTATGCCGCTCGTTTGTCAGCCGGAGCATTTGCGCGGGCTGTCAAAAACTCTAAAGGAATGCGCCATGGACAAACTACTCATTCGTGGCGGCAACCGCCTTTCCGGCACCATTCCTATCTCGGGCGCAAAAAATGCCGCCCTGACTCTGATCCCATGCGCGATCCTGACAGAGGAACCGCTGACGCTGCGCAACCTGCCGCGATTGGCGGATATTGACGGGTTCCAGCACCTGATGAATCAGTTCGGGATCACGACCGCGATCCAGGGAACACGTCCGGAAGATTTCGGCCGGGTCATGACGCTTGAAGGCACGCGGATCACCTCGACCGTCGCACCTTATGATCTGGTGCGCAAAATGCGTGCTTCGATCCTAGTGCTTGGCCCGATGCTGGGCCGGATGGGCGAAGCGACCGTATCGATGCCGGGCGGCTGTGCCATCGGCAACCGTCCGATTGACCTGCACTTGAAGGCTCTCGAAGCATTCGGCGCTGAGATTGAACTGACCCAAGGTTATGTCAAAGCCATTGCGCCTGATGGCGGCCTGCCGGGCGGCGATTTCGATTTCTCGGTCGTGTCAGTCGGAGCAACAGAGAACGCGCTGATGGCGGCGGTGCTGGCCAATGGTACAAGCCGGCTTTTCAACGCTGCTCGCGAACCAGAGATTGTCGACCTTTGTAATTTGCTGGTCGCGATGGGCGCCGAGATTGAAGGGATCGGATCATCCGATCTGACCATCCACGGTGTCAAACGATTGAACGGCGCGACCTATAAAGTCATGCCCGACCGTATCGAAGCCGGCTCTTACGCTTGCGCAGCGGCGATCACGGGCGGCGATGTACGGCTCGAAGGGGCGAGCGCGCATGATATGGCCTCCACGCTTACTGCCCTTCGCGCCATTGGCTTGGACGTGGAGGAAGACGCCAAAGGTGTCCGAGTGGCGGCCAACAGTCCGCTCAAACCGACCGACCTGACAACCGCTCCATTCCCCGGCCTGGCCACCGATATGCAGGCCCAATTGATGAGCCTGCTGTGCAAGGCGGAAGGCACCAGCGTGCTCAAGGAAACGATCTTTGAAAACCGTTTCATGCACGTGCCCGAATTGGCACGGATGGGCGCGGATATCGCGACCGAAGGCCGCACCGCGATCGTTAAAGGCCCGGTCGATCTGACAGGCGCCGAAGTCATGGCGACCGATCTGCGCGCTTCGATGAGCCTGATTATCGCCGCCCTTGCATCCGAAGGCGAAACAACCGTGCGCCGCATCTATCATCTGGATCGCGGTTACGAACGGCTTGAGGAAAAACTGCAACTGGTTGGCGCTGATATAGAGCGCGTCGGCGACGATTGATGCTGCGGCAGGCGGCGACCATCTGTGTTGCAGCTTTGCTTGTCGGCGGCTTTGCTCCTGAACAAGAAAGCGAAGTCATACTCGATGTGATTTCCAGCCCGATTGAGGCGGATGAGACCCATACCCCTTACCTGTATAAGCGACCCAAAGAGGATGAACGTTTCCCCGGGTCGGGCGTGGTTGAGCAAGAATGGTCGATGTTGGGGCGCGAGGATCACAGCGCCGAAACTAGCGGCGAATACAGCCCCGATGCATGTGCGGCCATCGCCGCTCCGGCAATCGGTGCAGAGGCGGTGATTGACCGGATTGTGAAGGCTGCGATGTCTCACCGGGTTGTCATCATCAATGAAAGCCACAAGGCGACCCAGCATCGCGACTTTTCACGCAAAGTGATTGCGGCGCTCAGGCCGCACGGCTTCGGCGTGTTGGCGGCGGAAACTTTTGCGAACAAAGCCGATAGTCCCGATCCGGTCGCTCTCTATGCGGGCGTCTCCCACATTGATTATCGCCTTGGCTGGTACAGCAGGGAGCCAGTCTTTGGTGAGATGTTGCGAGAGGCCAAGCGGCTCGGTTTTCGGTTTGCCGCCTACGAGCAGGTTTACGATCCAAACGCGGACCGGACGGATGTACAGCTTTCGATTGCGCGGCGCGAGCAGGCCCAGGCCGAAAACCTCGTGGCAATCATCGCTGAAATGGGCGCTGAAGAAAAATTGATTGTGCATGTGGGGTATTCACACGCCCGTGAGTTCATCACGCAAAATGAGGATGGGTCTGAAAGCGCGTGGATGGCAGCTCGCCTCAAACGCATGACGGGGATTGACCCACTAACGATCTCGCAGACCCATTGCCGGGGAAGCGGCGACGCCGTGCAATTGTCAAAGGCTCCCGCGACTATCGAAGGATGGTTTGACTATATCGTCGACCATCCGGTTCCTTCATTCAGGGACGGCAAACCGGAATGGCGTTTTGGCGACGGGCGAGTTGAAATTTCCAGTCCGGATGAGCTGGCGCCTACAAACGGACCATTCGTGATCGAAGCTTTTCATGCAGGCGATCCATTTAATGCTGTTCCTGCCGACCGGATTTGGGTGGACCCGGGCGAGAGTGTCAAACTCGCGCTGAGGCCTGGCCGTTACACCGTCAGGGCTGTTCGCCCGGCCTCTGAACAAGGGCCTGGCTTACCAGCCACACCCGAATAGCGCTGGCCAATCCGGGCGGGGTTTCGGCCCGGATGCGCTCGGCATCGACGCGGGCGACAATGGCATTGATCGGGACGTTTTCGGCTTGCGCTACATCTCGCAACATTTCCCAGAATAACGGTTCAAGAGAAATGCTGGTCTTGTGACCAGCGATCTCGATCGAGCGTTTGACTGGGGGATGATAGAGCGGTGTCGTTGTCATGCGGGCGTGTTACCAGATGTAGGACACGCATGACATATCGGGCGGGTTGTCATGTGTGCCCTACAGAGTAAATTCATGATTTCATTGGAAAACCAAGTGTAGGGCACGGGTGACACATGTCCAACTTTTCGGCGGATCGACGATTTCAAAGAACCGGATCATCCGTAGCGGTCTGCATCGATGTAGGAAAACTTGGCGGCCCGAGGGTTCGCCTATTTATAGTGTTCGCGCCGATCCGAAAAATCGCGCACGCGCTTGCGCCAGGTGCGGTAGCTGGATGGTTTGATGTTCTCGCGCATCAGCACTTTGACCTGCTTTTCCGCCAAACCAAATTGCGCCTCAATCTCGGCAAAGGCGATATGATCGCTCAGCGCCATTTCAATGACCGCGCTGATTTCTGCTTCGCTGAGTTCCGGTGACGACATATCCCTAGAAACTAGGGAGCCACCGGATTGGTTCCGATTGCTTAGGCTGCGCGCGCTTTTCCAAAGCTTGAGGTCAGCGGCGTCTGGAACGGCGCGTCAAGCGGCTGCAGCGCGAGCGCCGCGTTGGACAATTCTTCGATGGAAAGCGGATGCTGGAATTTCATTCCGAACCGGTCTCCGTCTTTCCAGAGAATCTCACCAAGGCATTGCGGGCCATCTGCAATCGCGACGCTGACCAAGCGGTTTAGTTGATGCGCGGCGGTGCTTTCAAATTGTGCGCCTCCGCGTGACAGATTGATCAGCTGAACATGGCTGCTCTCGTTGCCATCCACGATTTGAGCCGGCGCTGAAATTTTCAAACGGATCGGGCGCGCTTCGAACGTTCCGGTTCCCACAGCGAAATCATCAAGCTGAACTTCACCCGCGAAACGGTATCCAGCGCGGCGTTTGCCAGTCCACACCCGTTCGATCGGGAATGTCAGCCCATTTTCAAGCTGCAAGAGCAAGCGCGGTTCAGGAGGTGCCGCGTGAAGAAACCCCAAGGCGATATCAATCGTGGAACAGGCCTCCATCAGGCAAAGATATTCGCCGGAATGGCTAACGATTTTGGCAGGGCGGTTGCAGAGATCGACACGCTCAGGATCGGCGCGGCGAACCGTGCGACGTCCCATTTCGGACGGTGATAGTCTTTGCATTTCGGCCATCAAAACTTCCCCACCAATTTTATGGATAAGGCAAGTTAACCAGATATGCTTAACGAATGACTAAATTGCGGGAGCTGCCAGCAAGGTGCTCAATACATATGTTGGCCGCCATTTATGCTCATGGTGGAGCCGGTGACGAAACCGGCTTCTTCGGAACATAGGAAACTCACCCCGCGCGCGATCTCGCCTGCCTGTCCCAAACGCCCGACCGGGATTTTCGCGACGATTTTATCAAGCACACCTTGCGGAACGGCGGCGACCATATCTGTGTCGATATAGCCGGGCGCAATAGCGTTCACGGTGATGTTGGCGCGTGCGCCTTCCTGCGCGAGCGCTTTGGTGAAGCCGTGTATGCCCGATTTGGCTGCTGCATAATTCACTTGGCCATATTGGCCCGCCTGCCCGTTGATAGAGCCGATATTGACGATCCGGCCCCATCCGCGCTCCCGCATGCCGGGAAAACAGGCTTTCGACATATTGAAGCACCCACCCAAATTGATGCGCATGACCTCATGCCAATCGTCATAGCTCATCTTGTGCAGCGTCCCGTCGCGGGTAATCCCGGCATTGTTGACGACCGCTTCGACCGGGCCGACTTCCGCGGCGATTTGTTCACATCCGGCCAGGGTGGCTTCGTGATCGCCGACATCGAATTTGTATGTCGCCACACCCGTTTCTTCGGAGAATTGCTGCGCGGCGGCATCATTGCCGCCGTAATTGGCGACAACATTGAACCCGTCCGATTTCAATTGTTCGCAAATCGCGCGCCCGATCCCACGCGTTCCTCCGGTGACTACGGCTACACGGTTCATCGTTTGTCCTTTCGAATAGTGATTTCAAAAGCAAACCTAGACCTGACGTTACGGAAGGCAAAGAAAAACCCCGCCGAAGCGAGGTCTTGCATACGAATGTCTCGTGGTGAGTGCCTTCCGGTCTCCCGATCAGAATTTGATCTGGGTCCCGACATAGACCGCCTGACTGTCCTGAACCGAATTGGTCAGCGGATCGAGGCGCTCGCGTTCTTGCGAGTAACGGACACCTGCGGTCACATCGAGGTTTGGCGAAAGGCTGAAGCTGCCGCCCACATCGACGGTTTGCGAACCGAGCGAGTCGAGAGTGTTCGGTGAGCGACCAGCGATCGCTTCATCCTCAAGCTCGATCCGCGGTTGCAGACGGCTTGGCTTCTTAACAGCACGCGGCTGCGCGGGCTCAAATTCGGTCAAGTCCGGAACGGCGAGGTTCTGAACATTGCTGGGCAGTTCAACCTGCCGAGCAAAGCTTTGATAACCGCGCGCCGTGCCGAGATTGAAACGGCTGGACTGCAGCGAAGCGATTGTCTTGCCAGCGCCGGGAGCCGCTTCGATTGCGGAGCGCACAGACACGGCTTTCGCAGTATCGGCATCAATCCGCACTGCAACGGTCACAGTGTTGTTACTCAGAACCGGGTTTGATCCGGCAGGTGTAAAACGAATCCCTTGCGCACGGGCCTTATCAGCCACTCGAGCGGCGAGATCCGGATCAATTGAAGCCGGAGTGAAAATTCCAAAACCACTGTCATCGCCGGAAACGGTGGCTGGGCCAAAGCCGACAACCGCAAGTCCAGCCGAAGGCAGTGCGAGCATTAGAGCGCCGGCCACACCGAGCAATGGCAGCTTACGCTGCTTTCCTGCTCCAATGTTCAAACCGCGTGCCATGTCTTTCGACTGCCCCTGTCTTGTGATGATCCCCAAAGGTGGGAATCGGTCGCTGTTATTACCCTTATTCGCATCAGTTGCCTGAACGGTTACTGAGTCGACTCGGAATAACTCTTACAACACTGGGGAGACTGAATTATGGCACGCCCCTGCGCAATCTTTTCCACACTGCGAATTGCAGTTCCCCGTTAAACTGTTGCTCCCTGCACACAGATTCGCCCAGAGAATGCGGGCAATTCAGCGCCCCTTAAGGCCAAAGATGGCTTTCCAACGGTCAGAACTGATAACGGTTTGTGCAACAATCATCGCTGCACAAAGCTTGCCGCGCGCGGTGTGCGGGTTATAGAGCCGTTGAAGACAGACAAAGGGATTTGCCTCTAGTGACACGCGCCAAACTCGCATTTTCGAACACGACACGCATCGCACTCATGGCGGGTGCGCTCGCCACTCTGGCAGCATGTGGTGGCCGTGATCGCCCAACATCCGAACTGCAATCGGCGCAAATCAACACGATTGGCGTGAATGCGTTTCTGTGGCGCGCTGCGATTGAAACAGTCAGTTTTGCTCCGCTTGCCTCCGCAGACAGCGCAGGCGGTGTGATCGCGACTGACTGGTATGCGAACCCGAGCAACCCGAACGAGCGCGTGAAGCTGACCGTGACTATTCTTGATCAGGATCTGCGTGCAGACGCCCTTCGCGTCGCAGCGAGCCGTCAGGTATCGCAGAGCGGCCAATGGGTCGAAGCGCCTGTTCAGGCCGCGACTGTGCAGAAGCTCGAAGACATTATCCTGACGAAAGCGCGCGATCTGCGCCGCAAGGCTCTCGCTTCCTGATCCAATTCGCGTTAGCGGGTTTCACATGACTGATAATCGTTTCGATCCGTCTTCGGCCGACGGGCGCTGGCAGCGCGCGTGGGATGACGCGGGCACGTTCAACGCGGATTCCAATAGCCAAAAGCCCAAGAGCTACATCCTTGAGATGTTCCCCTATCCATCGGGGCGCATCCATATGGGGCATGTGCGCAATTACACGATG
The DNA here is from genome assembly GCF_023016005.1 of Erythrobacter sp. F6033. Lineage (NCBI taxonomy): Bacteria > Pseudomonadati > Pseudomonadota > Alphaproteobacteria > Sphingomonadales > Erythrobacteraceae > Erythrobacter > Erythrobacter sp. F6033. The sequence goes on along the minus strand of NZ_JALKAZ010000002.1, from coordinate 226,097 downwards.
GGCGATGTGCTGGCGCGCTATAAGAAGATGCGCGGCTGCGAAGTGCTCCATCCGATGGGCTGGGACGCTTTCGGCATGCCCGCAGAAAATGCGGCGATGGAAAAGAAAGTCCATCCCGGCGCGTGGACCCGTTCGAATATCGAGGGGATGAAGGCGCAGCTGAAACGGATCGGCTTTGCGCTCGACTGGACGCGCGAGTTTGCGACCTGCGATCCCGAATATTACGGACACGAACAATCGCTTTTCATCGATATGTACGCCGCCGGCCTGGTGTACCGAAAATCATCCGAGGTGAACTGGGATCCGGTCGATATGACCGTGCTCGCCAATGAGCAGGTTATCGATGGCAAAGGTTGGCGCAGCGGCGCAGAGGTCGAAAAGCGTAAGTTGGACCAGTGGTTCCTCAAGATCACCGATTTTGCCGAGGGTCTGCTGACGGGGTTGGGCGAGCTCAAAGACTGGCCTGAAAAGGTCCGCCTGATGCAGGAAAACTGGATCGGCAAATCGTCCGGTCTGGAATTTTCCTTCGACCTGTCAAACGGCGAGAAACTGCCCGTCTACACTACGCGGCCCGATACGATTTTCGGCGCGAGTTTCTGCGCAATTGCAGCGGATCATCCGATTGCTCAAGCGGTCGCAGCGGAAAACGCCGAAGCCAAGGCCTTCATTGAAGAATGCAAGCGCGGCGGCACGACCGCGGCGGAACTGGAAACCGCCGAAAAACTCGGCTTTGACACCGGCATCACGGCCAAGCATCCGTTCACCGGCGCGGCCATGCCGGTCTTTATCGCGAACTTCGTGCTGATGGATTACGGCACCGGCGCGGTGATGGGCGTGCCGGGCCATGATCAGCGCGATTTCGAATTCGCGACCAAATACAAACAGCCCATCGCGCGCGTTGTCGCCAGCGATTTGAGCGCCGCCGATGCGCCTTTGGGCGACGAGGCGGAATCGGGTGACGGCGTAATCGTCAATTCCGACTTCCTCGACGGAATGAGCGTCGAGGATGCCAAGGCCGAAGTTATCAAACGCGCTGAAGCGGGCGGCTGGGGCGAAGGCACTACCGTTTGGCGGCTGCGCGATTGGGGCATTTCGCGCCAGCGTTATTGGGGCACCCCGATCCCGTTCATTCACTGCGATGCCTGCGGTGTGGTTCCTGTGCCAAAGGATCAGCTTCCGGTGACTTTGCCGGATGATGTGGACTTCGAAACGCCGGGCAACCCGCTGGAGCGGCACGCGACGTGGAAGCATGTCGATTGCCCCAAATGCGGCTGCAAAGCCGTGCGCGAGACCGATACGCTCGACACGTTTACAAACTCATCGTGGTATTTCCTACGCTTTGCCAGCCAGCCTGCGGACAAGCCGTTTGACGCGGGAGAGATCGCCAAATGGCTGCCGGTGCAGCACTATATTGGCGGCGTCGAACATGCGATCCTGCACTTGCTCTACGCCCGTTTCTGGACGCGCGCCTTGGCGCATATCGGCAAGCTCGATGTGAAAGAGCCGTTCGCCGCGCTCTTTACGCAGGGTATGGTGACGCACGAGACGTATAGCCTGGGCGATGGCAGCTGGCTTTCGCCTGATGAAGTCCGCAAGGACGGTCAGGATTGGGTCGCTATCGAAAACGGCGCTCCGGTTGAGGCTGGCCGCGTCGTTAAAATGTCGAAGTCGAAGAAGAACGTCGTCGATCCCGACAACATTATCGACGAATACGGTGCGGATGCGGTGCGCTGGTTCATGCTGTCCGACAGCCCGCCAGAGCGCGATTTGCCATGGTCCGCCAGCGGCATCGAAGGCTGCGCTCGCTTCGTTCAACGCCTTTGGCGTCTGTTCGACAGCTACGATGCGAACGCGACCGGCGAAGACAAGGCGCTTTCCCGCAAGGCTAACCAAGCCATCGTTGCGGTGGCCGATGACATCGAGGCGCTCGGTTTCAACAAAGCCGTTGCGCGCATTTACGAACTGACCGGAGCCGCTGAAAAAGCAGGCTCAAGCGAAGCCAAAAACTTTGCGATCCGCGCTGTGCTTCACCTCGTCAGCCCGATGATGCCGCACTTGGCGGAAGAAGCCTATGCCAAGCTCGGCCACGACACGTTGATTGCGGACGCGGCGTGGCCCGATCATGACCCAGCCATGTTGGTCGAGGACGAAGTGACGATTGCGATCCAGCATATGGGCAAGCTGCGCGATACGATCACCGCGCCCAAGGGAGCAGCCAAAGACGACCTCGAAGCGCTTGCACTCGCCAGCGAGAAGGTTCAGCGTTCAATCGATGGCGCGGATATTCGCAAGGTGATCGTGGTGCCCGATAGATTGGTGAACATCGTTACATGATACGCGGCGCACTTCTTTTGCTCGCCACTCTGGCCCTGTCCGCTTGCGGGCTTCAGCCGCTCTATAGCGGTGGCGGCAATGCAGGTGTGGCTCAGGGGCTGGCTGCGATTGATGTACCTGCCATTCCGGGGCGCGGCGGCTGGCTGGTTCGCAATGCCTTGAACGAACGGCTGGGCGCGGCGGGAAATGCTTCGCCAGCTTACCGGCTCGATGTACGGCTGGATGATGCGCTTGAAGCATTGGGCGTGCTCAATGATGATACGACCAGCCGCGAACGCCGCATTCTTAGGGCGCGCTATCAATTGGTTGACCTTGCGACCGGCGAAATCCTGCTGGACGCGACTGCCGGATCGGATGCCGGCATCGATGTGGTATCCAGCGAATATGCCACCATTGCCGCTGAACAGCGCGCTCTTGAGAACCTCGCCAAGGAAGTCGCCGACCGGATGACGACGCGCATCGCTTTGACTCTGAGAGAGCGGGCCAAAGAGGCGACTGCGCAGTGAGCCTGCGATGAAGGCTACACAGAAAGATTTTGCCCGCGGCCTTCCCCGCGGTGCCGACACCGCCAACCTTTTCTTTTTCTGTGGCCCTGATGAAGCGGGTGCTTCCGCTGCCGCTGCGAAGATTATCGAAGCCATGCCCGATGCCGGAGAGCGCGTCGATCTGGCTGGCGCCGATATCAAACGCGATCCGGCGATGCTGGGCGATGAAGCGCGCAGCGAAAGCCTGTTTGGTGACAAACGGCATATCCTTGTCCGCGCGAGCGGCGATGAGGCGCACGATGCGCTAAAAGCTCTGATCGAAACGAGCGATGCCGGTGCGGGCGATGCGGCTCCGGTCTTTGTGGTGGCCACTTCCGCCACGGATAAATCGCGCACGGCAAAGCTGCTGGAGAAGCGGCCCGATGCGCTGGTGGCGATGTTCTACCCGCCTGATCTGATGACAGTCGCGGCTTCCGTGCGCGGAATGGCGGATGCTGCGGGATTACGGCTCGGCGGAGACCTCGCTGAACGTATCGCGCGTGCAGCCGGCCTTGATGTCAGGCTCGCGCAGTCAGAAGTGACTAAACTTGCGCTCTACTGCGACGCCGATCCGCAATCGCCAAAGTCCGCTTCGGTCGATGATTACGGTGAGATCGGCGCGGCGACCGAAGAGGACGGGTTTCAGCCGGTTGTAAACGCAGTGATGGGCGGGGAGTTAAACCGGCTTTCTGACGAGGTGCGCCGCATGCGCGAGCTCGGCCTCAATCCCGTTGGCTTGCTGCTCGCGCTGGAACGGCGCGCTGCACAACTGGCGCAGATCACCGCGAAACTCGGCCCGCGCGGATCATTCGACAATCTTGGCAAAGGCGAAAAAGCGCAGCTCGGCATCTTCTGGAAAGAAGAGCGGGACATCCGCAATCAGCTTGCGCGGTGGCACCGGGGAAAGCTTGAGCGACTTATCCCGCGTTTAATCAACCTGCACCGTGCGCTGCTTTCCAACAGTCAGTCAGCCGAGCTTTTTCTGGCGCAAAACCTGGCGGAGATCGCCCGTTTCGCGACGAAGCGGTAAAATCCCCCGCCATTTGCCTGGCTCAATCAGACAAGAGCTATTGTTTCGTGTAAGACGGGCCTAAGGGATAACGCGTATATCGCGCGGATCTCAGGAAAAGCGTCGCATGAACAGAATTTCAGGCCCCCTGCTAGAGGCCAATCAGCCGGATAAGGTCGATCGCGTGATCGCTCCTTCGCTTGAGCGGCGTCGGCTGCGAGCTTATGTCATAATCCTGTTGGTCGATGCGGTTTTGATCAATCTCAGCTTTGCCATCGCCGCTCTTGCCTATGAGGGTATCTGGTGGGAGCCGCGCAGCATGCTGGCTGCGCAGACTTTGCTGCCGCTGTATTTCACGATTGCGATGTACAACTCGACCTACGGGCAAAAGGCTCTGGGCGACTGGGTCTTTGCGATGCGTCAGGCGCTTACAGCGTTGCTTGTCTCTGCTGCACTGCTGAATTTTGTGGGGTTTTACACTAAATCCAACGCCGAATTTTCGCGGGTTGCGGTTACGCTGGGCCTGATTGGTGCGGCTATCGCGATTGCCGCCTCGCGGCGTCTGATACCGCGCTTGATCGATAGGTTCTGGGGCGGAAAGACCCGCAACCGTTTGGTGATCATGGATGGCGGACCCGCCTTTTCGCTTCCCCAATCGCTGTCGGTTGAGGCGAAAGACTATGATCTGGATCCCACCGCACTTGATCCATTTATGCGGGAGCGGCTCGGAAAATTGCTGCGTTATCAGGACAGGGTTGTCGTCAGCTGTCCGGCAGAGCGGCGTCTGGCATGGGCGATCTTGCTGAAATCATCGGGTGTTTACGGAGAGATTGTGAGCGAGACGGCGCATGATCTGGGGGCTTTAGGTGTTCAGCAGTACAAGGATCAGGACGCGACATCCCTGCTGGTTTCTACCGGTCCGCTCGGGCTGCGCGGCCGGATTGCAAAGCGCGCATTCGATGTCATCGCAGCGTTCCTAGGCCTTATTGTGCTGTCGCCTTTGCTCGCGTTTATCGCCCTTAAGATCAAGCTGGAGGATGGCGGGCCGATCCTGTTTGTCCAACGCCGGATGGGGCGCGGGAACCAGTTCTTTAACATGCTGAAATTCCGATCGATGCGGACCGAGCAGCTTGACCACGAAGGCAATGTTTCCACCGCTCGCGATGATGCACGGATCACCAAAGTCGGAGCGTTTATTCGCCGCACAAGCATCGATGAACTGCCGCAATTGATCAATATCCTGCGCGGGGAAATGTCGATTGTGGGCCCGCGCCCGCACGCTATCAGTAGCCGGGCGAACAACAAGTATTTCTGGGAAGTTGATGGTCAATATTGGCAGCGCCATTCGCTTAAACCTGGCCTTACCGGCCTTGCTCAGGTGCGCGGTCATCGCGGCGCGACGGAGCAAGAGAAAGACCTGACCGACCGGTTGCAGTCCGACCTTGAATATATCGCGCGATGGTCAATCCAGCGCGATCTTCAGATTGTTTACCGGACGCTGTGGGTGCTGCGTCACCGCAACGCTTACTAGGCTTTACTCGTTTTCGTCCGAGCTTTGCGGAACGGAGAATGTGCCGGTTACGCGGCCACCGCTATTCCCGCTCGTATCGCTGCTGGACCCGCCGGAAGCCCGCCCGTCGACGGTCGAAATGCCGCTGCGCAAATCGATAACCAATCTTCCGCCATTGAGCGTGTCAGTGCCGCGCTTGAGGCTGACATTGCCTGCCATGGTGATGATTCTGCGGTTGAAGTCGTAGATCGCCACCCCGCCGCTCGCGCGTTCATTGCCGCGGGTCACAACCACACCGCCTGTTGCGGTGATGCGCTGAATATCGAGCGATCCGGTATCCGTGTAGTTGACCAGCATCCTGTCGGAACGGACCGTTAGGCCCGCTTGGGTCACGGTGACACCGCCAGACAGCGCAACGCGGTTTTGCCGGTCCTGCAATGCAATAGAGCCAGCGTTGTAGCTCACCGGCGCGTTGGTGTTGTGCGATGCGATCCCTTGAGCCTGAAGGCCGATCCCGCCAGCCACCGCCAGCGTCAGTGCAAAGCCGCCCGCCATCCAGCCAAGGGCGACTTTGCCCAGATGCGGTTTGCTCTGCATGTCCAGAGTGTTGGCGTGGTTCGTCATGGCATCCTCAACTGGCCAGGGATCATTCTAAGCTTGGCGTTGCCTTCAAGCGTGACAGTGCGCGCGTCAAGATCGGCGCTTAGTGAATTGGCTGAAAAGCTGCCGGCAGGAACTTGGCCTTCGACGCCGTCATCGCCAGAAATTGTACGGTTCTTCAGATTGATGGCGACGCCGCGCGCGCTCATAAAATACCCGTCCGCTGCGGTCAGTTCGACTGCACCATCAACGTCAACAATTTCGGTGTTCAAATCATAGCGACCGCCCGGCGCAGTTAATCGCGCGGGCCCGTCGCTAAGCAGTAATTGCGCGACGAGATCATCCATTCGGACCAGACCTTCGGCAGCGGACCGTTGAACAGCATCGCCTGCGGTTACGGAGAACGGGCGGCCATCATTGTCACGCCCGCGATACATCGCATTGTCCACGCTGAGCCGTTCGTCGATCACGGACACTTCATTCCGATCGAGCAGAAAGCTGACTTCGCCGCGCGGTGACAGGGGGGTGATGATCATCAGGGCGGCAACAATGCCGACACCTACTGGTAAAGCCCGGGCTAGAAAGCCGACCAATTTGTCATGCGATCCGCCGGGCGCGGCAAAGTGCTGTCGCTTGCTGCGCAGTTCCTTTGCTTCACTCGTTTCGATGCGGCGTTTCATGACCATGATGGTTCTTTATTCCGGCTCAAATTACGCGTGGCTGAAAATGTCGTGATCGGCCCAACCCGCAATGTCGAGCTGCGCGCGGGTGGGGAGGAAATCAAAGCATGCCTGCGCCATGTCCATGCGGCCTTCGCGTTCTAGACGGATAATCAACTCGTCCCGCATCCGGTGAAGGAATCGGACATCCGATGCCGCATAATCGCGCTGCGCTTCGTTAAGCACCGGCCCGCCCCAATCGCTGCTTTGTTGCTGCTTGGAAATACTCTCGCCCAGCAATTCATCGACGAGGTTCTTAAGCCCGTGGCGGTCGGTGTAAGTCCGCACCAGCTTGCTGGCGATTTTGGTGCAGAACACCGGGCCAGCCTCCACGCCGAGGTAGTATTGGATCGCGGCGAGATCGAAGCGCCCAAAATGATACAGCTTGGTCCGGTTTTGATCGGCGAGAATGCGGGTCAGATTAGGCGCTTCGTAATCGCTGCCCGGTGAAAAGCGCACAAGGTGCTCGTCGCTTGATCCATCGCTGATCTGGACAACGCACAGCCTGTCACGATGCGTGATCAGGCCCATCGTTTCCGTATCAACGGCGAGGTCCGATGTGCCCTCAAGCACACCATCGGGAAGGTCTTCTTCGTGGAAATGAACTGTCATAGGGCGCAGCCCTACGCCACATCAGGGTAGAGGGAAAGAGGGGGATAGCGCGAAAGAGGCGAGTGGCATTTGGACGCTTTGCAGGTGTAGCTTCGCAGATGAAATGGCGAACGACGAAATTCCCGAAAGCTGGCGCACCGCGCTGGAGCCTGTTTTGGCAACGCCGGAAGCGCGCAAACTGGGCGGATGGCTGCGCGCCGAAGAAGGCGCGGGCAAAGTAATCCATCCGCCGCGCGGACAGCGGCTGACAGCGCTGGCGCTCACGCCGCTCGATCAAGTGCGCGTGGTTATCCTCGGGCAGGACCCGTATCATGGTCCGGGCCAGGCGCATGGATTGGCGTTTTCGGTTCAGGATGGGGTGAAGGTGCCGCCATCGCTGGTCAATATGTACAAGGAGCTGGAAAGCGATCTTGGCATTCAGCCTCCCGATCACGGCAACCTCACCCGCTGGGCTGAACAGGGTGTGCTGCTGCTCAACAACACACTGACTGTCGAAGCAGCGCAAGCGGGCAGCCATGCGGGGCGCGGTTGGGATGCGATCACAGACGCGGCTGTGGCGGCAGTGGCCGAACGCGGTGAGCCGACAGTGTTCATCCTATGGGGCAGCCACGCGGCAAAGAAAGCGGGACGGGTCGCCTCGCTTGGCCGGAGTGATCGCCACCTCATTCTGAAGGCGCCGCACCCTAGCCCGTTATCTTCCTATCGCGGATTTTTCGGTTCCAAACCTTACAGCCAAGCGAATGCGTTTCTGGAAAGCCATGGGCGCGGTACTATCGATTGGAGGCTCGATTGACCGAGGACGAAGCCAAAGCGGCGTTGATCGCTCGTCAGGCGGAGCTGGTCGAGGAAGATCGGATTTCGGATGAGGCCCGCGCGCCTGTCACCCTGCAACAGGATAGTGTCGGGCGGCTATCGCGGATGGATGCGATGCAGCAGCAAGCTATGGCTCAGGCGCAGGAACATCGCCGCGCCGCTGAACGCACACGCATTGCAGCAGCGCTTGTCCGCATTGATGAGGGAGAGTGGGGATATTGCCTGACTTGTGGCGAAGAGATCGCGCAAAAGCGGCTTGAGCACGATCCGAGCATCGCAACCTGTGTCAGGTGCGCGAGCGGAGGCTAGGGCTGCTGCTCGGTGCGCGGCGGCATTTTGCGCAGTTCGAACACAACCTCACCCGGGCGTGGCGCTGGTTGAGATAAAAGCCCCTGCCCGCCGAATAATTTCAGCCTGCCGCCTTCTAACAGGCCAGTCATGCCGGTGAAGTCGGCCACACCGAGATCGTTGGTGTGGAATTCGATATGGATCGAATCGCCTTTCTTCCAGCCCAATTCCACCAAATCGAAGCGCGGCGAGGAGACGTTGTAGCCGGGCTGCCTGACGGCCACTGCGACCGGGTTTGCACATGTTCCGCTGCCATAATCGGCTGTTCCGCCAGCAACGGTCTCATACGTTGTTCTGCCATCCGAGCACTCGACGAGCGCATCGACATAGGTGGCGCGTTTCCCATTGGTGCGAAACACATGAACCAACGCATCTTCTGACCGGGGCTTGATCCCGATCAGTTTGAACTCGGCCGGAACCGGCTTGGGATCAGAAGTGAGAACTATGGTGTCGCCCTGCTGCGTCCACGTTCCCTTTGCACGCAGATCAAGCCCGCCTACGGAAAGCCCCCACGCGAACTGTCCATCGGCGCGAATTTCCATGCCCATGGCTGTTTCAAACGAATTGCCATTGTAGCGCCCGACGAATTCCGACTCGCTGGCTTGAGCGGTTGTTTCAACCGCAGGGGGGTCGGATTCGGGCTGAGCATTGGCGGGTACAGCCAATGCCAAGGCGATCAAGGCGCAGCGTTTAATCAAAACTCGGTCGTCAACCGCGCGCCGACTGTTACGCCGGTGTCACGAAACGCGATTGCGCTATCGACCACTTGCACATTCGCCGTCAGGCCAAAGCCTTTGGCGAATTCATAGGTGTAGAACGCTTCAACGCCTCTTTCGTCCTCGACGCCAAGGCGAAACGCGATGTCATCGACCAGCTCGTCTGTCAGTGAATACTGGAAATAGGCGAGGCCAAAGCGGTCTTGAGGGCGCTTGCGCGGGTTGCCTGAAATGCCGAAATAGCCCGAATAATCGAGGAAGGTCGGATCGCCGCTGGATGCCTGGAACCGGGCCAGAATGCCCCAACCTTTGCCGCGGGCTTCGGGATACATTTTCAGGAACTGATACGCCGAAAGCTGGATTGCCAGCTCGCCGCTTTCATTGCCGAATGTGCCGATGGGTTGCGGCGGCGGAGTGAGCGCGCGCGGGAGAATATCGACCGCGAAACTATCGCGGGTCGAGCCGACAACCGCGAAATTGACCACGCCGGGCAATCCGCGAAGGCTTGTTCTCACAGCGGCTGACGCAAGAAAGCCGACGCCGCTTTCAAAGCCGGTTTCAAATCCGGTGCGTTGATACTGGCTGTCTGGATCGAACACCCAGAGGCGGTAGATCATTTTGCCCTTTGGCACTTGCAGCGCCACGCCTGTCAGCGTGTTTGGAACAACTGCGGTTGGCGGCAGCGCAAGGCCGAGGTTTTGGAACCCGAAATGCCCGTCGCTCGCCACGATCGGCAGTTTGCCGGAGATGTCGAGCACGTTGATTTTGCCCACCTCGAGGGTGGTGCCGTCTTTCCATTTGTATTCGATGCTGGCGGAAAGATCGAAATCGCCTGCGCCTTCGGGCCGGAACAGGGCGGTATTTCCGGGGATCAGGCCGATTTCACCGTTTGAGGTTTCGCCCCAAGTGTATTCCGGTCGGATCTTGATCGTGAGATTGTCGCTGCCGCCGTAATAGCTGCCGCGCACTTCGAGATAGCCGTCAATCCGGCCTGAATAGCGCGCGAGGCTTTGCGCATCACCTGCCACAGGCACGTCGACAAATTGCGAAGCGACCACGCGCAGATCAACCGGCTTTGGCGGTGGAGGCGCAGGAGGCGCTTCCGCTGGCGGAGCTGCTGGAGCCTCAGCGTCCTGAGCGACAACTGCCGGTCCAACTGGTCCGACAAGATCGCCTGAAGAAGCGAGTTCAAAAGTCTCAGCCGTAAATTCTGTCTCTGCCGGAGCATCGGCCAGTGCCGGAGTAGCTGCGAACAGCGCAATCGCGCTTGCCATTCCGCCTGCGAATCTAGCCGCATTTGCGCGCAGGCCCTTTGATAGCTTCACGACTTCGATCCCTCTCTTATGCAGCGGTGTCCCAAATACTCAGGCCCGCTTTTATCCGTTTAACTTCAACCATTCGCACGATGAGCGGTCAAGTAAAGACAAGCGGAGCACTTAATCGTGCAGAATCATGCAATTAGCAGTCGGGCTATTCGGGCTGGAGGGCTTAAGATGGTGTAAAGATGCCGCAGGTTCAGGACCAGAAAGCGGTGATTGGAGCGATTAGCGCGGCAGTTCGCTCACGCCCATCAACGCTTCATCCACACTACGCGCGCATTGGCGGCCTTCGCGGATAGCCCACACGACCAGGCTCTGCCCGCGCCGCATATCGCCGCATGCGAAAACGCCGGGAACGCTGGTGGCGTAATCATCTTCGTTGGCCGAGACATTGCCGCGCCCTGTCAACTCGACGCCGGCCTGTTCCAGCAAGCCTGCTTTGGTTGGACCGACAAAGCCCATTGCGAGCAGGATCAGATCGGCTTCGATAGTGAAGGCGCTGCCTTCCACTTCCCGCATCTGACCGTCTTTCCACTCGACCCGCGCGCATTCGAGGCCTGTGACTTTTTCGCCATCGCCGATCACGCGTTTGGTCAGCACGGCCCAGTCGCGGTCCACGCCTTCTTCATGGCTGGAGGATGTGCGCAGTTTGAGCGGCCAATCCGGCCATGTCAGCGCCTTGTCTTCCTTCTCGGGAGGCTTCGGCATGATCTCAAGCTGCGTAACACTCTTTGCGCCCTGGCGATTAGAGGTGCCGACACAGTCGCTGCCAGTATCGCCGCCACCGATGACGACAACGTTTTTGCCGGTTGCGAGCAAGCTGCCGCGCGGCGCTGCGCGCACTTCATCATCGCCCGCATTGCGCTTGTTCTGCTGGGTCAGGAATTCCATCGCCAGCCGTACACCATTCATTTCGGCGCCCGGGATGGCGAGTGCGCGCGCATCTTCGCTGCCGCCCGATAGAACAACGGCGTCAAAGTTCTCCTGGAGGCTCTTGAACGAGACATCAACGCCGACTTCTTTCGACGTTTTGAATGTCACACCTTCGGCTTCCATCTGGATGCAGCGGCGGCTGATCAGATGCTTTTCCATCTTGAAGTCGGGAATACCGTAACGCAGCAATCCGCCGACGCGGTCGCTTTTTTCAAACAAGGTGACGCTGTGTCCGGCGCGCGCGAGTTGCTGGGCGCAGGCCATTCCTGCGGGGCCAGAGCCGACCACGGCAACCGACTTGCCGGTTTTCTTTTCCGGCACTTGCGGTGTGACCCAGCCTTGATCCCACCCGCGGTCAATAATGGCCGCTTCGATGCTTTTGATCGTGACCGGCTGATCAACAATGTTGAGCGTGCAGCTCGCCTCGCATGGGGCGGGGCAGATGCGGCCTGTGAATTCGGGGAAATTGTTGGTCGAATGCAGCACGTCGAGCGCGTTCTTCCAGTCATTTTCATAGACCAGATGGTTCCAGTCCGGGATCATGTTGTTCACCGGGCAACCATTGTGACAATACGGAATGCCGCAATCCATGCAGCGCGAAGCCTGCGAAGACAGCGTCGCATCATCCGGCTGGATGACGAATTCGCGGTAATTGTTCAGGCGCTCTTTGGGATCGAGATAATCCCGCTCGCGCCGATCCAGTTCGAGAAATCCGGTGTCTTTGCCCATTACTCTAACCCTTATTCCGCCGCGACCGAGGCGGCGTCTTCGCGTTCGGCTTCGAGAGCCTGAAGCGCATTTTTGTAATCGCGCGGCATCACTTTGACGAAGTGGCCAATTGCATTGTCCCAATCGCCGAGCAGCTCACCAGCGATGGCGCTGCCGGTGTGCAATTGATGACGCTCAATCAAGATACGCAGCCGCTCTGCATCGTGACGCAGCATGTCGCCCATTCCGTAATCATGGACCGAACTTGGACGCTGTGCCGGACGGCCTGTGCCATCTTCCGCGTCCTGTGCAGAGGAGATCGTTTCCAGATCGACCTGCGCGTGGTTCACCAGCTCGCTGAACTTGCCATCTGGATCGTACACATACGCCACGCCGCCGCTCATGCCGGCCGCAAAATTGCGGCCTGTTTCGCCCAGCACAACAACAACGCCGCCCGTCATATATTCGCAGGCGTGATCGCCAGCGCCTTCGACCACAGCGATTGCGCCGGAATTGCGCACGGCGAAGCGTTCACCCGCCACGCCGCTGAAATAGGCCTCGCCCGCAATCGCGCCGTAAAGGACGGTGTTGCCGACAATGATGTTCTCACTCGAATTGCGCGGCGCGCCCTCGGGTTGGCGAACGATCAGGCGACCTCCGGAGAGGCCCTTGCCAACATAGTCATTGGCATCGCCGACCAGATCGAGCGTGACACCGTGAGCGACCCAAGCGCCAAAGCTCTGCCCGGCTACACCAGTGAGATTGATGCGGATCGTGTCGACTGGCAGGCCTTCGTGGCCATGCGCCTTGGCAATCTCGCCAGAGAGCATCGCGCCTGCGGTGCGGTTCACATTGCGGATTTGATAGTCGAGTTGCACTGGCGTTTTGCCTGAGATCGCGTCCTTCGCATCGGCGATAAAGGCATTGTCGAGCGCCGCGCCGAGGCCGTGATCTTGTGTCTCGGTATTGTGGAGCGGTGCGCCCTCGGGAAGATCCACGGTGTGGAGCAGGCGCGACAGGTTGATGCCGCGCGCTTTCCAGTGGCGGTGCATGCGCGTCATATCGAGGCGGTCAACGCGGCCGACCATTTCTTCAACCGTGCGGAAGCCCATTTCGGCCATGATCTGGCGGAGTTCTTCTGCGACGAAGAACATGTAATTCACCACATGCTCCGGCTGACCGGTGAAGCGCTTGCGCAGTTCAGGGTCTTGGGTCGCAACACCAACGGGGCAAGTGTTCAAATGACACTTTCGCATCATGATACAGCCTGCGGCGATCAATGGCGCGGTGGCAAAGCCGAACTCGTCCGCGCCTAGCAATGCGCCGATGGCCACATCGCGGCCTGTGCGAAGACCGCCATCAACCTGCACTGCAATGCGGCTGCGCAAATCGTTGAGCAGCAAAGTCTGCTGCGTTTCAGCCAAGCCGATTTCCCAAGGCGAACCAGCGTGCGTCAGCGAGGTAAGCGGCGATGCGCCTGTGCCGCCGTCATAGCCTGAAATTGTGACGTGATCGGCGCGGGCTTTCGATACGCCTGCGGCAACCGTGCCGACGCCCACTTCGGAAACGAGCTTCACAGAAACGCGCGCTTCGGTGTTCACATTCTTAAGATCGTGGATCAGCTGAGCGAGATCTTCGATGGAATAGATGTCGTGGTGCGGCGGCGGCGAGATGAGACCTACGCCCGGTGTCGAGTGGCGCACCGCGCCGATGCGCTTGTCCACCTTGTGACCGGGCAGCTGGCCGCCTTCGCCGGGCTTTGCGCCCTGTGCCATCTTGATCTGAATATCGTCGGAATTGACGAGATATTCGGTGGTCACGCCAAAACGACCCGAAGCAACTTGCTTGATCCGGCTGCGCATCGAATCGCCGTTTTCCATCGGAGTGAAGCGGAACGGCTCTTCGCCGCCTTCACCAGTGTTGGAACGCCCGCCAATGCGGTTCATTGCGAGCGCCATGGTTGAGTGCGCTTCGTGGCTGATGGAGCCGAGGCTCATCGCGCCGGTGCTGAAGCGTTTGACGATTTCGCTCGCCGGTTCGACTTCGTCGAGCGGGATCGCTTCGTCGGCATTCTTGAATTCGAGCAGTCCGCGAATGGTCAGCAGCCGCTCTGACTGCTCGTTCACCGATTTGGCGAACTCTTCGTAATTCTTCGCGTCGTTGCCGCGCACAGCGTGCTGCAATTGTGCGACGTTTTGCGGGGTCCAGGCGTGTTCTTCGCCGCGCAGACGGTATTGATAGATACCGCCGACATCGAGCATGCCTTTATAGAGCGGATTGTCGCCATATGCCTGCGCATGACGGCGCACGCTTTCCTCGGCAACCTGCTCCAGACCAACGCCTTCGATCGTGGTGGAAGTGCCGGTGAAGTAGCTTTCAACGAAGGCTGAGCTGAGGCCAACCGCGTCGAAAATCTGCGCACCGCAATAGGATTGATAGGTCGAGATGCCCATCTTGGACATGACCTTGCGGATGCCCTTGCCGATGGCCTTGATGTAATTCTGCTCGACTTCTTCGCGGCTTACATCGGCGTGTTTGCGCGCGCGGATATCTTCGAGCGTTTCGAACGCCACATAGGGGTTGATCGCTTCCGCGCCGTACCCTGCGAGCACGCAGAAATGGTGCACTTCGCGCGCTTCGCCGGTTTCGACCACAAGGCCGGTCTGCATCCGCAGGCCCTGCCGCACTAGGTGATGATGCACCGCCGCCGTCGCCAGCAAAGCAGGCATCGGCACGCGGCCTTCGTCCTGAGCACGGTCTGACAGGACGAGGATATTCTGATCCTGCAGCACCGCTTCGGTTGCGGCCCAGCACATTTCGCGGATTGCGAGCTCAATGCCTTCCACGCCTTGCTCGGCATCGAAAGTCATGTCGATTGTCGAGCAACGGAACGCGCCATCGACAACCGATTCAACCGAGCGGATTTTCGCAAGGTCTTCGTTGGTCAGGATCGGTTGCTTCACTTCAAGCCGTTTATGCGTGCCCGCATCATGGCCAAGCAGGTTCGGACGCGGGCCGATCATCGACAGCAGGCTCATGACCAATTCTTCGCGGATCGGATCGATCGGCGGGTTGGTGACCTGCGCAAAGTTCTGTTTGAAGTAATCGTAAAGCAGGCGCGCTTTGTCCGACAGAACAGCGATTGGCGTGTCGGTGCCCATTGATCCAATCGGATCGTCGCCCTTGATCGCCATCGGCTCAAGGAAGCGCGAAATGTCTTCCTGAGTGTAGCCGAACGCTTGTTGGCGCTGGAGCAGGGTGGTCGAATGCTCGGGAACTTCGGAAAGCTCCGGCTCGATATCGGTAATATCGTCGAGGCGAACCTGTGCCTGTTCCAGCCATTGGGCGTAAGGCGCGGAATTCGAAAGGTCTGCTTTCAGCTCGGCGTCTTCGATGATGCGGCCTTCTTCGAGGTCGATCAGCAGCATCTTGCCCGGTTGCAGGCGCCATTTGCGCACGATGTCTTCCTCGGCAAACGGCAGAACACCGCTTTCCGAAGCAAGACAGACGATGTCGTCTTTGGTCACGCAGAAACGCGCGGGGCGCAGGCCGTTGCGGTCCAGCGTCGCGCCGATCTGACGACCATCGGTGAAACAAACCGCAGCAGGGCCGTCCCACGGCTCCATCAAAGCGGCGTGATATTCGTAAAATGCGCGGCGTTCTGGATCCATCAGATCATTGCCGTTCCACGCTTCAGGGATCAGCATCATCATCGCATGGGCAAGGCTGTATCCGCCCGCGATCAGCAGTTCGAGAGCATTGTCGAGGCATGCTGTGTCGGATTGGCCATGCGGGATAATCGGCCACATCTTGTCGAGGTCTGGACCCAGCAGGTCGCTTTCCATCGTGCGGCGGCGCGCATTCATCCAGTTCACATTGCCGCGAACCGTGTTGATCTCGCCGTTATGCGCAATGAAGCGGAACGGGTGAGCCAGACGCCAGCTCGGAAATGTGTTGGTCGAGAAGCGTTGGTGCACCAGACCGAATGCCGAAACACATTCCGGATCGCGCAGATCGTCATAGAAACTGCCAACCTGCGTTGCGAGCAGCAGTCCTTTGTAGACAATGGTGCGCGTCGAAAAACTCGGCATGTAAGTGTCAGTAAGGCCGGGCAGGTCATGCTTTTCGGCCAGTTTTGCCAGCGGATTGAGCGTCTGTTTGCGCAGCGCGAGCAGTTTACGCTCAAACGCATCCTGATCGGCGCAGCTTTCCCCGCGTGCGATCACAGCCATCTGGATCACCGGCATCGAAGCGATAACTGCATCGCCAAGCCCGCCTTGCGAAGTCGGCACATCGCGCCAGCCGATGAAGCGCTGGCCTTCCTTGGCGGCGAGACCTTCGAATCGCTCGGCAACGAATTCGCGCGCCGCATCGTCTTGCGGCATGAAGCACATGGCGACCGCATATTCGCCAAACTCGGGCAGATCGAGATTGTTTTCTGTTGCCCAACGCCGGATCAGCGCATCGGGAATTTGCATGAGCAAGCCCGCGCCGTCACCCAGAAGAGGATCAGCGCCCACAGCGCCGCGGTGGTCGAGTTTCTCAAGAATTTCAAGAGATTGCTCGACAATAGAATGACTGCGTTTGCCCTTGATATGGGCAACCATGCCTACTCCGCAGGCGTCATGTTCATTGGCGGGGTCATAGAGACCCTGGGAGGTGGGCTGTCCCATGGCAAAAAATCCGTTCTGTCAGATGCCGGAGCCAAAGACCCTCGCAAGGTCAATGCAGCGGCAGAATGTCGAGCGCGCACGATCATCGGACCAAAGCGAGCTTCGTTTCACATTCCTATTGCAGACGGAATCGGATTTTTGCAACCGCGAACAGCGAAGTTTTGTTACGCATACCTAAGCATGAACTTGTCGTTTCATGCGTAACTAAATCGGATGCATGGTCAATTGGTGCCAAACCGGCCACGAAAACGCGTATTTATGCTGCGCCGCGCAAATCCTGTAGCTTGGCCAGCGCATCCCGAAGCTCGCGCGTGGTGTCGCGCAGGGCATCCGCTTTTTCGCCGCTCAGTTCGACTTCGGCGTCAAATCCTTCTTCGGTAAACAATGTGAGAGCTTTCAGAGCTGCGGCCAGCGAAGCGTCTTGACCAGGCGAACGCTGCGATCCGGGGCGCTTTCGCTCTGCATCCTGATGATCGTGCAATGCCGCAGCAAAGCGCTCAACCATATGGACCAGACTGAGCTCCTCGACGGGAGCTTGACGGAGTTTTTCAAGCGCGGTCTGCGCAGACGGTGCAATTTGTGCCGCGAGAGGAACTCTGGCGACAGGCTCTTCAATGGGAGCGTCGACGGAAGCATCTACGGGCGCATCGGCCCCGGAATCGACCCCCGATTCGACCCTCGCATCACCCCAGTCGTCGACTTCCGGCAGGCGATCATCTTCGTCGATATCGTCCTCGCCGATTTCATTTTCGATCCAGACGGCGTTGCGTCCGGGAGTTGCAGCAAACTCAGCCAGATTCAACTCTCGAGGGCGATCAAAACCGTCCTCTTCGGGAACGGCTTCACTGACCTGCTCTACATCCAGAACGAGCGCTTCATTTTCTAGATCAAACGGCTCTTCTTCAATAGCGACCTCGGCAGCTGAGAAGGGCTCAATCTCAATCGGCGCATCAAGGCTTTCGCTGCCCAACTCGGCAGCGGGATCTATTGGTTCCAAACCCTCGACCATGGTCGAATCGTTCCAATCGTCTTCCTCGACACCGACTTCACGGCGTTTGAAGGCAATTGCTGCTGCGGCGGCGAGCCCGCCGAAAACCAAAGCTGCAATCAGGGCGAAGACATATCCGACCGCACTGCCCAGACCTGAAAGGCCGGTGGCCATCGCCATCCGCAGAATTGTCGACATCGGAAGAACCAAAACGCAAAGCGCGCCCAGCAGGGCGCCCCATGCTCCGATCAGAGGCACGAAACCACGAAGCGTGGCGATAGACGGCTTTTTGACGCGCGCCTTCTTGGTCGCTTCATCTGCGACAAGTGTGCCTTCATCGTCCTCGCTTGAGGTTCTGAAATTGGCAATGCGCTGCCGAATGTTTCGCATATCGCCCCTAAGTCCGTAATTGTGTTTGTTGCTCGGCAGGCGCAGGCCCGCTTTCGTGTTCGCCATTGGCTAACAAAACTTGGTAAACAGAGAGATAACGCTGCACATTGGTGGCCCAGTCATGGCGCGCACGCACATGCGCTTCTCCGCGATTTCTGATGGCGTCCCACTCATCGCGAGAGGCCAGCATCTCGGACAAAGCAGCAGCGCATGCTTTGGGGTCATCGGGAGTGAAAAGAAAGCCCGTTTCGCCATGCGAAATCAGCTCGCGGTGCCCGCCAACGTTGGACGCGGCGACGATCCGGCGCTGGGCCATGGCCTCAAGCGGCTTAAGCGGCGTTACAAGGTCAGTCAGGCGTGATTGCTTTCGCGGATAGGCGAGTACATCGATCAGTGAGTAATATCGCTCCACTTCCGAATGCGGGACGCGCCCTGTGAAAATTACCGAATCCGGTTCGCCCAGAGCGGCGGCCGCAGCGCGCCACTCCGCATCCATGTCGCCGGCGCCCACCAACAGCAGTTTCGCATCTGGGTGATCGCGGCGCAGGATTGGCATCGCCTTGATCAGATCATCGACTCCTTCGTAATCATAAAAGCTGCCGATATAGCCAATCACAGGTGCGCCTTCTGCAATGCCAAGCTCGCTGGCGAGCGTATTGTCGCGCGGCAAAGGCTCACCAAACATCGATAGGTCCACACCGTTTGGCATCACCCCGATCTTGCCCGGCGCAATTCCGCGATTGATCAGATCATCGCGCAGGCCCTGACAGATGGTGAACACCGCATCGGCGCGTTTGACGATTTGCGTTTCGAGCGAGCGGGTCAGGCGGTATTTCGCCGATCCTTCCGTTCCGGTGCGATTGCCGACGGCGGCATCTTCCCAGAAAGCGCGAATTTCATAAACGAGCGGGATGCCAAGCGCGCTCGCCGCGCGGTGCGCGCCGCCTCCGTTAAGAGCGGGCGAATGGGCATGAATGATGTCAGGACGCCAGTCCTTTGCGACCTTTTGAATGGATGCCGAAAGCGCCGCCATTTCGCGAAATTCGCTGACCAGCATCGGACCGTTCGGGACACCAGCGGTGCGGTGAAAAGTCAGGCCGTCGACGATCTCCACATCTTCCCCTGTCGGCGCTTCAAGCTGATGACGCTGCGCTGTGATGCCGCGCACCTCCAGACCCGCCGCCTGCTGCGCCTTCAAAATAGCGCGCGTGCGAAAGGTGTAGCCGCTGTGCAGCGGAAGCGAATGGTCGAGGACGTGCAGGATCCGGGTCATGAAAGCGCTTTTGGCACATTGTGCTTAACGGACCGTCAACCGCGTTGCTGTAGGGCGCAGTGCAAGATCGCAGGCATTGTGCCCGCTTTGCATCCGGAAAGACCAAGACCAGCCACATGATTGACTATATCGCCTTATCAATTGGACACGGCCTGTTAGCGTACGCTTTCTGGCATCTGTTCATGCGAGCCGGTGTGGATGTTGATCCCTTGATTGGCGAGATCAGAGATGCGGAGAAAGCAAACCGCAAGGCTATCTCTTTTGCGGGCCGGAATGCGCGGCGCCACGCCGATGCCGACCCAACTGTAAGCGATGACGCGGGGACCGGCGTCTGATGCTCGATCTCGTCTTCATAGCCTTCATCTTTTACATCCTGCTGCTCGGTCTTCGGCGGCCATTCCTGTGGGTGCTTTTGTATGTCTATATCGACATTATCGCGCCGCAGCGGATCGGGTATACGATCGTCACCGAGCTGCAGATTTCGCTCGTCGCATTCGCGGCGGCGTTTGGTGGCTGGCTGTTCCTCGACAACAAAGACGGGCTGCGGTTCACGCTGAGGCAGGGTTTGATCCTTGCGCTGCTACTCTACTGCTGGTGGACAACAGGCAATGCCGACTTCCCCGAAAGCGCAGTGACGAAATGGGATTGGGTGTGGAAGGCTCTGCTTTTCGCGCTGTTCCTGCCTTTCACGATCACAAACCGCGCCCGGATTGAAGGGCTGGCCCTTGTGCTTGTGCTTTCGATTGCAACCATAGTGATTGGCACTGGCATGAAGACCGTGCTCGGAGGCGGCGGGTATGAGAACCTCAAATTCTTCGTGAACGACAATAGCGGTATTTACGAAAGCTCTACGCTGGCGACCGTGGCAATTGCGCTTGTGCCTTTGATTGCGTGGTTCACACGGTATGGCACGATTTTCCGACCGCACTGGATGGTAACGGCCTTTGCCGTCGCGCTAATCTTTGCGTGTTTGATGGTGCCGATCGGAACCGAGGCGCGCACGGGCCTCGTCTGTATCGCGGTGCTTGCGGTGTTGATGCTGCGTTATGTGAAGCACCGTATTCTGTTCATGGCGGCTGGCGCGGCACTTGGCATGGCGGCGCTGCCGTTCCTGCCGCAAAGTTATTACGAGCGGATGAGCACCATCGCCCAGCCGGGCGGCGATGAGAGTGCCTCCACCCGCATGGCTGTGTGGCGCTGGACCATCGAGTATGCCTCGCGCAATCCTACCGGTGGCGGCTTTGATGCCTATCGCGGCAACAAGTTCACGTATGAAATGCCTGTTACCGAGGAAGACGGTAGCACCAAGACCATCGAATACCGCGAAGTGACCGATGAAGGCCGCGCTTATCACTCGGCGATTTTCGAATTGCTCGGCGAGCAAGGCTATCCGGGCCTGACCATCTGGCTCCTGTTGCAGGGGCTGGGCATCTGGCAAATGGAAATGGTGCGCCGCAGTTGGAAGGGCAAAGAACCCGAAGATGAAGCGTGGATTTCGCCCATGGCATCCTGCCTGCAAATGGCGAGCATCATCTACATCGTCGGCGCGCTGTTTCAGGGGATCGCCTATCAACCGGTCATGCTGATGATCATCGGTATCCAGATTGGCCTTGTGAATTATACCAAGCGGATCGAATCAGCGCGGCTGGCTCTGGCTCGGTCAACACGCAAATTGCCCGCCGAAGCGCGGTCCTCGACACCAGTTGACGTTGACGTAAACGGCGGCCGCGCTGGCGATGCCGTAACGGCATAAAGCCTCGCATTGCACTAGGCGTTCCCGCCTGCCATGTAGACCCTCGAAATTGCGCCGAAGAAGCGGGATTCCCGCAGCTGGCGCTCACACAGAGGAGAGGGATATGACCCCGCAGGAACTAGCCGGAAAAGTCGGCGAAACTATCGGCACCAGCGAATGGGCCGAAATGAGCCAGGAACGCATCAACCAGTTTGCTGATGCGACGGGCGATCACCAGTTCATCCACATCAACGAAGAAGCTGCAAAGATGACGCCATTTGGCGGCACCATCGCGCACGGCTTCCTTACTCTGTCGATGATCCCGTATCTGTCCGCCAACAGCGACATGCCGAAAATGGACGGCGTGAAGATGGGCGTGAATTATGGCGGCAACAAAACCCGCTTCATCGCGCCGGTCCGTTCGGGCAAGCGCATTCGCGGCCACTGGAAGCTGACCGAAATGGTCGAAAAGCGTCCGGGCCAGTGGCAGCAGACATCCGAAATCACGATCGAGATCGAAGGCGAAGACAAGCCTGCGCTGATCTGTGAGTGGATCACACTGCTGTTTGTCTAAGCTCCGGCTGAGACAATCAAAACCTATTCTGCCCCTCGCGAGGGGCTGCTTGTATCTCTCATTGAAAGGACATCCCTATGTCACGTGACGCAGTAATCGTCTCCACCGCCCGCACGCCGATTGGCCGGGCCTATAAGGGCGGCTTTAATGCTACCCCCGGTGCCACTCTTGGTGCCGCATCTTTCGCTCCTGCCGTTGAGCGTGCCGGTATCGACGCCGCCGAAATCGACGATGTTGTTTGGGGCGCTGTCCTTACGCAGGGCACGCAAGCCGGCAATATCGGTCGTCAGGTTGCCCTTCGCGGCGGCGCACCGGTTTCCGTTGGCGCGCAGACCATTGACCGTCAGTGTTCTTCGGGCCTGATGGCGATCAGCACCGCTGCAAAGCAGATCATCGTCGACAATATGGACGTTGTCGTCGGCGGCGGTCAGGACTCGATCTCGATGGTCCAGACGCCTGAAATGCGCGTCCAGATGGATCCGTCGCTGCTCGCCATGCACAAAAACGTGTACATGCCGATGCTGCAAACCGCTGAAACCGTGGCAGAGCGTTACAACATCAGCCGCGAAGCGCAGGACGAATACGCTCTGCAATCGCAAATGCGCACCGCAGCTGGTCAGGAAGCTGGCAAGTTCGACGACGAGATCGTTCCTGTCACCACCACCATGATGGTCAAAGACAAAGCCACTGGCGAAGTCAGCCAGGTTGAGCACACTCTGACCAAAGACGAAGGCAACCGCCCTTCGACCACACTCGAAGGTCTTCAGGGTCTTCAGCCAGTCATGGGGCCGGGCAAAGTCATCACCGCGGGTAACGCGTCGCAGCTGTCCGACGGTTCGTCGGCGTCGGTGCTGATGGAAGCCAAGCTGGCCGAGAAAAAGGGTCTTCAGCCGCTGGGCCGCTATGTCGGCATGGCTGTTGCGGGCACCGAGCCTGATGAAATGGGCATTGGCCCCGTTTTCGCGATCCCGAAACTGCTCAAGCAGACCGGCCTCAAGATGGACGATATCGGCTTGTGGGAGCTGAACGAGGCATTCGCCGTGCAGGTTCTGTACTGCCGCGACAAGCTGGGCATCGATAACGACATTCTCAACGTCAATGGCGGCTCGATTTCGATCGGCCACCCATACGGCATGACCGGCGCACGCTGCACAGGCCACGCTTTGATCGAAGGCAAGCGTCGCGGTGCGAAATATGTGGTTGTTACCATGTGTGTCGGCGGCGGCATGGGCGCAGCGGGACTTTTCGAAGTCTTCTAAGCTTTTTGCGCTCGCGGTAGTTCGCTTCGCGAACACCTCCGCGGGGGCGGCCTAATCGGCCGACGCGCGGTCGCGCTTGCGAGGACATATGTCCTCGGCGGCCTTGCTCTAAAAACCAAATAAGAAAGGCGGCGCAGGAGCAATCCTGCGCTGCCTTTTCTCTATCGGCGATTGCCGCAGAGGGGATTAGTCGCCTTCGGTCAGGCCCATCTTCGCATCGGCTTTGGCGAGAACGCTGTTCTCTTTCTTTTCGCTGCCATAGCCTTTCACAACCGTAGCCAGCATCGGCTGGTTCGAGCTTGCGCGTTTCTTGCCTGGTGAAACCAGATCGCCGAAAAATTCGAAAACCTTCGTGACGTTGCTTTTCTCTACCCTAGAAATGCGGACTTGCGCATTTGGGGAGACGGGGACGAACTCCTGACCGCGAACCAAAACGGCCCGGCCCGCTTTGCTGGTGCGTACGACGTCATCGATCTGCAATTGTGTTCCGGCTGCTCCGTAGATCGCCTTACCATCTCGGTAGACAGACACTTGTCCGTCGGTCTCCGAGATTTTCCAGCCCGAATCCTCGGCCAACGCCGCGCTGCTGCTGATAAGCGCTACCGCGATACAAACATTTTTGGACAGCTTGATCATTATTGGTTCCCCATGGTGCCAATTCGACTTGGTTAAAGAGATAGCTGACTGGTCCAAGCGTCCGATTAAACCGTTTGGTTAAAGCGAGGTTTCAAAGCCCGCTTTTTCTTTGTGCGGTTTTGAGGCTACACAGAACTTATGGGGATTATGGAAATCATCGGGATCGCGGGGAGTGTCAGTCTGCTTTCGGGCTGGCGGCTGTATCTTTGCGTGTTTGCAACAGGTCTTGCGATGCGGCTGGACGCGCTGCCTGTGCCGGAGCATTTGGCGAGCCTCGCCGTGCTCGAAAACCCTTGGGTGATGGGCATCGCCGCGCTTGGCGCGCTTGCAGAGTTCTTTGCCGACAAAGTGATGTGGCTCGATAGCATTTGGGACACGGTGCACACGCTGGTGCGCCCGGTTGGCGGAGCGCTGCTGGCGCTGGCGATTGTTGATCCGTCCGATCCTTCGATGCAGGTCATCGCCTTTATGCTGGGCGGCGGGGCAAGCTTTCTTGCGCATGGCGGAAAGGCAAGCGCGCGGGCCGTGGTCAATACTTCGCCCGAACCGGTCAGCAATGCGGTCGTCTCTACCGGAGAGGATATAGCCACCGTCGGCTTGCTGTGGCTGGCCTACGAATATCCGATGGTCGCAGGCGGGATTGCCGTGGTTTTGTTCGTGTTGATGGTATTGCTGCTGCTGTGGGCGCGTCGGATAATCAAGCGGGTGTTTTTTAGGACGCCGAAGGTTGAAAATTCGCTCTTCAGATAGTAAAGTTCGAGTAATACTGCAAAAATACCCCCGTGAACGATTTGTCAATTTTACACATCCCTGTCATTTCCATACTCTTCTTGGGAAGACGGCACGTTATTTGGGCAAGACAGTAATTTGAAAGCTTGTTCCGGAGTTGACAAATAAAAATCATTAATACAGCTTCTCACTTCCAATGAGAGGAGCCGCAAATGAAAATACTGACAGATTTAGAAACAGCTCAAGTGGTAGGAGGAACTAGCGGACCAGGTCCAGATGATGACCCCAACCACTTTGCGAGGAAAGGTTCTGGTGGTCCTTTCCCAGCGGATAGCGGCCCGCTGCCTTCTCCATGGGCTGACGTCATTCCACCTTCTGCTCTGGATCAGCCGACGGCAAGCCCGTCGCCGGACCCAGAATCAGATCCACAAGGCCCAGATTGATCGGCGTCGCTAACCTATGAAAATCTAGATGCGTGGTGGGGCTGCTTATTGCAGCCCCATTGCTATTGGGAGTTGCGCGGTCGGGCTACTACAATGACAGAGGGTTGCGAACGGCCGACTCTTGTTGCGATGGCGTCTTAGAATTGGTTGTAGCAAGCTGCCCGCGAGCTGAGTGTTTACTTATGCGCCGCGACAAACTCCTCAACCACTGGAGCAACCTTTGTCCGCCAGCGGGTGCCGTTGAAGATGCCGTAATGGCCTGCGCCTTCTGCCATGTAGTATTTCTTCTTTTCGTCCGGCAGGCCGGGGGTCAGTTTCAGCGCGGCGCGCGTCTGGCCCAGCCCTGAAATATCGTCGCGTTCACCTTCGATGGCGAGCAGGGCGGTGTCGGTGATCTGGGTCAGGTCGACAACCTCGCCCTTATGCTCAAACGTGCCGTTCGGGATCGAGTGTTTCTGGAACACTTCCTCGACCGTTTGCAGGTAAAATTCCGCTGTCATGTCGCACACGCTGCGATATTCGTCGTAGAAATCCTTGGTTGCCTGCGCGCTTGCATCATCGCCAGCGGTCAGATGTTTGAACATCTCGTAATGGCTCATCATATGGCTTTGCAGGTTCATGCTCATAAAGGCCGATAGCTGCATAAAGCCGGGATAGACCTTGCGTCCCGCGCCGCGATAATTCTTGGGCACGGTCGCGATCACGCTTTGGCGGAACCATTCAATCGGGCGTTTCATCGCGTGGTCGTTGACCGAAGTCGGGCTTTCGCGCGTGTCGATTGGTCCGCCCATCATGGTGAGCGTGGCCGGCGTCGCAGGCGATTTGTGCTGATTGAGCAAAGCGGTCGCAGCGAAGGCTGGCACCGACGGCTGACACACGGCGAGCATATGCGGGCGCTGGCCGGGGCTCAACTCCTCGATATAGCCGAGGAAATCCATCAGATAATCGATATAAGTGTCGAGGTCGAAATCGCCTTCGTGCATCGGCACCGTCGCGGCGTCGGCCCAATCGGTGATGTAAACCTCAAACTTTTGCAGCATCCGCTCGACCGTGCCGCGCAGCAGCGTGGCATAGTGGCCGCTCATCGGGGCGACGATCAGCATTTTCGGGCGGTTGTCATCCACGCCATCGAGACGAAAGCGCTTGAGATCGCCAAACGGGCGGTTGACCACGGTTGCCTCGATCACGGGGTACAGCTTTCCATCCGCTTCAATCTCGGTGATGCCGAAAGCTGGCTTGCCATAGCTCGCCGTAGCGTGAGCAAACACATCCAGCGCGTTGGCTGCGAGCGGGATCGCGCCCATTTTTGCAAACGGATTAGCGGTGTTGGACAAGACAGATGCGCTGATTGCGGCCCATGAGCTGACAGAGTTCATCATGCTGCGCTGAATTTCATAGGCGTGATAGAGCATATACTGTTCCGTAAGTGTCCAGCCGGATGCAATCTCGATCCGGCTCAAATTTGTGTGATCCCCGATCTTTAGATGGGCGCTTCGGCCCGATTGTGCAATGCACAATAACCGTTCGGTCAGCAATGAACGGGGGTCTGTGTGCTTTTTACACGTGAAATTCCGGCGCATCGTAGCTAAATCGGCCCCTACATGGACGCGCAAACATCCCCCGACACTGGCCACGACACCGAACTGGATCAAACAGAGACGGATGAGACACCGCGCAAGTCGCGCTCACTCGCCCCTCTGAAGATGATTTATCGCGAAGCGGCAAAATATCCGGCTCAGGTCATATTCGCACTCATCGCGCTCACCGTCACGGCAAGCGGGACGCTGGCCATCCCGGCTGCGGTTCAATTGATCGTTGATCGCGGGTTCGGAGCGACTGAAGGCGGAGCCGAAATTGCCCGCTGGTTTCGGTATCTTGGTTTGATCGTGGTGATTATCGCGCTTGGAACGGCCGCGCGATTCTATTTCGTCAGTTGGATCGGGGAACGCGTCGTCGCGGATATCCGCCGAAAGGTGCATCGCAATCTGCTGCGGATGTCGCCGGCATTTTACGAAGAAAACTCGCCCAAGGAAATCTCCAGCCGGATGACGTCGGATACGGCGGTCATCGAAACCGTCGTTGGCACAACTGTGTCTGTGGCTTTGCGCAATGTGTTTCTTGGCATAGGCGGCACGATTTACCTGCTCTGGCTGTTGCCGGGCTTCACCGTGTGGTTGGCTGTTGGGATTCCGTTGACAGTCCTGCCGATTGTGATTTTCGGGCGCCGAATTCGCACGATTTCACGGGACAGTCAGGACCGCGTTGCCGATGTGGGCGCGATGGTGACTGAAGTGCTTTCAGCGATGAAAGTGGTGCAGAGCTTTGGCCAGCAGCCGCGCGAGGCGGACCGGTTTGGCGACGCGGTTGAACGAACCTTTGAAACCGCACGCAGGCGCATCATTTTGCGCGCGGTCATGACCTCTATTGTGATCTTTTCGATTTTTGGGTCGATCGTGTTGTTGTTGTGGCGCGGTGCGGAAGCGGTGGCTGATGACGCCATTACGGCTGGTACGCTTATGTCATTTCTGGTCGGTTCAATGATCGTTGCGGGTGCGTTTGGGGCTCTCACCGAAGTGTATGGCGATTTGCTTCGCGGAGCGGGCGCGGCGAGCCGCCTTGCGGAATTGCTCGAAGCCAAGCCTGGAATTTTGGCCCCGGATCGCCCCGAACGCCTGCCTGTGCCGCCACGCGGCAGCCTTTCTTTCCGCAATGTGACGTTCCGCTATCCCGCTCGGCCAGAAACCGCAGCGCTGAAGGACTTCACGCTTGAGATTGAGCCGGGAGAGACAATTGCGATTGTCGGCCCTTCGGGCGCGGGCAAATCGACGATCTTCCAACTGGTCGAGCGGTTTTACGATCCGCAGCTCGGCACGATCCGGCTTGACGGGGTGCCGCTGACCAAGGCTGATCCCGCTGATATCCGCGACCGGCTGGCGCTGGTGCCTCAAGACGGCGTGCTGTTCAGCGCCGACGCCCGTGACAATTTGCGCTATGGCCGCTGGGATGCGAGCGACGAAGAGATTTGGGAAGCTGCACGCGCGGCCAATGCAGAGAAATTCCTGCGCGATCTTCCCAAAGGGCTCGACACTTATCTTGGCGAAGGCGGCACACAGCTTTCCGGCGGGCAACGACAGCGTGTGGCAATAGCGCGGGCGCTGTTGCGAGATGCGCCGATCCTGTTGCTGGATGAGGCGACCAGCGCGCTTGATGCCGAAAGCGAACAGCTTGTCCAACAGGCGCTCGATGCGCTGATGACGGACCGCACGACGCTGGTGATTGCGCACCGCCTTGCGACTGTTCGCAAGGCAGACCGGATCATCGTTCTCGATGGCGGCGAAGTGGTCGAACAAGGCACCCATGCCGAACTCTCCGCCGCAGGAGGGCTTTATGCGCGGCTGGCCAAGCTTCAATTCGCGACCAACCAAGCGGCGTAATCAAGCGCCAATGCCGCCGGTTTATCGACCAAGGGCATGGCGTATCGGATGAATTACACCCCTGACGTCGACTCTGCGCTACATATAGGCTCGGGACAAATGACAATTCCAAACGGGGACACGCAATTATGATCCGCACAACCAAGCTTTTGCTCGCTGGCACGGCTGCACTTGCCATGACCGGCGCAGCGCTCGCCAATGAGCACTCTCACGAAACGGGCGGCAACATCCATCTGCTCGAAGAAACCGAAGCAAGCGAAGCCGGTTCTGAGCCGTCTACGCCGACCATGGATTTCGGAAGCTGGGGAGTGGGGCTCGATCTGATCGATACCCAGCTTGATCCCGGGGATGACTTCAACGCCTATGCCAATGGCAAGTGGATTGCTGCCAACGAGATACCGGCAGATCGCCAGCGTTTTGGCGCGTTTGATATGCTGCGCGAAGGGTCGACGCAGGACGTGAAGGCACTGGTGCAGACTCTGGTCGATTCCGATCCAGCGCCTGGCACGCAAGCACGCCGGATTGTCGATGCATACAACGCCTATCTCGATGTCGATGCGATTGATGCCAGTGGTCTGGCGCCAGCGCAGCCATACTTGGATGCAATTTACGGCGCAGCCGATCTGGAGGCGCTGACAAAACTGTTTGGCAAGCCCGGCTATCCCTCGCTGGTGAGCGCCGGTGTGAACATCGATGCTCGTAACCCGACTCAATATGCGGTCAGCATCGGCTTTGACGGGATGGGTCTGCCCGACCGCGATTATTACCTCGTCGATTCCGAGAGCAATCTGGAAATTCGCGCGAAGTACAAAGAGTACCTCACCACTTTATTCTCCGCAGCGGGCTATGCCGATCCAGCGAACGCTGCCGAGGCGGTTTATGCGTTTGAGAGCAAGGTCGCTGCAATCGAGTGGGCGCGGCAAATTTTCCGCAAGCCGACCCTCACATATAACGAGCTTACACCTGAAGACCTCACCACTCTGGCCGGTGATTTCCCGATTGCGACGCTTCTGGAATCCGCAAAGCTTTCCGGCCAGCCGCGCTATCTTGCGGCGCAATTGCCACCGACCGACGAAGAGATTGAAGAGGCTGAGTTGACGCCCGAGCAGGTCGCGATGATCGGCGGCGGTTTGCCGGCCATGATGGAATTGCTGACCGAAACGCCGCTTGCGACGTTGCAGGCCTATATGGCGAAAAGCTTTCTGTCGTCGAACGCGGCGGTCCTTTCGAGTGATCTCGATACCGCGACTTTCGAGTTTTACGGCAAAGCGATCAGCGGTCAGGAAGAGCAGCAAGCCAGATGGAAGCGGGCGATTTCTGCAGTCGAAGGATCAATCGGTGAGCAGCTCGGTGCGCTGTATGTCGAACAATACTTCCCGCCCGACAGCAAGGCGCGGATGGATGAACTCGTTGCGAACCTGACCAAAGCGATGAGCGCCGCGCTCGACGAGAATGTGTGGATGACGCCGGCAACCATCGCCGAGGCGCGTAGCAAGCTTGAAGGCTTTGTCCCGATGATCGGGTACCCTGATGAGTTTAAGACCTATGATGGCCTCGAAATCACCTCCGACGATCCGCTGGGCAATCGCATGGCGACGATCCGCTGGAATGATGAGGATAATCTGTCGCGTCTGGGCACTGAAGTCGATCCGACCGAGTGGGGCATGTTCCCGCAAACGGTGAACGCCTATTATTCGCCGCTGACCAACCGGATCGTGTTTCCGGCAGCCATCCTTCAGCCGCCATTCTTTAATGGCAGTGCCGATCCAGCCGTAAACTATGGCGGCATCGGAGCGGTGATCGGCCATGAAATCGGCCACGGCTATGACGACCAGGGATCGCAGTTTGATGCGACCGGCACTTTGCGCAATTGGTGGCAGGACGAAGACCGTGATGGCTTCGTGAAATTCACCGATCAAATGGGCGATTTCATCAAATCCTATTGTCCGGTTGAAGGCTCAAACGGTCCAGAATGTTTGCGTCCCGGCCAATCGATGGGCGAAACGCTTGGCGATGTTGTCGGGCTGCAAATGGCCTACCGCGCCTATCGCATGTCGCTTGGCGGTGAAGAGGCGCCTGTGATTGACGGGCTGACCGGCGATCAACGGTTCTTCCTCGGCTACGCCCAGATCTGGCGCGGGATGGAGCGCGAGGAATCGCTGCGTAACCGCGTGATGACAGCGAACCACCCTCCGGGTGAGTTCCGTTTGAACAACGCCGTGCGTCATATCGATGCGTGGTACGACGCGTTTAACGTGACAGAAGGAGATGATCTCTACCTCCCGCCCGAAGAGCGCGTGAAGATCTGGTAATACAAAGATTGATCCAAAAGTTGACTTAGCCCGCGCTTCATTCATGGAGCGCGGGCTATGACTTTTATCCAGCTGCTTATCATTGCGGTGGTTCAGGGGATCACCGAGTTCCTGCCGATATCCTCGTCGGGGCATCTGATCCTGATTCCGACCTTCACGGACTTTTCCGACCAAGGTCCGCTGATCGATGTTGCGGTGCATGTCGGATCGCTGCTCGCGATCATTGTCTACTTTTTCAAAGACGTTCTTGTTCTTGCACGCGGCGGCTTTGCCAGCGTTGGCGTAGGCGCAAACGCGCCCAATGCGCCGTCGGAAAGGCGATTGTTCTGGTGGATTGTGCTTGGCACGATCCCGGCGGTTGCGTTTGGCCTTTCGATCAAGATGGGGCTGTTCAACGGTATCGCGACGAGTGTCTTCGGCGTGGAGATCGTGGACGACGATCTGATGAGCTCCATCCGGTTTACCGATCTCATCGCATTCAACCTCATCGCTTACGGCATCCTGCTCGGCATTGCAGACTGGATCGGCAAAGAGGTGAAGCAATTTGAGGATATGACCTGGCGCGATGGCTTGATAGTGGGCTTGGCTCAGGCGCTGGCGATTATTCCCGGCACGAGCCGTTCGGGTGTGACGATGACTGCGGCGCGGTTCCTTGGATACAAACGGGTCGAAGCGGCACGCTTTTCATTTCTTCTCTCGATCCCGGCGGTGGCTGGTGCGGGAGTGTTGATCGTGCCGGAGATTTTCGAGGCTGGCACTGCGCTGGCGTGGGATGCGCTAGTCGCAGGCGTGCTGACTTTCATTGCCGCATTTCTGACGATGGCGTTCCTGATGAACTTCCTCAAGAAAGCATCAATGATGGTGTTTGTGGTCTATCGGATCGCGATGGGCTGCGCGCTCTTATATTTCTTTTAGTTTGCGTCAGAATTATGAGCGCGCCGGAACTCTTTCGCGTTCGTGAGAGTTATTCAAATGACACGCAACATCTACAGGATTTGAATAGAAATGGCGTTACTCGTGCTGATTGTCTTGGGGGCGACCCTTGGTTGGCTGGCTTCAATTCTCACGCGAAGCGAAGCATCGGGCGCAATTTTGCGTCAAATGGGCCTTAGCATGCTTGCGACGATCGCCGTTGGACTATTCGTGAATGAATGGACGTTCATTGGCGGGCTGTCCGTGATCGCTTTGGGCGCAGGTTTTGCCGGCGGTGTCATTGCGCTGATCATCTATCATTTTTTCGTGAAAGATCCGGCTGAGGTCTGACCTAGACCGGGGCTGCGCTGCTGCCCCGTCCGCCGCGCAGATGATATTCCTGCGTTCCGCGGTTCACCACATAATCGACATCGATCACCGCGCTGTTGGCGTAGGTGAAGCCCGGCGCGAGATTTTTATAGAGCCGGTCAAAATCGCGCTCCACCGTCTGGCGGAACAGATCATCGAAGCTTTCGATTACAAAGTAGGTCGGCTGAAGATCGCTGATCACATAGTCGGTGCGCATCACCCGATCGACATTGAGCATGATCCGGTTCGGGCTTTCGGCCTCGACCGCGAATTTTGCTTCTGTCGGGCCTGAGAGAATTCCCGCTCCATAGGCTTTGATGCCGTCGGCTTCTTCGATCAGGCCGAACTCCACGGTATACCAATAGAGCGCACCGAGGGATTTGAGCCGATTGTAATGCATCGCCTTCCAACCGGCGCGGCCATATTCCTGCATGTAATCGGCATAGACCGGATCAGTCAGCATCGGGACGTGGCCGAACACATCGTGGAACACGTCGGGTTCCTGAATATAGTCGAAAGTCTCGCGCGTCCGGATGAAATTGCCCGCAGGGAAACGCCGGTTCGCCAGATGCCAGAAAAACACGTGATCCGGGATCAGCATCGGAACGGGCACGACGCTCCACCCGGTGAGCTTATCCAGTTCTTCAGACAGCACACCGAATTCCGGAATGCCGCCGCGTGACAGATCGAGCTTGTCGAGCCCTGCCATAAAGGCGCTGGCCGCACGACCGGGCAAAACCTCCATTTGGCGAGCGAACAGCTCATTCCAAATCCCGTGATCGTCCGATGAATAGTCGGTCTGCGCAGGTTCTAGCCAGTCGCCCCCCAAATGCGCAGGCTTCGCCAATGGCGCAGTAAAGACGTCTTCCGGCAGGTCGGGCAGACGAGAAAAATCGGTGTCAGGATCAGCAAGTGTAGCCATGATGTATCATGTGATACTACCATCGCCGCAAGGCAACACCAAACCGAGAGAAACTATGGGCCTAAAAGGCAAAGACTACCGCAAACTGCTCGAGCCGATGACGGAGGAGCTGGTCGGCATGGCCCGCTGGGCGCGGACAACCGGCGCGCGGATCGTGGTGCTGTTCGAAGGACGCGATACGGCGGGCAAGGGCGGCGCGATCCGCGCGGTGCGCGACAAATTGAACCCGCGCCAGTGCCGCACGGTTGCTCTTGGCAAACCAACCGATGATGAGCAGACGCAGTGGTATTTCCAACGGTACGTCGACCATCTGCCAAGCGCGGGTGAAATCGTGCTGTTCGACCGCAGCTGGTACAATCGCGCCGGTGTCGAAAAGGTGATGGGCTATGCGAAACCTGAACAGGTCGATGCGTTTCTCGAGCAAGCCCCGATCTTCGAAAAGCAACTGACCGATGACGGTATCCTGTTATTCAAATACTGGTTGACGACCGATCAGGATAATCAGGAAGAACGGCTTCGCGAACGGCTCGAGGATCCGTTGAAACGCTGGAAGCTTTCGCCTGTCGATCTCGCCGCGCGTGAGAAATACGATGCCTACACCGAAGCGCGCGAGGCGATGCTGAACGCGACGCACACTAACAACGCACCGTGGACTTTGGTGGATTTCAACGACCAGAAACGCGGGCGGCTCAGCCTGATTCGCGATTTGCTCGATCGGCTGCCCGACACCCATATCGAGCCACCAGCGATTGATTTTCCCGAGCTGGGCCGTGAGCCAAAGTCTGAAAGCTACACGGTGATCGAGCCAATCGCGGATTATCCGATCAAGGATTAGGTCGAAGCCTTCGCTTTGGTGATCTGGCGACCGTCGGCTGCGAATGCACCGAGTTCGAAGCCGTCTTCTGAAGCACGCATCACAAGGTGCAGCGGCTCCCCAGCTATTGCAGGCGAGACTCCGCGAAACTCGAATGTTCGCAGAGCGTTTTCGCCAAGCTTTCTTGCGGCCAGCTGCAATAAGAGGCTGGCAGTGAGCGGCCCGTGGACCACAAGTCCGCGATACCGCTCGACATCGCGGGCATAAGGCGCGTCATAATGGATGCGGTGCGAGTTGAACGTGAGCGAAGAATAGCGAAACAAAAGGCGCGGATCGGGAGTGAGAGCGCGATGCACGTCCCATCCTGAGGGATCGAAGCGTTCTTCCCCCTGCTCAGGCGGCAAAAGCGGCGCATCGGCAGGCGCGGCGTCCCGATAGACCAAAGTCTGCGTCTCGCGCACAGACAATGTGCCGTTGGCATGTGTCTCGTGGTCCACATTGACGAAGGCAAGCTTGCCGCTGCTGCCGTCTTTCTCGGTGATCGAAGCAACGCGGCTGGTGCGGGTGACAGTAGCGCCGATAGCGATAGGCGCGCGGAACTCCATGGCGCTCGAGGCCCACATTCTGCGCGGCATCGGGAATGGTGGAAGGAAGCTGCCTGAGCTGTCATCTCTAGCTGGATGCCCGTCTTCGCCAAGCGCTTCGGTCGGCGCATCGGGCGTGCAAAGCGCGAAATGGATGCCTTGCGGCATGATTGCAGGGTCAGGTTTCGCAAGATTGAAAGTCGCCAGCCAGCGCGTGGCTTGCGCCTCATCCAGATTGTCGCTCGACTGCTGCGCGCCTCCGATCCAAGCATCAA
This sequence comes from Erythrobacter sp. F6033, assembly GCF_023016005.1. Classification (NCBI taxonomy): domain Bacteria; kingdom Pseudomonadati; phylum Pseudomonadota; class Alphaproteobacteria; order Sphingomonadales; family Erythrobacteraceae; genus Erythrobacter; species Erythrobacter sp. F6033. The sequence goes on along the minus strand of NZ_JALKAZ010000002.1, from coordinate 191,633 downwards.
AGCTCATGTCGCGCGTTCAAACACCGCTGCGATACCTTGGCCACCGCCGATGCACATCGTTTCGAGCCCGTATCGCGCTTGGCGCCGGTGCATTTCTGCGGCCATGTCGGCGAGAATTCGCCCGCCAGTCGCACCGATCGGATGGCCGAGCGAAATGCCCGATCCATTAACGTTCAATATCTCGCGGCGGCTGTCATCCTCAGACCAGCCCCAACCTTTCAGGACAGCGAGCACTTGCGGCGCGAATGCCTCGTTGAGCTCAACCAAATCGATATCGCCCCAAGAATATCCGCGCCGTTCAAATAGCCGCTCGACCGCGGGAACAGGACCAATTCCCATGCGCGACGGGTCGCAGCCTGCCGCTGCCCAGCCGCCGAACCAGAGCGAGGGCTCCAGCCCCAACTCTTCAAGCTTGTCTTCGGCCACCACAAGACATGCCGCCGCTGCGTCGTTTTGCTGGCTCGCATTGCCTGCCGTTACGATGGCGTCAGGATCGCGTCTGCCATCAATGGGACGCAAGTCGGCAAGCGATTCTACAGTCGCGTCGGCGCGGTAGCCTTCGTCCTGATCGAACGTGATCGGGTCTTTGCGGCGCTGCGGTACTTCAACCGGCACGAGCTGCGCATCGAACTTGCCCGCTTCCCATGCTGCTGCCGCGTTCTGGTGAGAGCGGACGGCATAGGCATCGGCGTCTTCGCGGCTGATGCCATAGTCTTTGGCAAGGTTTTCCGCCGTTTCGATCATGCCGGTGATGACGCCAAAGCGTTCAATTGGCTGGCTCATCAAGCGTCCGCGCGAAAGGCGATCATGCAAAGTGATATCGCCCATGCGTGCGCCGCCGCGCCCTTGGAGCGTGTAATGTTCGACATTGGACATGCTTTCGCATCCGCCCGCGACGACGACATCGGCCATACCGGTTTCAACCATCATTGCGGCATTGGCGACCGCTTGCAGGCCGCTGCCGCAGCGCCGGTCCAGCTGATAGCCGGGCACTTCCAATGGCAATCCAGCGGCGAGCCATGACCAGTGCCCGATGGCCGGTGCTTCGGCGTTTCCATACCCTTGCGAGAACACAACATCATCGACGCGGGCAGGATCAATTCCGCTCCGCTCGACCAGCGCCTTCAGGATGATCGCGCCCAATTCACCTGCATTCAGGCTGGATAGCCCGCCGAGGAATTTGCCCACCGGAGTGCGCAGCGGCGAAACGATTGCGGCTCTTCTAGTCATCAGCGGTCCTTATCACTCAAAGCCACGGTTCCGGCATCCACAAGCTTGCCAATGGCGCCGCTCGACAGGCCAAGTCTTTCGGTAAGCACCTCTTCGGAATGCTGCCCGAGGTAAGGCGCGGGCGCCGGATCGCCCGCGCTTTGATCGGGTATGTTCGCAAAGGAACGCGGCGCGGGATATTCAAAACCTGATGGGTTTGCCGGCGAAGGGCCGAACATCGGATTGTCGGTGACAAGCGCGGGATCGTTCGCCGCCTCATGCGCAGTGCGGTATTTCTCGAAGGTGCAGCCATGTGCCGCCATGAGCGATTCCAGCACATTGTAATCGTGGCTACCCGCGACATTCTGGAAGATGTCGAACAGCGCATGGCGATGTTTGAAGCGGGGATCGTCGCCATCGGCAAATGTAACGCCCACTTCCGCTTCGAGCTTGCTGATCGGCGATGCTACGCCGAAAGCCTCGACCAGGCCCGCCCATTGCTTCGCCGTGAGCGCTGCCACCATAAAGCGTACGCCGTCTTTTGACCGGAAATCGCGGCCAAATGCGCCCCAGATCGCATTGCCAAGCCGCTCCCGGTCGCTGCCACGATACAGCATCTCTGCCATCATTCCAGCATTGGCGGTCGTACCGATAGCGACATCGCCGAGCGGCACGCGCACTTCCGAGCCCAGGCCGGTCGCATCGCGGTGGCGAAGCGCGGCGAGCATCGCAAAGGCGCAATAGGCACCCGTTATGAAATCCCACGCGGGCAGCACTTGGTTGACCGGCGGCGCGGTTGCCATGTCCCAATCATCCGGTCCGGTCATCAATGGATAGCCAGATGCAGCGTTGACGGTGAAATCCATCGCCTGTCGCCCGTCATGCCAGCCCATGATCCGCACCGATGTGAGATCAGGTGCGCCCTCCGGCTGAGCCGCTTTGATCGCGGCGTGGCTGAGAAAACTCTTCTCCGGCAGGTTGGTAATGCACTGGCCTGTTTTGGCTGCCAGCTCGACGCATAATTCGCGCCCTTCGCCGCTGCGCAGGTCGAGCGCGACCGATTTCTTGGCCCGGTTCAGGTTCTCCCAAGACAGCGAGCGCCCTTCTTTGGTGAGCATGTAGCGGTCGTAATCCAGCCCGCCGGCCTTGTGATCGACGCGGATCACCTCTGCGCCCATCTGCGCGCAATACAGGCCAGCGGTCGGAGAGGCGACAAAGCTGGAAACCTCGATAATCGAAAGGTCGCTTAGAAGATTATACAAGGTGGGTTATCCGTTCATCGCTTCCCATTCGCGCAGCATATGCTTGGCGATCTGGAGTTGGAGAATCTGTGTGGTGCCTTCGTAAATCCGGTAGATACGCGCATCTCGGAAAAACCGCTCGGCATCGTATTCTGCCAAGTAACCAGCCCCGCCATAGATTTGCACGACACGGTCCACGACACGCCCGCACATTTCAGAGGCAAAGACTTTGAATGCAGCGGCTTTGGTGATGATATTCTCGCCGCGATCAGCACGAGCCGTGACATCGCGCATCATGCATTCGGCGGCGTAGATCTCGGTCTCGCTGTCGGCGAGCATCGCCTGGATCAGTTGGAAATTGGCAATCGGCTCGCCAAACGCCTTGCGTTCATTGGCGTAGCGGAGCGCGGAGTTTAGCGCACGGCGAGCATAGCCGGTTGCCGCCGCGCCAACTGAAATACGGCCATTGTCGAGGCTTTGCATTGCAAAGCGGAAACCTTTGCCGGTCTCTCCGCCCAATAGAGCATCACCGGGCACCTTCACATCATCAAGCATGATGTCGGAAATGTGCGAGCCTGACTGCCCCATCTTCTTGTCCGGCGAACCGGTTGAAACGCCCGGTGTGTTCATCGGAACAAGAAACGCGCTGACATGCGCATTCTTTGGCAGGGCGTCTTTCTCTGTTCGTGCCATGATCAGCGCGACATCGGCATGCGGCGCGTTGGTTATGTACCGCTTGGTTCCGTTGAGTACCCATCCGTTGCCATCTGGATCGGGTGTGGCGGTGGTCTGCATGGCCGCGGAATCGCTGCCTGAGCCCGGTTCAGTCAGGCCAAAACAGGCAATCTTGCCTTCGACCAACTGCGGATACCACTCGGCGCGCTGGGCTTCGGTTCCGCCATTTTTAAGGGCGCTCGCGAACATCCCGACATTGATCGAGAAGATCGAACGGTATGCAGGCGCGGCATAGCTCATTGCGTTCACGACGCGGGCATATTGCGTAACGTTCAGACCTGCGCCGCCATATTCCTCAGGCACTGAAATCCCGAACAAGCCCATTTCGCGCATTTCGTCGACGATTTCCGGCGGGACCGCGTCATTCTCGATCAATTCGCCCTCTGCGGGGATTAACCGCTCGCTGACATAGCGATCCAATTGTTCGGCGAATTGTTCGAATGTGTCTTCGTCCATTCCCGGATTTACGGCGGCATTCATTGCAGGTTCGATCCTCTCATTAGGGCGCAGGCTTGTCGCCTATCCTACTCGGCTTCCGCACCAGAAGGATTGGCGTCTTCGTCCACCGGTTCCGCGGCAACCGCCGCATCTGGATCGGGCACCACGCCTTCCGGCAGGCCGCGTTCGTCCAGCATTTCAGCGGCTTCTTCGAGCGCGCGCGCTTCGCCCTCGCTAACAGCGCCGGGCGCGGTTCCGCCCGAGCTGTCGCAAGCCGCCAGAGCGACGCAGGCTGTCACAAGCATCACTTGGCTGTGACGATGTGAAAGTCGCATCATTCGATTTCGATATTGGCTGCGGCTTCTGCTGCTTCAGCGGCCAGTGCGGCTTCGGCGGCTTCCGCTGCTTCAACGGCTTCTGCAACACCTGCAGCAGCTTCTGCCGCTTCTTCTGCCGTTGCCGTGTCCACCGGAGGCGGGCCTTCAACTTCGGCGACAGACGTGTCTTCAACCGGCTCTTCCGCAACCGGCTCAAGCGCTTCCTCGGCAGGCATTTCTACCGTTTCGACCTCAAGATTGTTCGAAGCGTCATCCGAGCTTCCGCATGCAGCCAATGCGAGTGACGCGGTGCCAAGCATGGCGATAGTGGTGAATTTCTTCATCAGGGTTTCCTCCTCGATAATCCCAAACATGATTGCCTGAGACGTGTAGCCAAGGCCGGGCTGTTTATCAAAGCGCGAAATGATGATCCGTATCGAGACAGTGGTGCCTTGGCGCGCTCGTCTTTCCACAAAGCGCGCTATGCCACCGGAATGACACACACGCGCCCATCAGCTGAAACAGCCTCGCTTTCCCGCCCATCCATCTGGGGTGGCCTCGTCGTTGCTTCACTGGCGGCTGCCGCCTTGCCTGTGGCGGCTGTCACGGCGCAGGCTCCAGCGCCCCGCATGTCGGCTTTCACTGTGATGGAAACGGGCCGCGGCTTCGAAAGTCTACAGCAAGCGGTCGACTCGATTGGCGCGGCCAAGGGAACCATCCAAATCGCTCCGGGCACTTATCGCCAATGCGCCGTTCAGACCGCAGGCGTCATTAGCTACGTTGCGGACACATATGGCACGGCGGTGCTCGATCGGACCGCCTGCGAAGGTAAAGCGGCGCTGGTATTGCGCGGTGTTGGCGCTGAGGTGCGCGGCGTGACGTTCAGCGGCATCAATGTGCGCGATGGCAATGGCGCGGGCATCCGGTTGGAGAAAGGCTCGCTCAATGTTGCATTCGGGCGTTTCCTAAACAGCCAGCAAGGCATTCTGACGGCTAACAATCCGAATGGCCGCATCTTCATCACGCGTTCGACATTCAGCGGGCTTGGCACATGCGAGAATTCCGCAGGCTGCGCGCACTCGATCTACACTGGCGACTATGGTCAGCTGACGGTGCGCGAAAGCCGGTTTGAGCGCGGTCAAGGCGGGCACTATCTCAAAGCGCGTGCCAGCAATGTGGTGATTGAAGGCAATTCGTTTGACGATGCCAATGGCCGCGGAACGAACTACATGATCGATCTGCCCGCAGGCGCCACGGGACGCATCGCCCAAAACTGGTTTGTGCAGGGGCGTGACAAGGAAAACTACTCCGCCTTCATCGCGTTGGGCGCAGAGCAGAACCTGCATGGCTCTGACGGTCTGAACGTGACCAACAACGAAGCCCGCTTTGTTCCCGGTCTGCGCCGCGCAAGCGTATTCCTCGCCGATTGGACAGGTTCGCGCGTGGTTATGTCTGGTAACCGTCTCGCAGACGGTCTGACGCAATACGAAGAGCGGTAAGGGTTTAGCCGAAAGCGGGCGCGAAGTGCACTGCGCCGCTCGGCAAATCGCCTTCCAGCAACAGGCACTGAAAAAACTCGGGCGGCGCGCCTTCATAGGTGAGCTGCGGCTCGTGCACGAAGCCGAAGCGCGGATAATAAATATTGCTGCCGAGCAAGACGATGCCCTTCGCACCATGCGCCCTCATGTCGGCAATTCCGCGCTTGATTAAAGCGCCGCCAACGCCGCGTTGTTGAAGCTCGGGCCAGACGGAGACCGGTCCAAGCCCGTACCAGTCCTTTGCGCCGTCTCCGACTGTTACCGGAGAGAATGCGATATGCCCCACGATCCGTTCGGCGTCTTCTGCGATCAGAGAAAGGGTCAGGTCACCATCCGCGCGCAAGCGATCAATAAGGTCGGGCTCGCTCCCGTCCGAGAACGGCATGGGATTGAATGCAGCCGTAGTCATCGCGTGAATGGTTGCTTCGTCGCCCGGCGCTTCGGGTCGGATCGTGATGGCGATTTCCGGGCCTCTCATTTCAGCAAATGTCCTGATCTGTCTCGTTTGGTCGCGAGGTAACGCTCATTGAAAGGATTGTCAGGCAGCTGATGTTGAACCCGCTGCGTTATGGTGACGCCCGCGCTTGAAAGCGCGTCGACCTTCTTCGGATTGTTGGTCATCAGACGAATCGTTGTCGCACCCAGCAGTTCGAGCATGCGCGCAGCGGTGCCGAAATCGCGGGCTTCATCGGGCAGGCCCAACCGCTGGTTCGCATCGACTGTATCAAAGCCAACATCCTGCAGCCGGTAGGCGCGCAGCTTATTGATAAGGCCAATCCCGCGTCCTTCCTGCCTCATGTAAAGCAGCGCGCCCCAGCCGCCGTCTTTGGCAGCGTGCTCCGCCATGGCATGAAGAGCGGCATCGAGCTGCGGCCCGCAGTCGCATTTGAGGCTGCCGAGAATATCACCAGTCAGGCATTCGGAATGGAGCCTGACCAATGGTTCCCGGTCACCCGATTGATTGCCGATGATGAGCGCCACATGCTCGCGGGTGTCTGCAGAGGAGCGGAACGCAACAATCTCGGCTGTTTCACTGGCAGTGACTGGAAGTTTCGCGCGGGTCACAATCCTTAGGGCGCCCGTTTCGGTGTAAGCGTCCAGATCGGATGTAGAAACAGCCTGCGGCTCGCCAGCATCAACTGGATCAACCATGAAGGCGGGCAAGATACCCGCAATGCGGGCGAGCTCCATGGCTGTCGCGGCGATGTCTTCCCAACGAAGCGTTGCGGCCTGAAACGGCCCCTTTAAAGGATTGCGCAAATCGAGCGCCGGATCGGCAATCGGGATCGCGCTTGTCATATCAAACGGCTCCCCGCCGCGGATCAGAACCGGAGCATGGGGAGCAGCAGCTTCACGCTGATTGGCAAGTTTTAGCGTCGCGGCCCGGGCAGCGGATATCAGCATTTGATCGGCGACCGCGCCGCTAGCGACGGCTGTTTCCACTGGCAGCAAGACAGGGCCACCTTCAAACGCGAGTGGCCATCCATGACGCAAGGCATCGACGGCCTGCGCCGCGCGGCGGGACGGAGACGGTGTCTCGCTCAGAGATCAAACTCCGTGATGAGCGGGATATGATCGGACGGTTTTTCCCAGCTGCGCGCTTCTTCAAGAATGCGGTGGCCGGTTGCCTGCTTCGCCAAGCTTTCGCTGGCCCACATGTGGTCCAACCGCCGCCCGCGATCATTCTTGCTCCAGTCTGGAGAGCGGTACGACCACCAGCTGAAATAACGATCGGGGTCTTTGATGAACTCACGTCCCAGATCCACAAATCCATGCGCGTCTTGGAAGCGCTTGAGCGTTTCCACTTCAAGCGGGGTGTGGCTGACGACTTTCAGGAGTTGTTTGTGGCTCCACACGTCGCTTTCGAGCGGTGCGATGTTGAAATCGCCAACGATTAGAGTGGGCTTTTCGATATTCTCGGCCCAACGAGTCATCCGCTCCAGAAAGTCGAGCTTTTGGCCGAATTTCACGTTCTTTTCGCGGTCGGGAATGTCGCCGCCAGCGGGGACATAGACATTCTCGACGACAGTATCTTTACCGATGATTTCGACACCGACATGTCGCGCTTCGCCATTGGCTTGCCAATCATAGCGGGAGACTTCGCGGATCGGCACGCGGCTGACGGTGGCCACCCCGTGATATCCCTTTTGCCCGCAAACGGCCTGATGTTCATAACCCATCGCGGCAAAGGCTTCGGCGGGGAACTTGTCGTTCTCACACTTGATCTCTTGCAAGCACAGGATGTCCGGTGCGTGCTCCTGCAAATAAGTTTCGACAATCGGCAGGCGCAAGCGGACCGAGTTGATGTTCCAAGTGGCTACAGAAATCATGTGACCGCACTTAGGGGGCCGGGGAAAATCCGACAAGGTTTAGCTTTCCCGTCACAATGGATAGCGATAGCGTGAGCGCAAATCTGTTCTTGGAGTCCTCTCAATGATCCGCACGCGCCTGTTCACCACTGCTTTGATCGCGTCTACCCTGTCGCTTGCTGCTTGCAACACAACGAACAATTACAATGGCGTGCCAATCGCCGCTAGCCCGGTGCAAAGCGCACCTGCTGCGGATGCTCCGAAAAAGGCAAAGAACGTGATCCTGTTTATTGGTGACGGGATGGGGATTTCCACGATCACGGCCGCGCGGATTTATGAAGGGCAAAAGCGCGGGGAGACCGGCGAAGAAAACCTGCTTAGCTTTGAAAAGTTCGAGAATGTCGCGTTGGTCAAAACCTATAATGTCGATGCGCAAGTCCCAGACAGTGCGGGCACTGCGACAGCCATGCATTCCGGCGAAAAGACAAATATCGGCCTGCTCGGTGTCGGTCCCGATACGCAGCGCGGCGATTGTGCGTCGGGTCTTGCCAATCCGCTTCCGCTGCTTGGCGAAGAGGCCAAAGGCAAGGGCTTGGCATTGGGTATCGTTTCGACCGCGCGGATCACGCATGCAACGCCGGCTAGCGTTTATTCGCGCAGCCCGGACCGAAATTGGGAATCCGATATGGGCATGCCCGAAGACCAGCGCGGTCTGGGCTGTAAGGACATTGCGACGCAGCTTATCGAAGCCGATTGGGACGTCGCATTGGGCGGCGGACTGGCCGCTTTCTACGGCAAAAGTGTCGAGGATGCGGGCCGACGCCTTGAGCCGGATGCGGATCTGACGGCAAATTGGGTGCAGCGGACCGGTGGCACATTCGTGACCAGTGCCGATGCATTGGCCTCTGCGCCGATGGGCAAGCCGCTGCTCGGCCTCTTTTCGCTCAGTCATATGACTTACATGGCAGAACGCATGGACGGGAAAGGGGAAGGCGAGCCGACGCTAACGGATATGACCTCGCAAGCCATCGCCCGGCTCAAATCCGACCCTGAAGGCTACTACCTGATGGTCGAATCGGGACGGATCGACCACGGGCATCATGCGGGCCGTGCTGGTTGGGCTCTGGAAGAAACCGTCGAGTTCGCTCGGGCAATCCAATACGCAATCGACAACACCGATGCCGATGAAACTCTGATCATGGTCACCGCCGATCACAGCCACGTCTTCACAATCGCAGGCTATCCGCGGCGCGGGAATGACATCTTAGGCTTGGTTGTGTCGCCTGAAAGTGGTGGCGCTGAAGCCGCGAAGGCCGCAGATGGCAAACCTTACACGACGCTTGGCTATGCCAACGGCCCCGGTGCTATCGCCAATCAGGCCGAGCGTTCCGTCCCGGAAACCGGCATCAACGCAAAGCAGCAGTCAGCAATCCCGACGCGGAGTGAAACGCATGCAGGTGAAGATGTCGCGCTTTACGCCAGTGGTCCGGGATCGGAAAAAGCGCGCGGTGTGATTGAGCAGAACAAAATCTACGACATCATCCGATCAGCATTCGGCTGGAAGTAGATACAAAAAACCCCTGTCCCGGGGGCGGTGGGACAGGGGTTCCATTTAGCGTTCGTCACGCTTGTACAAAGCAGCATTCCCGAAGGGCTGGGCAACAGGGGGGAAACCCGCCTTTCCGCTACCTTGTGATGTATAATTACGCGAAATTGGCTTTCAGGTATATGAATAACACCCTAGTTTTGTCGCATACGTACAACTTTTTGAGGTCAAACCGTTCAGCGCGGGCGACGGGATGAACGGCGCGGATCGCGGAACTTGAAAGTGCTCTCTGCGACAGAGACGCCGTAGCGGTGATTCGTCAGCCGCACCGTTGTCCGGTGATTCTGTGCGTCCATCGCCACCCAGTGGGTAAGCTGCATCCCGCCCGGAGCGCTGGGATCGTTGACGAAAATCAGGTTCATCACGCCAAATTCAGGACGTTTGGGATCGCGAACTTCGATGCTCAAAACTTCTGACGAGCTTGTTGGCATAAGCTTGCCGTACTTTTTCACATCGCGGCTGGGATCGAGCAACGCACCTAAAGGCGAGTTTTTGATAGGCCAGCGTTCGACCTGATTGACCTCGTAATCGACCATGTAGAGCGATCTGCCGTTCGAGATCACGAGCAGATCGGAATCCTTGCCGTAATCGAAACGAATTTTGCCCGGACGTTTCAACGTCATGGTGCCACGCGCAACATTGCCAGCGCGATCAGTCTGGGAGAAGTCCGCGCGCATGGTTGAAATCGCGCGCAAGGCCGCAACTGCGCGATCAAGCTTGGCGCTGTTTGATTGCGCCTGAGCCGCAGGGACAGCGGTAAAAGGCTGCGCAATGGGCAAGGCAAGAGCTGCCGCGCCAATGCAGGCTGCGGCTACGATCCGCGAGGAGCGGGTTTTCAGGAATGAGGTCAGCATTGTCATGCCCCGGTCGTTAAGGACGAAGCGTTGAACTGCGGCTGAACTGTCAGAATTGCAAGCAGTAAGGTTGGCAAGCTGCGTATCGGCAGGCGCGCCAGAACGGAGATCTTACTTGATCTTCGCTTCCTTGAACTCGACGTGCTTACGCGCGACCGGATCGTACTTACGGAACACCATCTTTTCGGTGATATTGCGCGGGTTCTTTTTGGTCGTGTAGTAAAAGCCCGTGCCCTCGGTCGAGACGAGCTTGATCTTGACGGTTGCGGGCTTCGCCATGGCGCTATCCTAAGTCTGTTCTGGTGGGCCGGAGATCGGCCAGAAAATATAAAGCGGCGCGCCCATTTGCGTGGGGCACCGCCGATAGAAGCGCGCCATTCGCCGATTCCCGTGGAAAAGTCAAGCGCGCTGCGCCTTCAGAGTTACCAATCTGATCGGCTGACCTTCCCGCGATTGGCCTTTACCTCGCCGCGGACTTTCTTGCTCTTGAGGCGTTTGGTCTTTCCGACGCGGTTCACGCGGGTTTTGGCGCGCTTTTTGGGTTGCCGGTGGGCTTCCTCAATCAACTCTTCCAGCTTCGCGCGCGCCGCCTGCCGGTTGGCATCCTGCGTCCGGTGTTGGCGCGCAGTAATGAGCAAGTCGCCCGCTGCAGTCAGTTTTGATCCTGCTACGTCGCGGAGCCGCGCGAACACGGGCGGAGGAAGACGCAGCGCGTAGATGTTCACGCGCAGCTGCACTTCGGTTGCGACCTTGTTCGCATTTTGCCCGCCGGGGCCCGACCCCGCGAGGAAGCTTTCCTCTGCGAGCGCATGGGCCCGGTCGATTAGAGTGTTATCCATTGTCCGATTCGGATGTTGGCGCAGGTGCCCGCTCTGGAGGGGCGGGTGGCTCTGGTGTGGTTAGCCCAGCACGCTCGAAATCCTCGGGGAACGGCGCAAATGCACTGATCGGATTTTTGCCCTCGCGGGTGATATGGATCGCCTCTGCGTGCAGCATCGTGCGCGGCGCGCCTTTGTTTTGCCCGCGCACCGGCCCGTATACCGGATCGCCAAGCAGCGGAGCGCCCAACCCTTGCAGAGCGTGGACGCGGAGTTGGTGCGTGCGGCCTGTTTCAGGGCGGAACCGGATTAGCGAGCGCTTCTTATCGCCCTCACCAATCACCTGTAGCAATTCCCAATGCGAAACGGCGGGCTTGCCTTTTTTCGCAGCGATCATCCGCCAGCCTTTTTCGGCTGAACTGATTTTCGACAGATTGAGCGAAATTGTGCCAGAATGCTCGGCAGGCTCGAAATCGACAATCGCGAGATAGGTCTTGCCCACGAGCCGATCTTCAAAAGCCTTATTGAAACGCTTCAAGGCTTTCGGGTTGCGGGCCATCAGCAGGCAGCCGCTGGTGTCGGTATCAAGCCGATGCACAGCAACCGGCGGGCGTTGAAAGCCCATCTTCAATTGTTCGATGTGATCGAACAGGGCGGGACCGCCGCGTTTTGGACGGTCAACCGGAAGGCCAGCAGGTTTGTTGATGACCAGCGCCTCGCCATCTTCGAACAGGATCGGGATATTCATATGAGCGTGCCTTTAAACAGGCCGCGCACAGCATTGCCGAGCATAAAGCCATTGGTAAGATCATCGAGCGTCAGGTCCGCTTCGTGCGCCTGCTCTTTCTCGATCAAGAATTCGCGCAGCACTCCCGGCAACAGGCCAGATGATGCGCGCGGGGTGAGGTAAATGCCGTCCCGCTCGATAAAGATGTTGGTATAGGTGCCCTCGGTTACAAGTCCGTCTTCGCGCACTAGGATGGCTTCATCGCCGCCCATGCTCTTTGCTGCCGCAAGCGCATCTTCGTAAAACCCGCGATCCGATGTCTTGTGGGCAAGCCGCCAATCGGACGGATCAAGCGGGTTGGGCAGCGCAATCGCTTTAGCGGGAGCCTGTCGAGGTGCGGGCATCGGGCCCGTTTCCAGCGCAGTTGCGCCGCTGCGCGCAGCGAGAAGTCGCAGTTTCGCTGGTTCTTCCAGTTCAAAGCACAAAGCCTGGATCTGATTGCGTGCGGCGTGGCGATCAAACTCGAACCCAAGCTCCGCAGCGCTCTTCTTCATCCGGGCGAGGTGCAATTCGAGCAGGGCAATCCCGGTTTCCGGGTCAAACGCCATTGTCTCGATCAAATCGAATGCTGGCGCGGTGTGGTCCGGCGACGAACGGCGCGCAAAACCTGCCTTCACTTCGCATTCGCGCCGCTCGGCTAGCGGATCGCTGTCTGCCACGATGGCCGATCCAACCCCCAGAACGGCGCTGCCCTGATTGTTCTCAATCGGTGTTAGACGCAACGTTCGGATCGCAACATTAAAGGCTGCGTTGCCGCCTTCGTCTATCCGTCCGATAGCCCCGCAATACGGGCCGCGAGCGTCGCGTTCATGTTCATTGATCAGTTCCATCGCGCGGATTTTCGGCGCGCCTGTAATCGAGCCGCACGGAAAAAGCGCGCGAACAAGATCCATGGCGCTGGTATCAGGCGAAAGCTGCGCGCGGACACTGGAAACCATTTGATGAACCGTCGGGTAGCTTTCGATCGCAAAGGGAGCGTCGACGCGCACACTGCCTGGCACCGCAACGCGGCTGAGATCATTCCGCATCAGATCAACGATCATCAGATTTTCGGCTTTGTCCTTGACCGAAGTCGACAGCTCGTCCGCCAAGGCGCGATCCGCAGCAGGATCAGCGGCCCGCGGGCGGGTGCCCTTCATCGGCTTGGCTTTTGCCTGATCGCCGTCGAGCGCCACGAACAGTTCGGGCGAAAAGCTCAAAAGCCAGTGCGAACCGTCAAACAACAATCCGCCATAGCCCGCGCTCGCGGCGCTTCGCAGCGAGGCATAGAGCGCCAAGGCGTCGCCGCGATAGGACCCGGCCAGCGGGTAGGTCAGATTGGCCTGATAAATATCGCCCGCATGGATGGCTTCGCGCAATGCCGCAAAAGCCGCTTCGTAACCGCCGGGCGAAAGCTGCGGATCGAGCGGGCCGATTGAGGCGGTGCCTTCGCTGCGCGCGGCAAGCCATGATGGCACGTCTTGAGCAGCGATGCGTACAGGTTCGTCAAACAGGCCGAGCCAAACCAGCGGTCCCGACGCACCTGTCCGAGCTTCAGCAAGCGCCGCCAGCCTCGGTTCGAGCGAAAGCCCCGCTTCATAAGCGATATAGCCAGCAAGGTGGCCCCCTTTGGCTCGTGCAATATCGGCTTTGGCCAGAACCTCATCGACTTGATCAGGCCTATGCGCCACGAAGATTTCGCGCGGCGCTTCGTAAAAAAGCGTATCCGCCGCGCACTCATCGCGGGCATCATCAAGCAGGAGGAAAGGCGTAGTCTGACCCATCACCCCTGCCTTAGCCAATTGCGCTCTCAAGTCGAGTGCTTGACCGCTCCGCTTTGCCTATGCAGAGCTTTGGACGAACAATTTTAACCTCAGGGACGGGCACACAATGAGCGATATCTTTCTTGGACTTGGTGGCAATGGCGAAAACCAGAGCCTCGCGCTGAGCCGTGCAAACCGCCACGGGTTGATCGCAGGGGCGACCGGTACCGGTAAAACAGTTACACTGCAGGGCCTTGCCGAAAGCTTTTCTGCCAATGGTGTTCCAGTGTTTGTTGCCGATGTGAAAGGCGATCTGTCGGGCATCGCAATGCCGGGTTCGCCGACTTTCAAGCATGCTGACAAGCTGGAAGGCCGCGCGAAAGAATTGGGCATGGAAGACTATACCTATTCCGATAATCCGGTGGTTTTCTGGGATTTGTTTGGCGAGCAAGGCCACCCGATCCGCACGACAATCACAGAGATGGGCCCGCTCTTGCTCGCGCGTCTGCTTGATCTGAATGACACTCAGGAAGGCGTGCTCCAGATCGTGTTCAAGCATGCCGATGAAAACGGTTTGCTGCTGCTCGATTTTGGCGATCTGCAATCGCTGCTGCAATGGGCTCATGAAAACTCGAAAGAGCTTTCGGGCGTCTACGGCAACGTATCAAAGCAATCGGTAGGCGCGATCCAGCGGCAATTGTTGTCGTTCGAGGCGCAAGGCGCAGACCATTTCTTTGGCGAGCCTGCGCTGGAAATCGATGATTTTCTGATGACCGATGAGAATGGGCGGGGACATGTGAATGTGCTCGCAGCGGACACATTGATGCGCAGTCCAAAACTGTATGCGACATTCCTTCTGTGGTTGCTGGCGGAGCTTTTCGAAACGCTTCCTGAGGTCGGTGATCCTGAAAAGCCCAAGCTCGTTTTCTTTTTCGACGAGGCCCACCTGCTGTTCGATGATGCGCCCAAAGCGCTGCAGGAAAAGATCGAGCAAGTCGTCCGCCTGATCCGCTCCAAAGGCGTGGGCGTGTTCTTCGTGACGCAAAACCCGATCGACATTCCTGAGGAAGTCGCGGGCCAGTTGGGCAATCGCGTTCAGCATGCGCTGCGGGCCTTCACGAAACGGGATCAGCGCGCGATCAAAGCGGCAGCCGAGACATTTCGGATCAATGATGATCTCGACACTGAAGAGGTTATCACAGAACTCAAAGTGGGTGAGGCGCTGGTCTCAACGTTGGATGAAGAGGGTGCTCCGACAGTGGTGCAGCGCACTTTGATTAAGCCGCCTCGCTCGCGGCTCGGCCCGCTCACAAAGAAAGAGCGGGCGATCATCCAGTCGATCAGTCCGTTTGAAGGGAAGTACGACGAAACAGTTGACCGCCAGAGCGCAGAGGAAGTTCTCGCTCAAAAGACAAAAGATGCTGTCGAGACCGCCGAAGAGGTCGCCGAAAAGGGTGAGGCCGAAGTGGCGAAGCGCCCTCGCAAGACCAAAAGTATGTGGGAGAAAGCAATCTCCCGCGGCACCAAAGTCGCGGCAGGCGGTATGGCTGGCGCGGCTGCTGCCGCAGTGCTTGGCAAAAAGAGCCGTTCCAACCCGATGAAGTCGGGCATCAAATCGGCGGCGGGCTCAATTGCGACCGACCTCGCTGGGCCGATCGCTGGCCGCTTTGTGCGTAATCTTATCGGCGGGCTGATGCGCTAAGGGCGATGGACCGCGCGCTCGCCGATTTCCTTACCAAGAACCAACTGGCGGATCCCGAAGATTGGAGTGCGCTTTACGATGCAGAGCGAGTACGTGCCTTGCTGTTGGAGGCAGCGCGTAGCGAGCGAGCCCTCAGCTACTCGGAGATACTCGCGCGGTTAGGATTCCGCTTCACGCGGCCTAAGATGCGAGCGTTGTGCCGGACGCTCGACGCAATCGACGCCGCCGCCAGCACAAATCGCGAGCCGGAACTGGCCGTTTTGGTTGTCCGGGAGAGCGATGGCCTCCCGGGGCAAGGTTGGTGGACGGGCAGGCGCGATTATGACGGCGTGTGGACGGGGCAGGAGGCCAAGCGCTTCGTGCGCCAACTGCAGGGAAAGGCATTCTCTTATTGGAGTTAGAGCCTGACTTCCCGAGCGCATTCAGCTTTTTGCGGCGACCAATGTGTGGTTTTCATATGCGAGCCGGACCGGCATCGAAAACTTGATCAGCGCCTCTCCACCGACCTCTTCCAACAACGCTTCGCATGCAGCGCGATCATTCCCTTCGAGTGATTCAAAGTGATCGAGCGCGCGTTGCAGCATCCACAGGCTGAATGTGCGAGCGATGCCTTCGCCTTGGACGCCTTCAATTGTGAATGATGCCATCCCGACACCGCGCGGGATTTCTGCTTCGGGATTTTCTTGCAGCCAGCTTTCTAGCAGGTTTGCAGTTTCGCCCAGAAACGGAACGTGTTCTCGCATCATCCGCGCAAGGATAGGCAGCAAGGTTTCGGGAATTTCGTCGTCAAGCAAAAAGTCGCCGGATAGCGGCGTTTCTGGACTGACCATCCTTTCGACCCATTCGGCAACGCGCGGGGCAAGCCGCTTCATGATCTTTCCGGACGCAGGATCACGGTACAAGTGGGCGTAGAGAGGGCCGATCAAACCATAATCGCCGATTGAAGGGCGACTGCCGAATAGAAACGGATGATCCGCGAAATGCGCGTCCAGATCGGCAAGCAACGCTTCGTAGCTCGCTTCAATAGCGGGGATGGTCGTGTCATTGATACCAAGCATCGGCACAAATCCGCGGAACTGTTTCCCGATCATGGCGCCTGCCGCGATCTGTTGATCGCGCGGCGCATCGGGCATCATATTTCGCCCGAACTCCTCCAAAATCCATTCTTCGTTGTAGTTCCAGCGGTAATGCATGGCGGGCAGCACCAACCATTCATCGCCAAAGCATTCCAGCAGTCGCGCGGCGAAGTGTTGTCTGGGTGTGTCTGGATAGATCGAAGGGCCGCCCAGCGTTTTTTCGAAATGATCGATGATCAGCGATGTGTCTTGCAACACTGCGCCATCTTCGGTCTCGACAACCGGAATGATCATTCTGCCAATGGCCGGAACGATCACTTCGTTTCGGATCTGGAGATTGGGCGCAATTTCAACGTAGTCGGCGCCTTTCCAGTCGAGGTAAGCGCGCGCTTTTCCGGAAAAAAGCGAAGCTGGTGAGCCGTACATTGTGTTCGTCATGATGTGTCTTTCGCCAGCTTGAGAAGCAAAGTTACCATGGCGTCTTTAGCCGCCCAAGGGAATGTGAATCTCTGCGCGCAGCCCGCCTTCCTCACGGTTGGATAGCTTTAGCGTCCCATCATGTTGTTCAGCAATCGCCCGCGCTAGGGTCAGGCCGAGTCCGGCACCGCCCGTTGCACGGTTGCGGGACGTTTCGCCGCGGGTGAACGGTTCCAGCATATCGGAGAGCAATTCCGCTGGTATGCCTGGGCCAGAATCATCGACCGTGATGATCGCCATCTCGGCAGTGGAATAGATCGAGACCCGCGCTGTCTCGCCATAGCGAACCGCATTGCTGACAAGGTTGCGCAGCGCCCGTTTCAGCCACGTAACCTGCACTGTCGCAACCACCCGGGGGTGATTGGTGATCGAAACAGGTTCATCCAAATCCTCGAATTCCTCGACAACACTCAATGCCAAGGCGCCCAGATCAACCGCTTCAGCGCCGGAATGCGACCGACCGACCCGGGCCAGAGTGAGAATGTCATCAAGCGTAGCTGTGATGTCTTCGATACTATCAGCCATGCGCTCGCGCTGCGTTTCATCGGGCACGCTTTCGATGCGTACACGCAGGGCGGCAAGCGGGGTCTTGAGGTCATGGCCAATCGCGCCGAGCATCACATCCTTCTCATCAAGAAGTGCGGCGATGCGCGCTTCCATCGCGTTATGTGCTGCAATCAACCTGCGCGTATCGGACGGCCCGCTTTCTTTTAGAATGACGGCTTGATCGGGCCTGCGCGAAAAGTCAGTCAACCGCTCGGTTAGCAGTCCAAGCGGACGGGTAATCCGGCGTAAAACAAGATAGAGCAGCAGCACCAGCACTACGAATATCACCAATGTTTGGATCACAATCGTCGCAATACCGCCCGGTGCCCGGCGTGGTTCTGGTATACGAACTGTTAACCACCCAGCCTGATCGGTGCGTTCGACCGACGCGACGAGAATCCGGCGTTGTTCCCAATCGGCGGTGCGCATTCGCGGGCGATCCACAATCTGCTCGCGAACGAACGGATCATCCCCTGCAAGCCTGCGCGTTACGGCTATGTCACCCGCGACGAGGTTCTGTGCTTGCAGTATATCTCTCAAGCTTTGTTCGTATCCCGTCAGTCGCTCTTCGGATGGCAATATCGGGCTTGTTTCGCTGCGTTCGACACCTAACCGCAGCCGGCGCGATAGGGCGGGGCCTTCCCCCGGTCCGCGTCGGCGATCGGGCCGGATGCCCTCGCGGCGCAGCGCCTGCAAACGGGCGCGGCGTTCGGCGCGCTGGCCGCCACCAGCCCGCGCTCCATCTTCGATCAAGCGGAAAGCAATTGAACTGACAATAGCAGTCTCGCGCCGGTCTTCTGAAGCGCGATAGAGGAGCACCGCCGATACAGTTTGTGCCGCGAGCAAGCCGATTGCCAGCACGAGCATGACCTGGCCAAGCAGGCTGGATGGCAGGAACCGATTCATACGTTTTCTGGTGATGCGATCCGCTGCACCTGCGCGGCAAAGCGATAGCCACCTCCGCGAACGGTCAGGATAAATTGAGGGTTGCGCGTATCGGCTTCGATCTTGCGGCGCAGGCGGCTAATCTGATTATCGACGGCGCGATCAAACAGATGCGCTGTTCGGCCTTGGACCATATCGAGCAGCCGGTCGCGGTCGAGCACGCTGCGCGAGTTATCCAG
This sequence comes from Erythrobacter sp. F6033, assembly GCF_023016005.1. Classification (NCBI taxonomy): domain Bacteria; kingdom Pseudomonadati; phylum Pseudomonadota; class Alphaproteobacteria; order Sphingomonadales; family Erythrobacteraceae; genus Erythrobacter; species Erythrobacter sp. F6033. The sequence continues at coordinate 173,114 of NZ_JALKAZ010000002.1, read as the reverse complement.
AAAGGCACGGAGCAGCCGAAATTCGGCTGTGGAGATAGGCACCATCACTCCCTCGGGGTCGGTCAGCTTGCGCTTGAGCGGATCAAGCTGCCACCCTTCGAACACATATAGCCAATCGTCGCTTTGCTGCGATGGTGCGGTGGAACGTCCAACGCGGCGCAGAACCGTGCGGATGCGCGCCACCAGTTCACGCGGTTCAAAAGGCTTGACGATGTAGTCGTCTGCTCCGAGTTCCAAGCCGATAATACGGTCGGTCGGTTCGCTGCGTGCGGTGATGAAAATCACGGGTAGATTGCGCGTTTCCACGAGATGCCGGCACAGCGACAATCCGTCTTCGCCCGGCATCATAATATCAAGCAAAACGATGTCGGGTGATTGATTGGTAAGCTCGCTGCGGGCCCCGGCGGCGCTTTCAGCTTCGGTGACGTCAAATCCCTGACCCGTGAGGTATTCGGCCAGCGGTTCGCGCAGGCTTGCCTCATCATCAACCAGCAGGATCGAAACGGGGGTGTCGTTGGTCATCGGCCTCTCGCGCGCAATTGAGCGTGTCATGAATGGAAAACGGCCCAGCGCGCAACCCATGACAGGTTTCGGGCTGGACCGAGGGAGGAGCGATCCGGCTTGCGGGGGGAGCCTGCCGGATCGCGATTTGGTTGACTATGCGCCGCGATTGCCGCGCCGCTCACCGCGCTTGCCGCGACGTTCTTTCATGGCCGCTTTGGCTGCTTCGCGTTCTTCGGCAGTAATCGTGCCGGAGCCGTCAGTGTCGACTTTGGCGAAACGTTTTTCGACGGCCGCGTCGAATTCAGCGCGGCTTACGCTTTTGTCGCCATTGGCATCGGCGCGGCGGAGCATCCGCATTGCGCCTTTTCCGCCCCGGCCACCGCGTCGCATTTCGCCACGCTTACCGCGACGTTCGCTGCGTGCCTCGGCGCGCTTTTCTTGACCGGCTTTAAGTTCTGCTTCGGAAAGAGCGCCATTTCCATCGGTATCCAGCCGCTCCATCCGCATGGCCTGACGCTTGGCGCGGCGTTCCTCGCGCTTGGCTTCGCGAGCTTCACGAGCTGCGCTCATTTCTGCGGCGCTCAATTCACCGTCACCATTGGTATCAGCGGCTGCGAAACGCTGAGCGCGTTTGGCTTCGCGATCTTCGCGGTTGATCGCGCCATCGCCATTGGCATCCATTCTGGTGAAACGCTCGCTAGCATGGGCTTTCGTTTCCGCCAGTGTGATGATGCCGTCATTGTTTGCGTCAGCTGCCATCGGACCGCGCTTCCCAGCGTGATGGTCAGCCAGAGCAGCGCCAGCGCCGCCGACTGTCAAAACAACAGCTGCAAGTCCCAGTGTGATCTTTTTCATTATCGTTCTCCAAAATCGTGTTCTCATTGAGCGAGCCGCGATGAGCCGCCAAGGCGGCGAGCGGTTGGCCCCAGGGGAAAGGCCACCGATTCAACAGGGGGGAGGATGCCGCCTTGGCAAACTCACCGCAACTCATGAGACCTGTTCTAGAGGACCAGTGTCGCAGGAATATCCCGGATTACGGCCAAAATGTCGCGCTTTGTATCAGAGCGCTATGCCTGTTCACTTGCGCGCAATTTAGCGAGCTATTTCATTCATTTGGCGGCAAGAAAACGGCCTTCCTACGGCTTAGCGCGGGCGATGCTGTGTGCCTTCACCGGCGGTAATGAAAATGGCTGTCGCGCTCTCGTCTACATCGGCGATATGCCAGACGCCGGGCGGATTGATCGCGTATTCGCCAGCTGCAAGCGTGACCTGTTCACGCGAACCATTAGGATGCTCTTGTGTCAGAACCATTGATCCGTGCGTGCAGATAACGACTTCCGAACCCTTGGGATGCATTTCCCAACTGTCCCAGCCTTCCGTAAAAGTATGCTGCGAAACCAAACGCCCTTCTGCACCGTCATTGCCGTGGCGAGCGCCATAGCCTGCATACCATTCCATCCCTTCAAAGGGTGGTTGGGGCACGGCGGTTGCGCCGAGCCCCAAATGCAAGAAGGCATCGCTTAGTTTGCGAGCGGTCATGAGGATGGCTGAACCATGCAGAACACGTTTAGCTTGTTGCCGTCCGGATCGCGGAAATATCCTGCATAGAAACCATCATCGCCGCGCGGGCCCGGTTCGCCTTCGTCGCTGCCGCCATGCGCGATGGCTGTGTCATACACGGCCTGCACCTTCTCAGGGTTTTCGACCTGCAAAGCGACCATTGTGCCGTTGCCAACGCAGGCTTCCTCACCGTCAAACGGCTTGGTTGCGGCAACGCCTGGTGCGCCGCCCATTTCGCCCCAAGCGATAAAGGTATCGAATTCCATCATCCGCCCGACTCCGAACTGTTCGGCAATCGCATCATAGAATTTCGCCGCGCGCGGCAGATCGTTTGTTCCCAGTGTGACATAGCCGATCATGGCAGAGTTCTCCCGTGGCGAGGCGCCCAATTGCGACTCGCGATAGGGGAACATTACTAGAACATCAGTTCGTCGGCAAGCGGGCTTAAAGCGGTGCGCATTCCCGATCGAGCCACGCAAGATCATCGCCCGAAAGCTGCGGCGCGACGATTTCGTGCACGCGTGTGTGATAAGCATCAACCCAAGCGATCTCGCTGTCCGTCAGAAGATCTTTCTCGATCAATGTCCGGTCGAGCGGAACAAAGGTGAGCGTTTCGAAACCCAGATATGTGCCCTCTTGGCCCGCAATTTGCTGTTCGACGGTCAAAACCAGATTCTCGATCCGGATGCCAAACTCGCCTGCTTTGTAATAGCCCGGCTCATTCGACAGGATCATGCCGGCGAACAATTCCTGACTGGTGCCAGCCTGCCCGCCGCTTGGCTTGGCGATGCGCTGCGGGCCCTCGTGCACACCCAGGAAGCTGCCAACACCATGGCCTGTACCGTGGGCGTAATCCACGCCCGCTTCCCAGAGATATTGGCGGGCAAGCGCATCGATCTGGCCGCCATTGGTCCCTTGCGGGAAGCGTGCACGGTCAATCTGGATGTGGCCTTTCAAAACGCGGGTGAAACGGTCTTTCATCTCGGCGCTTGGCGCGGCGGAGCCATCTGGCGAATTGATCCAGACGGTGCGGGTGATGTCTGTCGTGCCCGCCGGATATTGTCCGCCGCTATCGACGAGATAGATCGAACCTGCGGGGATCGGGATATTGGTGTCTTCGTCCACTTTGTAATGCGGCAGAGCGGCGTGGCCCGACGCCGCGCTGATCGTGTCGAACGACGTATCGCGCAAATCGCCATGCTCGCGGCGGAACCCTTCGAGTTTGGCCGCCGCGGTCAGTTCGTCAATCTCGCCCGATGGTGCGTTGACTTCCAACCATCGCAGGAACCGGCTGACGGCTGCGCCATCGCGTTCTTGCGCGTCGCGGTGCCCCTGCTGCTCGGCAGGGTTCTTGATCGCTTTGGCAAGGATTGTTGGATCCTGCTTGAAGACGAAATTCGCGCCGCCCGCGCGCAGACCCTGCGCAATGCCGACAACGCCGAAATCGGGATCGACGCTGACACGCTTTTCCGAAAACTCGCCAAGCGCGGCGGTGAATTGATTTCGGTCACGGATCGAGACCGCATTGCCCAGATGCTGGGTGAGCTCCGGAGTGATTTTTTCCGGCGCCATAAACAGCTCGGCGCGGCCATCCTTATGCGCGATGACATAAGAATGCGCGACCGGCGTATGCTCCACATCGCTGCCGCGAATGTTGAGCAGCCAAGCGATCGAATCGAGCGCCGGGACGACGACCGCATCGAGATCATTCTCCGCTAGCCAATCGGCGACTGCCGAACGTTTGTCCGAAGATGAGCGGCCCGAAAGCGCATCATCATGGATAATCGCAACTGCATCGGAAGGCACAGGCTGGTCTGCCCAAACCACGTCAATCGGGTTGCTGTCTGCGGGAACCATGCTGATACCGTTCGACTCAACCTCGGCTTCAAGCGCCTCGACCCAATTCCACGTATGGAGCCACGGATCATAAGCAATCTTGGCGCCGTCTCCCGCTTTTTCCACGAGCCATGCGCCAAGGCTATCGCCCGGAATACTGCGATATTCGAACAGGTTCTTATCAACCTGATCCTGCACTTGCACGGTATAGCGGCCATCGACAAAAATCGCCGCGTGATCAAGCGTGACAGCTGCAAAGCCAGCCGATCCGCCAAAGCCTGTCAGCCAGTTCAGCCGCTGCGCATAGTCACCAACATATTCGCTCATATGCTCATCCGAAATCGGGATGACAAAACCATTCAGATCGCGGCGTTTCAGCTCCTCGCGAAGGGCTTTCAATCGGGCTTCGTGGGTCTGCATCAGCATGGCGGCTGTATCCTTAGGTGCGAGTATGGGCGCAGCGCTTGCCGCGCGGCTTTGTTTGTATATGAAACGCAACATAGAGAGGAACAGCCGTGCTTTCCAGCAAAGCGGCATGTTTCAAAGGAGCAACTATCCCGATGAACACTCCCCTGATCGTTTCCGCATCGCTCGCCGCGCTCATCACGCTCGGCTCTGCGGGCGCCGCCAAAGCAACCGACAACGCATCCAATCAAGAGGAAAACAGCTCAGTGACAAAAGAGGCACCCACCTCTCCGCCAAAGGCCGAAAAACGTGCGCATACCTACACGCATCACGGCATCACGATCTCTGATCCGTATGATTGGCTGTACGACAAATCCTATCCGACAATCGATGATGAGGACGTTCTTGATTACGTGAAGGCGGAGAACGCCTGGTTCGAGGCGCAGATGGCGCCTCAGGCAGAGCTGACCGAGACGCTGTTTCAGGAAATGCGCGCGCGGATCAAAGAAGACGACAGCACCGTGCCCCAACGCATGGGCGAATACCTCTATTGGTCCGAGTTCGAAGAAGGCTCGCAGTACCGCAAGCATTGGCGCAAGCCCGTTGCAGGCGGAGAAGCGGTTCTTATTCTCGATCAGAACGAGCTTGCCGAAGGGCTCGAATATTTCCGGCTTGGCGCGCTTTCGATCAGCAAGAATGGCCGTTTCATGGCCTATGCGACCGACACCAACGGGTCGGAACGTTACACCGCGCGGATCAAGGATTTGCAGACTGGCGAATTGCTCGTCGATGAACTGACCAACCTGCGCGGCGGCCTCACCTGGGTCGCGAATGATACCGCGATTGTATACGGTCCCTCGACCGAGGAATGGCGCACGCTTGAGGCGAAGCTGCATGTGATTGGCACCGATCAGGCCGACGATGTTTCGCTGTATAAGGAGGAAGACGAGAGTTTTAGCGTCGGCGCGGGTCTGACGGCACAAGACGATTACCTCGTCATCGCGACCGGCGATAACGAGACAAGCGAAGTACGCTTCGTTCCCGCCGACAATCCGACTGCAGAGCCTGTGCTGATCAAAGCGCGCCAGAAAGGTGTCGAATATTCGGTCGACATTCGTGAGGGCGAGTTGTTCGTCTGGACCAATGATGATCACATCAATTTCCGCCTTGCGAAAGCGTCTCTGGAGACGCCGGGCGATTGGGAAACGGTAATTGCCGGATCGGACGAGTTTTATCTGACTGGATTTGATCTTTTCAAAGATTTCTTCGTCACAGAAGGACGCCTGAACGGCCTCGATCAGGTGCAGATCCGCCAATATGACGCGCCAACCGCGCTGAGTTCGATCGAATTCCCTGAGGCAAGCTATGACGCAGGCCTCTCCAACAATCCGGAATACGATCAGACCAAATTGCGCCTGTCATATGAAAGCATGATCACGCCTGACACGGTGTTCGATTACGATGTGGCTGCGCGTTCGCTCGAAAAGCTCAAGCAGCAGGAAATTCCGAGCGGCTATGACGCTTCGCTTTACGTGACCGAGCGCACCGAGATTCAGGCGCGCGATGGCACCATGGTTCCTGTTAGCGTGGTTATGCGCAAAGACCGCCCTGCTGGCGGGCCGCTCCACCTCTATGCCTACGGTGCCTATGGCTACGCGGTCCCTCCGGGCTTTTCGACCACGCGTCTGTCACTGGTTGATCGCGGTTTCGCCTATGCCATCGCGCATATTCGCGGCGGCGATGATTTGGGGCGGCGCTGGTATCTTCAGGGCAAGCTGAATGAGCGGACGAACACCTTCAATGATTTCGTTGATGTGGGGCGCGGCTTGATCGCTAAAGGCTACACCGCCGAAGGCAAAGTCACTGCCAGCGGCGGCTCGGCAGGCGGCGAATTGATGGGCGCGATCATCAACCAAGATCCGTCGCAATATGGCGCCATCGTCAGCCATGTACCGTTCGTCGATGTCCTGAACACAATGCTCAATGACAAACTGCCGCTGACACCGGGCGAATGGCAGGAATGGGGCAACCCGATCGAGAGCAAGCAGGCGTTTGCCTATATCCTCTCTTACTCGCCATACGATCAGGTCTCGGCTCAGGATTACCCGCCGATGCTTGTGACCGCAGGGCTCAACGATCCGCGTGTCACCTATTGGGAGCCCGCCAAATGGGTCGCGAAGCTGCGCGAGTATAAAACCGATGACAATGTCCTGCTGATGAAAACCAATATGGGCGCAGGGCATGGCGGCAAATCGGGACGGTGGAATTCGCTCTACGAAACCGCCGAAGAGTTTGCCTTTATCCTGTGGCAAATGGGTATGACTGACGAAGCGGAGGGCGAGTGACTTCTCGCTTCACAAAGCCCTTCACCGCCGCGCCGGAGCACATTGACGAGCTTGGCCACGTCAACAATTCTGTTTGGGTGCAATGGATTCAGAATTTGGCGACCGCGCATTGGGATGCGGTCGCCGATCCTGCGCACCGCGAGCAATTCTTTTGGGTCGTGATCCGGCACGAGATTGATTATCGCGGCAATATTGCAGCGGGCGAGACAGCGCAGGGTGAGACGTGGATTCCCGACGCTCCGCGCGGAGCCAAGTCTGTCCGTCATGTCGAGTTTACCGATCAATCCGGCAAACGGCTTGTCTCGGCTCAGACCACTTGGGCAATGCTGGATCGGGCAACCGGGCGGCTTGCCCGCGTCAGGCCGGAAGTGCTCGCACGGTTTCAGAATTGATCGCCGCGAATTTCAGCTGCGTCACAAAACTTTTCCACTGTCATCAAATCGAAACGTGCTGGTCACTCACACGTAGCAATCCTGTCATAAACGCGTGCCGTTCAACATAGAATGGGACAAAAAATGACACGTAAGGTTTCATATTTGTTATCAGCCGGGTTGCTTGCTGCCGTTGCGGCGCCTGCTTCTGCGCAGGAGCAAGAGGCGCTTCTGCAAGAGCTCGCCAAAATGCGCGGCGAGATGGCGCAAATGGCAGAGCGGATGGAAAATCTTGAAAGCCAGCTGGCTGAAACGAAAACCCAGACCGAAACGAATGCTGCAGAAGTGAAAGCCGTGGCTGAAGCTGAGCCGAGCAATGATGCTTCGATCGGCTTCAAAGGGGCGCCAGAGATTAAGAGCGAAGGCGGCTGGAGCTTCAAACCGCGTGGCCGCCTGCAATATGACGCTGGCATTGTCGATGCGCCCGATTCCACTGGTAGAGACGACGGCTTTGGCAATGACGTTCGCCGCGCGCGCCTTGGCGTGGCAGGGGATATTCCCGGCGGCTTTGGCTATAAATTCGAAGTCGATGTCGCCAATAGCGATCTTACCGTCACCGATGCGATCATCTCTTATGAAACGGGGAACGTTGATGTTCAGGTCGGCCAGTTCAATAATTTCCAGGGTCTGGAAGAACTGACCAGCAGCTTGCACACATCCTTTATCGAGCGTGCGGCGTTCACCGATGCATTTAACTTTATCCGCCGTGTCGGCGTAGGCGTTACCTATGGCGAAGGCGATGTGCTCGTCCAAGGCGGTGTGTTTACCGACAATATGGACCGACTCTCCAACCAGAATTGGAGTGCGAACGGGCGTGTCGTCTACATGCCCAAGATCGGCGATGCGCAGCTGCATTTCGGCGGCTCGGCCCATTACCGCTCATACGAAGACGGAAACACCGTTCGTTATCGCCAGCGCCCTCTGGTTGGCTTTACGAGCGAGCGTTTCATCAACACCGGCAATATGGATGCGGAAAGTGAATCCGGGTTTGGCCTTGAAGGCGCTGTGATTGCCGGGTCATTCCACGCCGCAATCGAAGGCCGCTGGCAAAATCTTGATATGCCGATGGTTGCGGACACAGCCAATTTCTTCGGCGGCTATGCTGAAGTCGGTTATTTCCTGACCAAGGGCGATACCCGCGGCTACAAAGGTGGCAAGTTTGATCGCACCAAACCGGCCAATCCGGTTGGTGAAGGCGGCATGGGCTCGCTTCAATTGAATGTGCGCTATGACCGGCTTGATCTGAATGATGGCACCGTCATCGGCGGAACTCAGGATGGTTATTTCGCCTCACTCGTGTGGAAGCCGACCGATTACACAATGCTGCTCGCGAATTACGGGCGGCTTGAATACGGGGATGCGGTCTTCCCGACTGTCACAGGCAACCGCGATTATGGCGTCGATGTCTTCGCAGTCCGCGCGCAGATCGACTTCTAACCGATCGCGCCCGATTTTCTGTCACAAGCTCGTCATACGATCACAATATCTGCTCAATCAGACGAAATCCAAAGGATAAATTCGATGAAATCGACCAAGACTCTTACAATCGCTCTACTCGCTTCAATTTCACTCGCTGGCTGCGACAGTTCCGGTGGCGGTGGTGGCTCACGCGATTCCATCCGTGCGGTCGGATCGTCGACGGTTTACCCGTTTGCCAAACAGGTTGCGGAAAGCTTTGCGCGCTCCAATCCGGGCTATAATTCGCCATTGATTGAATCGACCGGAACAGGCGGAGGTATCCAACTGTTTTGTTCGGGAGCAGGCGCGGATACACCGGATATGGCCAACGCATCGCGCCGGATGAAGCTTTCGGAATTTGAACGCTGTCAGGCGAACGGTGTGGAAGAAATCATCGAGCTGCAAGTCGGTCTCGACGGTATTGCTTTTGCTTCGGCGAAAGAAGGCATCACATTGAACCTGTCACCGCGCATCGTTTACGAAGCGCTGGCCGCCAACCCTTACGGCAATGAGCAGACGGCAAAAACATGGGCCGATGTCGACCCATCGCTGCCAAATGAGCCAATCCTGGTTTACGGACCGCCGAGCACATCGGGCACGCGCGATGCGTTGAAGGAACTTGTGTTGGAAGCAGGCTGTGACAGCAATCCTGAGATGAAGGCACTGAAAGACAGCGATGAAGATCGCCACCAGACGATCTGCACAGAAGTGCGTTCGGATGGCGCCTATGTTGATCAGGGCGAGCAGGACAATCTCATTGTCCAGAAAATCGAAGGCAATCCTCGCTCAGTCGGCGTGTTCGGATTCTCGTATCTCGAAGAGAATGCCGACAAGGTTAAAGGTCTGCCGATGAACGGTGTCGATCCTACCTATGAGAACATCTCAAGCTTTGCTTACCCAGGTGCCCGTCCGCTTTATGTCTATGTGAAGAAAGCGCATATGCGCGCGATCCCTGGTCTTGATCTCTATCTTCAAGAGTGGGTCAAGAGCTGGGATGCCGATGGACCACTGGCTGAGATTGGTCTCGTTGCTTCTCCTGATGAAGAGAAAACAATGAACGAGCGCCGCGTGAATGAGCAGATCCCGATGACCGCTGCGGATCTGGGCGGGGCGGCCCCAGCAGAAGTGGAAGAAGCCGGCGAGCCTACTTAAAATCCTCACCAACAGCTGCCATCTGCGCCTTTAGGCCAAGCTGGCAGATGTTTTGGATTTCGATGCCAGGGTGGGCGTTGACCTCGATAATGAGCGGACCATCGTTCTTATCGAGGACAATGTCCGACCCGCTATAGCCAAGACCGATAGCCGGACCGCACTTGCTCGCAAGTTCCAGCACGCGTTCCCATCCGGGTACCTGATATCCAATCAGTTTGGTGCCGGTATCCGGGTGGTGCGTGATCGCCTCTCCGCGCACAAGCGCGCGGGTAATGCGCCCGGTTACGAGATCGACGCCTGCTCCAATCGCGCGTTGGTGTAGGTTGGCTTTGCCGTCCGAGGCGTTTGTCGGCAGTCTGAGCATTGCCATCAACGGTTCATCATGCAGGCAGATGACACGCAGATCAGGCAGGCCTTCGGGCACCAGATCGGCGAGGGTCGGGTCGGCGATAATGAGCGGCTCGATTAGGGCGGCATCCTCGCTCGCCGTATCGCCGGAAAACCCGCCATCCACGACCTTCTGGATGTGATGCATCACGTCGGTTTCGGTGAGCGGCGTGCCCGAACCCTTGAACCACACATCCCCTTCGCGCCGCACAGCCAGTAGAATGCCATCGCCTTGCGAACCGCGTGCGGGTTTGATCGCCCAGGAATCGGGCATGTCCCGCGTCGGTTTGAACGCGCCCAGCTTTTGGTGGTCGTCAATCACGGCCACCGTGCCGGTGCAGGCAATGCCCGCTGCCTCCAAAGCGACTTTTGCGGCAACTTTATCGCGGGCGCGTTCAATCGCGCTGCGCGGATTGTATTTCGCGATCAGCGCGTTGCGCATGTTGATCCCAAGTATCTCTTCCATCGAGCCGAAGGGTACAGGCTCCATGCCGTGTCCGATGGCTCGCGATCTATCCTTGCGCCAGATTTTGCTCAGGCTCTCAAACATCTTCGGATGATCCTATAACCCACGTCTTGTTGACTGGAGGCTTTGCAGATGTGCCAAAGCGAGCCGCAAATTGCGCCTCGCTATTGGGTTTCAGCGGTGGTTCGAATTGAGCGCTGTTCGCGGGTGCTTTGCCCTGCGGAGGCCCGCGCTCATGCAATTCGATCGGTATGCTTTCCGGCACGTCTTCGGGTGCTTCTTCGGCGAGCGCTTCGGTCGGGACTCGCCTTGTGTCTGGAGCGCCAACGCGTCGATCTTCTTCCACCCCTTCGGGTAGATCCATTCGCTTGGCGACCCGTCGCCGCTCAAGCCAGATCGGCGCAAACCGGTGTATTTCGGTAAGCCGCAACCCGCGATATCGACCGAGAATGGCAATCGCGAGACCTGTGAATGCTGGCATAAGCAGCGGCGACCATTCGATCAGCATCAGCGCGATGTGCGAGACCATCACGAATTGGATGACCACCGAGATCATGAAGGTGTTGAACGCTTGCCAAGCGGCCTCTTTCGCGCCGTCTTTCTCCCATTGTCGCCACCAACGTTCAACAACGAGTGCGCAAACAATAACAGGGAAGGCATCCACTTGCAGTTTGGTATCGAGGATCGCTTGAAGCGCCACAAGAACGAGCACAATCGAAGAGATAAGCACCCCGAGAAAGCCAACCCGTGTCATACGCAGTTTGAGCAATGTCGGGGTCATAATCATTCCGGCGAGGACCGATGATCCCAAGACCACCGGGCCCATGATCGGGCCGATCTGAAGGAATGCCAGCGCGATCAGCATCGGTGTGAACAGGCCGAATGCTTTCAGCCCGACAAAGCTGCGGGCCAGCACGACCAGAAACGCGCCCAGCGGTAGAACCATCAGCAAGTTGGACGGCTTCAGACCCCAGATAGCCTGCGACGTTGCCTGCTCGCCGAATGACGAGGGCATAGCAAAAAAGGTCTCTGTATTAGAGAGACCCAGTGCCACAAGCACCGCGAGCGCAAGGCCCACGCCAAGGCCGATATAGAATGGACGCCTGACCTGAGGGGTCGCGCGATCCCGTATCCGCCTGATTTTTGAGATCAGATCAGAATACATACCCTACCGATAGAGTTAGCCGGTACCCTTCGCGCTCGCGCACGGGCTCATTGCTGTCAGAGAAAATATACTTCGCTTCGGCTTCGACGCGCCAATTGGCTGGCCACCAAAGCACTTCGACTTCGGGCACGATCAGCTGATCGTTGCGCTGTGCGCCAGTGTCGGTCAGGCGGCCATCAAAGCGTGTGTTCAGGAACTGTAAGGCCGGTCGCACGCGGAGATCGGGTGTGATCGGCTTTGTGTAGGAAACACTCGCGGATTGGCGTTCAAAGCCGCGCAGTGGATCATCGGATTCGATGGATTCCGCCCGCAAATCGAATGTCAGATAGTGGTAGCGACCCATCCGGTGGCGGTATTGCGCATCGATGCGCGCACCTTCGCCTCGTGTCGCTTGGTCGCTTCCGTTGTCATATTCGCGATCGCGCCACGTTCCCCGCACTCGGAAGCGGTGCGCCCGCTCAGGCTCATAGGTGACTGCGACGGAACCTTGAAGTTCATCGGTGTTGCTGGATTCAGCTGTGACAAAATCATCGTAATGACGCGCCCGTGCTTCGATTTCCCATTTGTCGTTGAGATCGTGTTGAATCCGCGCGGTAAACCGGTCGCGGGCGGTGTTGCTGCGGCCTTCGCCCAAGCGCAAGACCTCAATTCTGTCCGCTTCAAGCCGGAACCGCGTGCTATCATTTTCAAGATTGACGCCAACCTGCCCGCGCACAGTGAAGGCATCGCCATCGACGACCAATTGTTCGTCCCGGGTGGTGCTTTCTGCGCTGACAAAGGACACTTCAACCCGTGCGTCGGGCTCCAGTTTCCATCCTTCTTCATCCTGCGCGGCTGCAGTTGCCGGCACGACGGCCAGGCTAAGGGCGCCGAGCGCACGCGAAGCGGCCAAAATGAGACGATTCAAGACGGTTCGATTTGTCATCTGCGTGGGAATACGCAGTGAGAATTTAGAAATTCCTAACCTTGATCTTAAACCATGTAAAACACGGTAAAAAACACGTAATTGCGCGCTCTGGACGCCAAGCTTCGACGCACGGCGATTAACTTTACTCTACGGAATTCTGCGAGGCGCGCGTTACTCCGCCATACGCCGCAAAGACGGATTAGAGCGGATTGCCATCCTGATCGCGGAAGATTTCGCGCCGGCCGACATGGTTTGCCGGGCCGACGAGGCCTTCGCTTTCCATCCGCTCAATCCATTTGGCAGCGGTGTTATAACCAACGCCCATTTGACGTTGGAGCCAAGAGCCGGACGCTTTCTGGTTCTCGATCACAATCTGGCACGCCTGACGATATTTGCGTTCATCGGGGTTGTCCGAAGCGGTCAAATCATCTTCGAAATTCAACCCGCCGCCATCTGCCGGCTCTTCGGTGACCGCCTCAATGTACTCGGGAGAGCCTTGAGCCCTCCAAAAATCGGCAACCGCTTCAACTTCTTCGTCGCTCACGAACGGGCCGTGGACGCGAACGGTCGCGCCTGTGTTCGGCTTATACAGCATATCGCCTTTGCCGAGCAGCTGTTCCGCGCCTTGCTCACCCAGGATTGTCCGGCTGTCGATGCGGCTGGTGACTTTAAAGCTGATCCGGGTCGGCAGGTTGGCTTTGATGACACCAGTGATGACATCAACCGATGGGCGCTGTGTCGCCATGATCAGGTGGATACCCGCAGCGCGCGATTTCTGGCTAAGTCGCTGAATCAAAACTTCGATTTCCTTGCCGACGGTGACCATCAAATCGGCGAGTTCATCGACGATCAGAACGATCTGGGGCAGGGGTTCGTAATCGAGCTGTTCTTCCTCATACAGCTGCTCGCCAGTGTCGGGATCGAACCCTGTCTGCACGCGGCGACCCAGCGGTTTGCCCTTGGCGGCTGCGGTCCGAACTTTCTCGTTAAATGAATTGATATTGCGCGAATTCACCGAGCTCATCATCCGGTAACGGCGCTCCATCTCCTCAACCGCCCATTTGAGCGCCCGAACCGACTTGTGCGGCTCGGTAACAACAGGCGAGAGCAGGTGCGGGATATCGTCGTAGCTCTTAAGCTCCAACACCTTCGGATCGATCAGGATCAAACGGCATTCCGCAGGCGTGAAGTGATAGAGCAGCGAGAGCAGGATGCAGTTGAGGCCGACCGACTTACCGGAGCCGGTTGTCCCCGCGACCAGCAAGTGCGGCATAGCAGCGAGATCGGCGATGATCGGCTCACCAGCAATGTCCTTACCCAGAATGATCGGCAGATTGCCCTTGTTCTCGGCAAAGTCCGCGCAAGCGGCCAATTCCTTGAGCATCACCATCTGGCGATCAGTGTTGGGCAGTTCGATCCCCATCACCGTTTTGCCAGGAATGGGCGAAACACGGGCGGAAATGGCCGACATGTTGCGCGCAATATCCTCGGCAAGGCCTACAACGCGGCTCGCTTTGATGCCCGGCGCTGGTTCGAGCTCGTACATGGTGACCACGGGGCCAGTGCGAACAGCGGTAATCTCGCCTTTTACGTTGAAATCATCGAGCACGTTTTCGAGCAAGCGGGCATTGCGCTCCAGCGCCAGCTTGTCGAGCTTTGGCCCGAGATCTTCGGGCGGCTCCGCCAGCAATTCTAGGCTTGGCAGGTTGTAGGTCGCGAACATGTCGCTCTGGTTCTGCTTTGCTGGTGTTGCCTTTTTCGGGGGCGCCGAAGGATCGGTAATCTCGGGAGCGCGGCGCGGCGCCGGGCTGGGGCGCTCGGGCGTTTCCACCTTAGCCGTTCGGCGCGCCGTGGCCGCCGGAGCTTCGGTCTCGTCCTCGTCGACATAGGTCAACTGTGGTTGACGGCCGCCTCCGACAAAGGGAATTCGTGAGAGGATTGCATTGCCAATCGTGCTTTCACTGACAAATTTTGGAAGCGTCAATAACGCGCGCCAATCAATGGCGAACACGCGCGTAACAAGGGTGACGCCGCCCGCGAGACAGGCGACCAATGCGCCGAGTGTGATCCAGCCAGAAGCGCCTTCGCCAAAGCGGGTTGCGATTGCTTCAACCGCGGACCCGCCCAGAAGGCCGGAAACACCGCCCATTTGCGCGGGCAATGTGCCGCCGGGTGCATCGAAAGCCAGTGAGAGAAAAGTCGAAAGCAGCGCCATCGCGACCAGCAGCAAACCCACTGGCAGCCACCAGCGGGTCGTTTCCGGTTCATCGCCATTTTCGACATCGCGCCAAAGCTTACGCGCGGAGATGTACAGCAATGGCAGCAGCAGAAGCGCTGGGAGACCGAAGATAAACAGCACACGATCGGCCAACCATGCACCGCTCAGCCCCATCCAATTTCCGACCTGATCAGCAGAGGCGGCAGTGGAGGGGCTCGGGTCTGTTTGCGTGTAGCTGGCCAGCGACAGAGCGAGGAAAACCATGCTGCCCAGCAAAACGGCGGCACCCGTCATCTGCGCTGCGCGGCGGAAGCTGCGGCGCAATCCTGCGCGCCAATCTGCGGTGGTTTTTCGAGTGTTGATAGCGCGGCTCGCCATGGGTTGCTCCTATTGGAACACACCATGAATCCTTGACGACTCGCGGTCAAGCTGTGTGCGACTAGCTGAGGCCGTCAATTGCTGCCCATCTGGACCAGTTTAGAGTGTGCGCGCGATGCGCGTTCATACCGCCCAGCGCGATCACGGGGGCGTTAGAATGCGCTGCGAGCAGGCGGAACTTCGCGGGGCCGAGCACTTTGCCGCTAGGATGCGAGTTTGTGGTGAAAATTGGTGAAATCAATATGGCATCCGAACCAAATTGGTTCGCCAAGGCGACTTCGCGTATATTGTGGGCAGTCGCGAGGTGCAGCAGTCCGTTCCGCCGAGGGTAAAGTGCGCGAGACGGGCCGTAAATGCCGTCCGCGCGCCATTCAGTCGCGGTGAGCGCACTGTCAGCCAATATCACTGTGTGATCGTATGCTCGCGCAACCCTGCGCAGGGTAAGGTAGCGTTCGTACCGCGCACGCCCATCGAGGTGATAATGGCGATAGATAAAGCCTGATCCGCGCGGCAACCGCTTCAACGCACTCTCAAGCACCGCATCGTTGCGGGCATCGGAAATGAGCCAGATTGCAGGGAGGGATTGGTCTTGCGGCACGAGGGCCTTATAGCGCGGCACCATGGAAAGTGCAGCCACCCGTCTCGAAGCCGTCAACGCCAATATCGCGCGCATCTGCAAACCCGCGCGCCGTGAGGTTGATGACATTACCCTGATCGCCGTCAGCAAGACCCATCCTGCTGACAAGATTGCGCCTTTGCTGGCAGCGGGACACCGCGTTTTTGGCGAAAACCGCGTTCAGGAGGCCCAAGAAAAGTGGCCCGCTTTGCGCGACGCATATCCCGGTGCTGAGCTACATCTGATTGGCCAGCTTCAATCCAACAAAGCCGATGATGCAGTCGCCATGTTTGATTACATCCATGCGCTCGACCGCCTCAGCCTGCTGAAAGCGCTCGCTAAGGCGATGGACAAAGCGGGCAAGCGCGTACCGTGCTTTGTGCAGGTCAATATCGGCGATGAAGAGCAAAAGGGCGGCTGCCCGATTGGCGAATTGCCAGAATTCCTCGGGAAAGTGCGCGATGCCAATGTTCCGATTGCCGGACTGATGTGCCTGCCGCCAGCAGGCATCGAACCCGCGCCGTTCTTCGCGTTCCTTGCAAAGCTTGCCGCTGACAATGGCGTCGAAGGGCTCTCCATGGGTATGAGCGGTGACTATGAAACCGCAGTGCAACTCGGCGCGACCCATGTGCGTGTGGGCACAGCATTGTTCGGAGCGCGTGGTGGGTGATCCGCTCAGGCAGTTCAAAGCCGACTGGCTGGAGCGCCTGAACTCCGGCGCCAGAACTGTTGTCGAGACCTCCTCGCGTGATGGCGAAAATGGCCTTTATTCGGGCGTAGCCGATAGTTTCGTGAGCGGCCTAGGCTACAAGCCGATTGGCTTTAACTGGGAGCTGCTCGATCCATCAGCCGACCCCGAAAGTCCACGTTCGGCCATCGCCGAAATCACCTCTGCATTGGCGGGAAACATCTCAAACCCCTCACAAGACTGGTTGGATGTTGCGACCGCACGGCAATGCGCGATCCAGTTGCTGGAGGCTTTTGACCGAACAGCGTTGACGGTAGTCTCAAACCGCTACGATGGCCTGTGGAACCCGATATCCGGTGCGCCCGTGGAGTGGGGGTTTGTGTTATTCGACAACGCAAACATCGCGCTTCTCTTGATCACGGAATAACGAAAAAGGGGCGCTCCGAAGAACGCCCCTTTCCGTGTTTCTAAGAACCGTTTCGAATTAGAATTCGAACAGGGCCTCGATACCGAGCTGACGGCCTTTGCTGAGCGGCGAGAATGTGCCCGCAGCAGGAGCCGGGTCGAACGGACGGTTTACACCGTTGCCGAGCGGACCGCCGAATGGGATCTGGGTGTCACCACCGACTTGAACCTGATCAAGCAGGTTACGGCCATAGATCGAGAACGACAGGCCATCCATTGGCGTGTTCCAGGTTACGTTTGCTTCGAGGTTGCTGATGTCCTGAACAAAACCGAAGTTGTTGTCAGTGTACGCAAACTCGTCGCGGTATTGATAGTTGATGCGGGTCAGGATCTCGCTGTCACCCAGGAACAATTCGTGGATGATGCCCATGCCCCAGGTGACTTCCGGCACACGCGGCAAACGCAAGGCAAGATCGGTGTCGTTGATGACGCCATCGCCCGAAATGTCGAACAGGATCTCGTCATAGCTGTCATCGATGAAGCCAATATTGGCCGTAACGATGAACGAGTCTGTGACCTGCATACGCGCTTCGGCTTCAACACCGAAGATCGACGCGTCAGCTGTGTTGAAGATCGACTGAGCAACACCGGCGGTTGCCGATGACTGGTTCACTTCGCGCTGCATGTCCTGAATTTCAGTGATGTATGCAGCAACGTTCAGAGTGAGCGCGCCATCAACGGTCTGGAATTTGCCGCCGATTTCGTAGTTGTCGACTTGCTCTTCGCCGAAGTTGAACGAACCGCCCGGTGCCAAGGCAATCGCTTCGAAAGCGTTCGCGTTGGTGATGCGGAAGTTATAGCCGCCTGAACGGAAACCGCGGGTCCAGTGTGCGTAAATCTGGCTGTCGTTGAACTCATATTGGACACCAGCTTTCGGGGACCAGTTGGTGAAGCGCACGCTATCTGTGAAACCGTTGTTTTCGGTTGGGATAAGCGAGTTCACACCTGAAGTCGGGCAAGTCCCGTCCACAACGGAGCAAGCAACGCGTGGGCGGATGTAGGTGACTTCTGCGTCTTTGGTTTCTTGACTCCAGCGGATGCCGCCAATGATCGAGAAACTGTCGGTCAGCTTGAACTGACCGCTTGCAAATGCGCCGAGAACTTCGTGATCCTGACGTCCGCCGCCGTAGAAGGTCAGCGCCGAAAGCGGCGGAAGATCGCGCACTTCGGTATAGGCCAGTGACTGGTCGAAATAGAAGCCGCCAACCGTCAGATCGAATGCATCGGTCGAAACCGCATAACGCAGTTCGTTCGAAATCTGGTCTTGCTCGGTCTCGGTGTTCGAGTGGAACAGGAACAATGTTGTTGCATCGATATCAGCATCAGTGGTCGCCGAATATTCGCGGTAGCCAAAGATGTTGGTCAGTGTACCCGGACCGATGTCCCACTCAGCAGTAAGCGAGGCATTGATCGTTTCGTTGGCATAGGCACCGCGATTGTTGATCGCGAGATCGAACGTGTCGCGTTCGAAGATGCCGCGGTTTTGCGCGGCAGGGCCATCGCCTTCGCTGTCGAAGTAATCGATTTTACCAGTGAGGGTCAGGTCGCCGAGACGGGCTTCAAGCGCGCCGCGCAGGATGTAGGTTTCAGCCGCACCTTGGTTTGAACCGTCAAACAGGTTGGTGAAGTAGCCCTGATCGTTGTTGTAATACGCGCCGACTTTGAAAAGCAGCGTGTCTTCAACAATCGGGCCGGAGATCACGCCGCTTGCGGTGTAGTTCGCGCCGCCACGGCCGCCATCAACCGGACCGTCGACAGCCGCGCGGAACTTGCCGCGGAAATCTTCGGTTGGGTTGCCAGTGTTGATCAGAACCGCGCCGCCGGTCACGTTGCGGCCGAACAGCACGCCTTGCGGACCGCGCAAAATTTCGACGCTGTCTAGGTCGAACAGGTCAAACACGACGCCGCCATTGGTGCCGAGGTAAACACCGTCAACGAACACGCCGACGGTTGGGTCAATCGAAGGGATCGACGAGTTGATGCCGAGACCGCGGATCGAGAAGTTCGCTTGACCACGGCTGGTGCCGATTTGGTCGAGCGATACGTTCGGTGCCGAATATGTCAGGCCCTGAACATCGCGAACCTTGAAGGCTTCGAGTGTGTCAGAGTTGAAGGCGGTTACGGCCAGCGGCACATCTTGAACGTCTTCCGGGTTCTGGGTTTTCGTGCCGGTCACAATGATATTGCCGATATTGGCAAGTGTGCCGCGCTCTTCGGTGGTTTCTTCGTCGGTTTCAGCTGTGTCTTGAGCCTGAGCCGCGACGGGGAACGCTGCAGCGGTGCAAAGCAGAAGGGCTGCTTTGGTCAGCGCAGGAGCGCGCTTTACGGGGGTACGGAAATTCATGTTACATCTCTCCATGACGTAGGGGCCGTCGCGTGTACTGATACGTTCACGAAATGCAACCTACTTCTTCGCACGTAATCTACGAACGCCAGATAGGTTCCGACATCAGGCCTTTTCGAGTTGGCGCTGCTTTCGGTCGCTGGCCGCTTCGAGCAGGTCTTTCTCGATCTCAGCAAGGCGTTCGGGAACGGTCACTTTCGCTCCCGTCAGGTCGGTCACGTAGAACGTATCGACCGCAGTTTCGCCATACGCCGTGATATGGGCGGACTGCACGATCAGATTCGCCTTATAGAGCGCGTGTGCAAGCCTGTTCAAAAGCGCTGGTCGGTCCCGGGCGGAGATTTCCACGACCGTGAAATTATTCGATGCAAGGTTATCGAAGTTCACGCTCGGCGCGACTTCGAATGCTTTGGCCCGCGAGTGCGACAGTGGGCGCGCGGCGAGTCTCGGCACAAGCTCCCCTTCGCCCATAAGAGCTTTGCGAATGCCCTCTTTCAGTCGATCAATCTGGGAAGCCTCGCGGAAAGGCAGGGCGTGTAAGTCCTGCACCAGAAAATTGTCGAAAGCATAGCCGTTCAAAGCTGTGTGGATGCGGGCATCAATGATGTTGGCACCTGCCAAATGCATGCCGCCCGCCATGCGGTAGAACAGGCCAGGATGGTCTGGAGCGATCACAGTCACCAGAGTGGCGCCGCGTTCTTCGTCTGCCTCGCAATGGATGGACAGGTGATCCTTGATCCGCTGCGCTTCCTCATACTGGATAAGGTTCTTGGCAATAATGTCTTCGGGTTCGGCGATCCAATACGCGTCGGCCAGCAATTCATCGGCTTGCTCGACCAGAATTGCCTTTTCGCCCAGCAATTCTGCGGTCGCAGCTTTCTTGGCGGCGACTCGCTCTGCGCGGCCGTGTCGTTTGTGGCCCAGCCGCATCCGTTCCTGCGAGGCGTCGAACAACTCGCCAAGCAACTGGCCTTTCCAGCTGTTCCAAGTGCCCGGACCCACGGCGCGAATATCAACGGCGGTCAGGATCGCCAGATTTCGCAAACGCTCAACGCTGCGCACCTCGCCGACGAAGTCTTCGATTGTTTTGGGATCCGTCAAATCGCGCTTTTGCGCTGTGGAACTCATCAAAAGATGCTGCAGAACCAACCACGCGACCAGATCGGTTTCCTTCTGATCCAGTCCAAACCGCGGGCAGAGTTTCCGCGCGACTTCCGCGCCGAGTACTGAGTGGTCGCCTCCGCGCCCCTTTGCAATGTCATGGAGCAGAACCGCGACATAGAGCGCGCGGCGTGAAGCAATCTTGTGGATCACACGGGTCGCGCGCGGGTGGTCTTTTTCCAGCAAGCCGCGTTCGATCTGGCTCAGCAACCCGATCGCGCGGATTGTATGCTCGTCGACCGTGTAATGGTGATACATATCGAACTGCATCTGCGCGTTCACGCGGCCAAAATCAGGCACGAAACGCCCGAACACACCGGCTTCGTTCATCCAGCGCAGGGCCGTTTCCGGATCATTGCGCCCGCCCAGCAGATCGAGGAACAATGCATTGGCGCGTGGGTCCTTGCGCACCGCAGCCGTGATCAGTTTCGTGTCGCGGCCCAATTGCCGCATCGTCTTGGGATGGATTTCGAGGCCATCGGCCTCAGCCAGTTGGAATATCTCAATCAGGCGCACGGGGTCTTTGGCAAACCAATCATCGCTGGGCGCTCGAATCCGGCCCCCTTCGACCACATAGCCTTTGAGGTTGCGCTTTTTCTGGCCCCACCCAGCGAAAAAGCCGCTGCGCACCTTTGATTTGGATGTCTCGTCCTCAAGGTGGGAAAGGAACACACCCGTAAGGCTACCCACGCGTTTCGCTTGCATGAAGTAATACTGCATGAAGCGTTCGACCGCGCTTTTGCCCGGACGATCGGCAAAATTCATGCGCTCGGCAACCTGGCGCTGAAGGTCGAAGGTTAGTCGGTCTTCGGCTCTGTCGGTGAGGTCATGCATATGACAACGCACCGCCAGCAGGAATGACTCTGCGCGGCGAAAACTGCGATATTCTTGTATCGTGAACAGCCCAACATCCACCAGCTGGGCGGCACTATCAACGCGGTGCGTGTATTTGCCGATCCAGTATAGCGTTTGGAGGTCACGCAGACCGCCTTTGCCTTCTTTGACGTTCGGCTCAACCACGTACCGGCTGTCGCCCATCCGTTTGTGGCGTTGGTTTCGCTCTTCGAGCTTTTGCGTCAGGAACAGCTTTTCGCTCCCCTGCACAACCTCTTGCCAGAATCTCTGGCGCAGCTCTTCATACGTGCCCTGATCGCCCCAGATGAGACGCCCTTCGAGCAAGGCGGTGCGGATCGTGAGATCTTCACGCGCCATTTTCATCGTGTCGCTGACCGTGCGGCTCGAATGGCCGACCTTCAGACCGAGATCCCACATCAAATAGAGCATCGCTTCGATCACTTGCTCACACCATGGTGCGCGCTTCATCGGTGTAATGAATGCGATGTCCACATCAGAATGCGGAGCCATTTCGGCGCGGCCATATCCGCCGACCGCCATAATCGCGAGCCGCTCCGCCGCCGTCCGGTTGTGAACCGGATAGACATGCTCGGTAACATAGTCGTGGATCACACGGACCAATTGATCGACCAGAAAAGCATGACCGGTGGTGCAATCATGGCCCGCAGAGGGATTTGCCAACAACCTCGCCGCAAGTTCGGCGCGTCCGCTCTCTAAGGCTTCCTGCAGAGCGCCCACGACCTCAAGCCGCGCTTTCTCACCGTGCTCGACAACAAGATCGTTGATGCGCTCAGCGATTGCCCGCCGATCAATGATCGCGCGCTGTTTGGGGACGCGGCGGCTGGGATGTGTCCAGTCAGTCATCGCGTCCCCATATCGATTACGCCGAAGCGAGTCGTGCTGTATATTCTGCGCGGAGCGACTTCTTGTCGATTTTCTGCGTGCCGAGACGCGGAAGCACTTCAGTCACAGGATAGATGTGCTCTTCCAGCGGAACCTTGAAAGGTGCCGTGTTCGACAGCAGAAATTCGCGCATCTGCGCGCCGCTCATGGCGTCGCGGCCATCTTTGACGCGGATCACGGCTGCGGGCACCTCACCCATGCGATCATCCGGCAAACCGAAGACTGAACATTCTGCGATGTCGTCATGCGCATAGATTGCATCCTCGACCTCGATGCAGGAGATGTTCTCGCCGCCTCGGATGATGATGTCTTTCTTGCGATCAACGATAAAGAGATATTCGTCCTCGTCGAGATAGCCGAGGTCTCCGGTACGGAAATACTGATCGTCGGTGAAGGCGTCTTTGGTCGCCTCTTCGTTGTTCCAGTATCCCCGGAAGTTCGCGACCGAGCGGATGCACACTTCGCCAACGCTTCCTTGCGGCAGTTTGTTGCCATCGTCATCCAAGATTGCCAGATCGACCATCGGCGGGGAAGCGCGGCCCGTCGAGCCAGGCTTTGCCATGTAGTTTTCGTTGAAGTTGCCGCAGCCGACAGCGTTGGTCTCTGTCAGGCCGTATCCAAGCAGCGGGAAGCCTTCGGGAAAGGCGTCTTTGATCTTGGTTACATGCTCCAGCGGGCGTGGCGCACCGCCAGCAGCAAAGCTCTTACACGCTGTAAGATCGTATTTGTCGCGGTTCGGGTGGGTAGCGATCTCGTAGCTCATCAGCGGAACGCCGACGAAATACGTCACTTTTTCCGCGTCCATAAGCCGTAGCGCTTCTTCGCCGTCCCATTTGGGCATCACCACCAGTTTGCGCGCGATGGCATAGCTTTGCAGGAACAAAGGAACTTCGCCGGTTACGTGGAACAGCGGCACTGCGATAAGCGCACATGGTTGTGCACTGACATCCTTGCCCTGACTTTCGAGCAGGATTTTCGCCATGGCCGATTGGCCGACATAGTTCATCACACCGTGCACAACGCCCCGGTGATCAGACCACGCGCCCTTGGAATTGCCGGTCGATCCCGATGTGTAAAGAATGGTGGCAATGTCATCCGGACCAAGCTGACCCAGCATTTGCATTGCGGTTGAAGATGGCAGGTCGACAGGTGCTGCCCACACGCTCGACAATCCTTCAGCAGGAACGCCGTGATCCATCAGCACAACTTTGGCCGAGTGGTCTGTACCTTCGAGCCGTTGGGCACGGCCGCTATCCGCCAGCACCAATTTGCATTCCGCAAGCCGCACACCGTAAGCCAGCTCTTCGCCTGCCCAGAACCCGTTAAGCAATGTCGCGCAGCCGCCAGCCATGATGATGCCCATATAAGCGATCATCCAGTTGGCTGAATTGCGCGCCGCGATGCCGATCCGGTCGCCCTTTTCAACGCCGTGATGTTTGACCAGACCTTCGGCAACGCAAACCGCTGCGCCGTAAGTCTCGCCAAAGGTCATCCGAAGGTCGCCATCGACCAGAAACGGCACGTCTTTGTGCTGGTTACAGAAGTGCGCGAAATAGTGCGCCATGGTGGGGGGAGCTGCGGCGAAAGCCGGCATTTCAACACCATCACGTTCGAATGGAACCGTAGCGAACGGCTGGCCGTCTTTGGTCAGTTCGCCGATGATCGCTTCAAGCGCAGTGTCCAGCTGGGTGGGCATGCGGATATCTCTCCTTAAGGTCTCTCTTCAACTTACTAGGCTGACGCTCTGCGGCGACTAACCAATCTGCAGTGGCCAAAGCCGAGCTGTCCAAAGAACCCTTCCCATCAGGCTCTTTCCCCGAGCGTCCGGCTGTGCCACAAGCCGCTCAAACGAAGTCGTAATCGCGGCTTTTGCGAGGTTATTAAGAGGTTCAACAGGTGCTGTCACTACTTGCCGCAAGCGGCGCTGCTGCTGAGCCACTTTACTGGTCCGATTTGGGGCTATTCCCTGGCTTTGATTTGGGCTTTTTTACGCTACGGTTCTATTCGCTTGCCTACCTTATCGGTGTCCTTTTCGCCTATTGGCATTTGTCTAAATCACTCAAGCAGCCAGGGGCGCCGATGGCGCAACGTCATGCTGATGATTTGTTCTTTTATTGCACGCTTGGGGTCATTCTGGGCGGACGGCTTGGCTATGCGATTTTCTATAATCCCGAAATCTGGGCGAATCCCCTCGATGTTTTGAAGCTTTGGGAAGGCGGGATGAGCTTCCACGGCGGATTGATCGGTGTGTTGCTTGCAATCGCTTGGGTTTCGCGCAGCGGCAAACTCTCATTTCTGCGCGTATGCGATTACATCGCGATAACGTATCCTTTGGGACATTTCCTCGGCCGGCTTGCCAATTTTAACAATGGAGAGCTTTGGGGCCGGGCCAGCGATGTGCCTTGGGCGATGGTCTTTTGCGATGGAATTCCACGTGAGGGAGTAAGGTGCGCCACAACAGAAATCGCCCGCCATCCGAGTCAGCTGTATCAGGCTGGATTGGAAGGCTTGCTTCCTTTCATTGTGCTGATGCTGCTTTTCTGGAAGACGAATGCGCGGTATCGCCCGGGCCTGCTGGTCGGAACATTCACAATAATGATGGGAATTGCCCGCTTCGTTAACGAATTCTTCCGTGAACCTGATTCACAACTGGCGGAGTTCGCAGTTCGAACCGGGCTTTCGATGGGGCAATGGCTAACAATACCGCTGATCTTGATTGGATTGATTGTCACGCTTTACGCCGTGAAGCGCAAACCGGTGGGAACCGGGAGCGTGAGCGCGACAGCGTAAACGATGACGGCGCCTGGCGCCCGCGCGCCCTTGCACTGATTGATCCTGAATCCGATGAAGATGCGCGCGCCAAAGCAGAGGCCGACGCGGCCGAAAAAGCAGCGCGCGAGGCGGAACTAAAGGCGAAAGCTGCCGCTGAGGAAGCAGCCGCTTTGGAAGCGCAAAGGCTGGCTGAGGAACAAGCCAAAGCAGAGCGAGAAGCCCAGCAAAAGGCGCAAGCAGAAGCAGCGCGCAAGGCCAAAGAAGAAGCCGAAGCCGAAGCGAAGCGTGCGGCCGCTGAATTGGCGGAGGCAGAGGCGGCAAAGAAAGCCAAGGCCGAAGCCAAAGCAAAAGAAGAAGCCGAAAAAGCAGCACGCGAAGAGGCTGCTCGCAAAGAGGCTGAGGCGAAAGCCGAGGCTGAAGAAAAGGCCAAAAAGGCCGCTGCAGACAAAGCAAAGAAAGAGGCCGACGAACGCGCTCGTAAGGAGGCCGAAGAGAAAGCCAAAGCCGAGGCAGTCCAGAAGGCTCGCGAAGAAGAGGCTGCACGGCAGCAGGCCGAGGAAGAGGCGCGCGCCAAAGAGCTTGCATCGCTCGATCTCGGTCAGTCATTCCGCCGTCTGATCCGCGAGAACGGTCCGATTAGCCTCGCGCAATATATGGGTGATAGCAACGCGCGCTATTATGCCAGCCGCGATCCACTGGGCGATGAAGGCGACTTCATAACTGCGCCTGAAATCAGCCAAATGTTCGGCGAACTCGTTGGTCTTTGGATTGCGGACCTTTGGGTCAAAATGGGCGCGTCGAAAAACATCCATTACGTTGAATTGGGCCCTGGTCGCGGCACACTGGCCAAGGATGTTCTGAAGACCGCTGGAAAATACGGTTTCGACCCGCAAATCCATTTTGTCGAAGGCTCGCTGGAACTGCGCAAAATACAGCGTCAGGCTGTCCCGACCGTGCGGTTTCACAACGACCTTTCGACGCTTCCAGATGATCGTCCGCTTTTGATCGTAGCTAACGAGTTCTTCGATGCGTTGCCGGTGCATCAACTGGTCCGCTCGGCTGATGGTTGGCGAGAGCGGATGGTTGGCTTGGAAGGCGACAAATTTGTCTTTGTCGCGGGCGACAAACCGATGGATTCGATCGTCCCGAAAAGCTGGAAAAGCGCATCGCAGGGCGCGCTTATCGAAACCAGTCCTGCGGCCTCGACGGTGATGGCAGAGATTGCCCAGCGGCTGACCAATCAAGGCGGGGCTGCGCTGATCGCGGATTATGGACCGCCAGAGCTGCGCGAAGGTTCAACTTTGCAGGCGCTGAAGGACCATAAAAAGGTCGACCCGCTTGAGCATCCCGGGGAAGCCGATCTGACAACGCATGTCGATTTTGAAATGCTTCAAGACGTCGCGGTGAAGAACGGTGCCGAGGTCATGGGACTACAGCAGCAAGGCGAATGGCTGCGCCAGCTTCACATCGACACCCGGCTGGAGGCATTGAAGCGGCAGACGCCGCAAAAGGCGGATCAACTGCAACGCCAGCGTGACCGTCTGGTCGAAGACGATCAAATGGGCGTGCTGTTTAAAGTGCTGGGCCTGTGTGGTCGCCGTTGGCCGTTTGGTGAGGGTTTCGACTAAAGCGCTGTAACCCGACAGCCGTTCCATCCGTATACCGGACAGAACTTTCGGGAGATTCGAGATGATCGCGCGCGCCTTTCTTGCCGTTATGACTGCTCTGGCGGCTTTCACGCTGGGCATGGCGCCCGCCCTTGCGGCAGGCCCCGTGAATGGCCGCTGGATAACGGAAGACAAGGACGCGATTGTAACAATCCAATCATGTGGCAATGCGACCTGCGGCACGATTTCGCGTTTTCTTGTTTCTCCACCGGATGGCCCCGGACAGCGCGATATCTACAATCCCGATCCCGTTAAGAAGAAGCGCAAGCTGCTTGGCTTGCCTGTGCTGACCCAATTCAAAGCTGACAAAAGCCAATGGCGTGGACGGATTTACGATCCGAAAACCGGCAAGAGCTATCGTTCGATCCTTCGGCGCAAGGATGCGAACACGCTAGAGGTGAAAGGCTGCATCGGCCCGTTCTGCCAAACCCAGATCTGGAAACGCGCGAAGTAGATTAGAGACCAATTTTTTCTGCAAGCTGCGCCGCTGCGTCTTTGGGGCTAAGCTTGCCATCACCTTCACGGTCGACAGCGAAGTTCGCCTCGCGCATGGCTTCGACATTGATCGCCCCGATCAGCGGCTGCAGCGCTTCGGCGATGCCCTCTTCTTGTGAGACACGCGGCGAAAGCATCACCATCGCATCATAGCTGGGCAGTGCCTCTTGAGGGTCTTCGAGCACCACGAGTTTGTCTGCCGCAATCCTTCCGTCAGAAGTATAGGCGCTGATCACGTCAGCTTCGCCAGAGCGCAGGGCATTGTACATAAATGTGGGCGAGAAATTGCGATTTGCGGCGAACTCCAACCCATAGGCATCACGAACCGCAATCCATTCTGGCCGTTCGAAAAATTCCGGATCACCGCCGACCGTCAGATTGCGTGCGATAGGGACGAGGTCGCCCAGCGAAGATACGCCCAGTTCTGCAGCGCGATCGCCTCGCATTGCAAACGCATAGGCGTTTTCAAAACCGAGCCGCCCGAGCACGCGAACGCCGTTTTCTTCGGCCTCCCATGCCCGGATCGTTTGATACATCTCTTCGCGACCCGGATTGTCGGTGCGCTTCAGATTGTTAGTCCAGATTGTGCCAGTGTAGTCGACAGAGACGTCGATATTGGAAGAGGCGACGGCGCTGTGCACCACCGCCGAGCCCAGCCCGTCACGATATTCGACTTCGTATCCGGCTTTCTCAAGCTGCGCGCCGATCAGTTGGGCGAGGATATATTGCTCGGAGAACTGCTTGGATGCGATGATGATTGGGCCGAGGTCGCCATCCTCGCGCTCTTCGCCAAACCAGTCGTCACCGAACTGGAATGCAAGTGCTGCCAGAATGCCAAGGGCCACGGCCAGCATACCGCCGCCCCATTGCCGCACATTTCGCGCCGCGAGGCCACGTTCGATCAGGCCGAGCAGCAGATCGACAATCAACGCCAATGCAGCACTGGCGAAACAGCCCGCCAGAACCAGCGCCCAGTTCTGAGTCTGAAGGCCCGCAAAGATGGGATCGCCAAGGCTGGGCTGGCCTATTGTTGTCGCAAGTGTTGCCGCGCCGATGGTCCAAACGCTCGCGGTGCGGATGCCCGCCATCACGAACGGCGCGGAGAGCGGAGCTTCGACAAGGCGCAGTTTTTGCCAGCTTGTCATGCCAACACCGTCAGCGGCTTCGAGCACGCCGGGATCGAGATTGGCCTGAGCGGTAACGGCGTTGCGCAGGATTGGGAGCAGCGCATAAAGCGCAAGCGCAAGCAAAGCAGGGAGGAAGCCCAGCGTCGGCAACCCCTCGCCAAACACGCTGCGCAGCGACAACAGGATCGGGAAAAACAGCGCGAGCAGGGCAAGCGCCGGGATGGTCTGAACAAGGCTCGCAAAGCCAAGTGCAACGCGGCTTACCGTCTGTGAGCGGCTTGCCCAGACTGCCAGTGGCAGAGCCACAGCAATGCCCAGCCCGATCGCGCTCGCCGACAGCACGATATGCGCGGTTAGCTTATCGCCAAGGCCGAACAGGATTTCTGCGAAGTTTTCCATTACGCCGCGACCATCATTTCAGCCGCCCTTCCATCGCAGCGAGCCTTTCAGCCTGCTGCCGGGGCACGGAAACGAGCCCTTGCGCAATGTCGCCGCCTTCGCCTTTCAGCAGCGCATGCGGCGCACAATCCGCCTGTATCTCCCCAGCGTCCATCACCAGCACACGGTCAGCCAACAGCAGTGCTTCGGCCATATCATGCGTCACCATAATGGTGGTCAGGCCCAGCCTTTCGTGCAGCTCCCGGACTTTCTCGCCCAGAGCATCGCGGGTGATCGGGTCAAGCGCGCCAAACGGTTCGTCCATCAATAGCAGTTCGGGATCACCGGCCAATGCGCGCGCGACGCCCACCCTCTGACGCTGACCGCCGGAGAGTTCATCCGGCATTCGGCCTGCCATTTCCGAATCGAGTTCTACGAGCGTTAACAGCTCCGCAATGCGCTCGTCCGGTAAGGTCTCGCCCGCAAGACGCGGCCCGATTGCAATGTTCTCTCCGACGCTGAAATGCGGGAACAGGCCGATGCCCTGAAACACATATCCGACGCGGCGGCGCAGCTGAGATTGGTTGAGCGAGGTAACATCCTCGCCAGAGAATAAGACACGGCCGCCGCTGGGCGCGACAAGTGTGTTGACCATTTTGAGCAGGGTCGACTTGCCTGATCCCGATGCCCCGACGAGCGCGACAAAGCTTCCTTTCGCGATCCGGCAATCGACGCCGCCCACTGCGACAACTTCGCCGTGCTCTCCATAACGCCGCTCAACCGCGTCGAAGGTCACGGCATCGGGAGATATTTCAGCGGGTGGCATGTCGGGATCGGGGATAGCGGTGCAAACCTTATTGAGCCAGCCGAGCGAGCGGAATGGTGATTTCTGCGTGCAAACCTTCGCCGCGCCAATCTTGCTCGATCTGCCCGCCCAGTTGATTGCGGATCGACATCTGGATCAGACGCGATCCAAAACCAGCATTGTCTGGCGCCTTGGTTTGAGGGCCGCCGTTCTCTGTCCAGATGATTTTCACACTTTCATCGACGCGCTCGACCGCGATGGAAAGGGTGCCGCCAGCCACGCTGAGTGCGCCATACTTTGCCGAGTTGGTGGCAAGTTCATGAAAGGTCAGGGCAAGCGGCGTGGTCGCACGCCTTCCGGCGGGCACATTCTCACCTGTGATATTCACGCTATTGCTTCCGGGCAAACCGTATGGCGCCATCAGCACGCCGAGGAGATCCTGCAGGTTCTCTTCGGAATGATTGCCGATCCGCAGCGCGAATTCCTGCGCCCGGGAAAGCGCACGAACATTGTCGGCAAGCATATCGCCAAACGCTTTGTGCGCGGCGTCGCTGTGGGAATGTATGGATATCAGCCCGATGATTACCGAGAAAATATTCTTGATCCGGTGCGCCAGCTCTCCAGCGAGCAATTCGCGTTCTTGCGATATGCGATATGCGTCATCGATATCGGTCAGCGTGCCATACCAACGCGCTGTGGCGGGGTCATGGGTCGAAGGAACGGCCCGTGAAAGCACATAGCGATAGCTGCCATCGGCCTGCTTCATCCGCCATTCGTCTTCGAATGGCTCCGCTTTGCTGACTGCGGCGGTAAACTTCTCGCGCGTTGCCTCGTAATCTTCGGGATGGATAACGCTGCGCCACTCTTCGACACTCTTTGGCCGCGGCAATCCTGTGGTCTTTTCCCAACGCGCATTGAAGTAATCAAAAGTCACTCCCGGCGCGGCCGACCATGCGATATCGGGTACGCTGTCGAGCACAAATTGCACCCGCGCTGCGCTTAGCTGAATTTCAGCCAGCGTACGGTTAGCCTCGCGGTGGGCTTCGATCCGGCGCATCACCGCTTCGGCAAGCACGCGCAATCCCTCGCGTTGCATCTCGCTCAAAGGCTCAGGATGCGTATTCGTGTCGATCACACACAAAGCGCCCAGCGAGGCTCCTTCGCGGGAGATAAGCGGCGCGCCCACATAATATCTCAGATGGCTTGTGCCCGAGACCAGAGCATAGTCACGAAACCGCTCATCTGTGCTTGCATCGAGGACTTCAAAAATATCCGCGCCCAACATTGTGGTGGCGCAGAAGCTGGTGGAGCGCGGCGTCTCCGTCACATCAAGACCTTCGGAGGTGAGAAAACGCTGCCGTTCGGCTTCAACCAGGCTGACAGACGCGCTCGGTGCGCCGCACAAATGCGCCGCAAACCGAGCGATGCGCGCCAGTTCCTCGTCACCCTGAAGTGCGTCTGGATCAAAGCTCGCGAGAACAGCCAGCCGATCGCCCTCGCTTTGGAACTCGGACGCGGGCTTAGTGCCTTGGGGCCAAAGGGTAAGTTCTGAATAGTTCAGTGTTTTGTCCTGCCTGACGAACGGAAATTTGGCATACAGCCTTATTGTTCTCGGTCAAATTTCGTAAACGGCCCGCATCTCCTGTCGTTCGCTATTATTGGCCTTTGGCAGAGGCGTTGCTAAGGCGCGATCATAACAAACAATAGCGCGCCCAGCTTTGCGTCGGCGCGGGCTGACAAGACAACGGATAGACCTGATATGCGAGCCACCCCCGATTTCGATTTTCAGCTGGGCGAAAGCGCGGAAATGATCCGCGACAGCGTTGGCCGGTTTGCCGATGAGCGGATCATGCCAATCGCGGATAAGATCGACCGCGAAGACTATTTTCCCCGCGCCGAGCTTTGGGCGCAAATGGGCGAGTTGGGCCTGCACGGTATCACCGTTGAAGAAGCCGATGGCGGATTGGGTCTCGGCTACCTCGAACATGTGATCGCGGTCGAGGAAGTCAGCCGCGCCAGTGCATCGCTGGGCCTGTCATATGGTGCCCATTCAAACCTGTGCCTCAATCAAATCCGTCGCTGGGGCAATGACGAACAGAAAGCGAAATATCTGCCAGGACTGATCAGCGGCGAGCATGTCGGCTCGCTTGCCATGTCCGAAGTGTCTGCCGGATCGGATGTTGTTTCAATGAAGCTCAAGGCCGAGGCCGCTCAGGGCGGATATGTGCTCAACGGCACCAAATTCTGGATCACCAACGCGACCGAAGCGGATACGCTGGTCGTCTATGCGAAGACCGATGGCCATGCTGGTTCGCGCGGCATCACCGCATTCCTGATCGAGAAAGGCGATGAAGGCTTCTCCATCGGCCAGAAAATCGAGAAAGTCGGCATGCGCGGCTCGCCTACGGCGGAGCTGGTGTTTGACGATTGCCACATTCCCGAGGACCGCGTGATGGGGCCGGTCAATGGCGGCGTTGGCGTGTTGATGAGCGGGCTGGATTACGAGCGCGTTGTGCTCGCCGGATTGCAGCTAGGCATTATGCAGGCGTGCCTCGACACGGTCATTCCCTA
Organism: Erythrobacter sp. F6033; assembly: GCF_023016005.1. Lineage (NCBI taxonomy): Bacteria > Pseudomonadati > Pseudomonadota > Alphaproteobacteria > Sphingomonadales > Erythrobacteraceae > Erythrobacter > Erythrobacter sp. F6033. The sequence goes on along the minus strand of NZ_JALKAZ010000002.1, from coordinate 141,055 downwards.
TCTGCGCGAGCGCAAACAGTTCGGCAAACCGATTGGTTCGTTCCAACTGATGCAGGCTAAGGTTGCCGACATGTATGTCGCGCTGCAATCGGCACGCGCTTACACCTATGCGGTGGCGAAAGCCTGCGATGCGGGCAACACAACCCGCTTTGATGCGGCGGGTGTTATCCTGCTCTCCAGCGAAAACGCCTTCCGCGTGGCCGCCGAAAGCGTGCAGGCTCTGGGCGGCGCGGGCTACACGCTCGACTGGCCAGTGGAGCGTTATATGCGCGACGCCAAGCTGCTGGATATTGGCGCGGGCACGAACGAGATCAGGCGCATGCTGATCGGTCGCGAACTGATTGGGGCGGCGGGTTGAGTTGCATTTGAGCTTTAAGCCGTAGCTGGGCCAAGCAAATTATTGAAATGGAAGGAATTAGGATGACCCAGAAGTGGGATTACGCGATCCTCTATAAGGACGTAAATCAAAATCGAGAGATGGAACAATCATTGGTCGCAGCAGGTGAGAATGGCTGGGAGTTGGTCTCTACAGCAATGGAAAGGCGGTTTCCTGACGATGGAGCAATCACCTTGTTTCTCAAGCGTCCTCGCAGCTATTCGCCATAGAGAGCCAAACCCAATGCCCGTCTACATGATCTCCCGCATGACAATCCATGACCGCGCGCAGTATGACAAATACGAAGAGCGCTTCATGGACATTTTCGAGAAGTTCGAAGGCAAAATGCTGAGCGTCGATGAAGAGCCACAAGACCTTTCTGGCAAATGGAACGCCACGCGATCCGTCCTGATCGAATTTCCGGACAAGCCCAAGCTCTTCGCATGGCTGACCTCGCCCGAATATCAGGAAATCGGCAAATTCCGCGATGCTGGCAGCACGGCGGAAGCGATCATTGTGAAAGGCTTGGAGGACGAGGTTTGATCGGCGCGTCGATCTGGCTTTTGCTGTCTGCGGGAACAATGGTCATCACAGCCATTTTGCATTCGACCGGCGGCGCAAATTCGGTGCTTGGTCCGATCCTGGCAGGCGGCAACCCGCATCCCGATATGGAAATTGCCCCGACCCTTTTGACCTATCTGTGGCATTCACTGTCAGCGTTCATGATCCTAAGCGCGGCTGTGGTCGTCTGGCCAGAGACGCCGCGCATGCTGATACTGGCAATCGGTGTCTTCTGGATCGGCCTTGGCGTAGCTGACATTATCACTTCAAAATTCGCACATCCCGGCTGGATTCCCATGGGAATTGCCGGTGTGCTCGCAATCATTGGGGCCTATCGATGACCGCACCTGTTCTTACAACCAAGCTCGACAGTGAGGCGCCTGAAGCGAAGATCCGCTCTGCGCACAACAAAGCGCTCGCCGCTGATCTGCGCGCGACTGTTGCCGAAGCCGCTCTGGGCGGACCAGAGCGCAGCCGCGAACGTCACGTGTCGCGCGGTAAGCTCCTCCCGCGTGAGCGTGTTGAGCGACTGCTTGATCCCGGATCGCCGTTTCTCGAAGTCGGTCAGCTGGCCGCCAACGATATGTATGAAGGCGATATCAATGGCGCGTCGCTGATCTGCGGGATCGGGCGCGTGTCGGGTCGCCAAGTGATGATCGTGTGCAACGATGCCACGGTCAAAGGCGGCACCTATTATCCGATGACGGTGAAGAAGCATCTCCGCGCTCAGGAGATCGCGCAGGAAAACCGCCTGCCATGCATCTATCTGGTCGATAGCGGCGGGGCGAACCTGCCGCATCAGGCCGAGGTCTTCCCCGACCGCGACCACTTTGGCCGGATCTTCTTTAATCAGGCGAATATGTCCGCGCTCGGCATTCCGCAGATCGCCTGCGTCATGGGCAGCTGCACGGCCGGCGGTGCTTATGTGCCAGCCATGTCGGACGAGACCGTGATCGTGCGCAATCAAGGCACGATCTTCCTCGCCGGACCCCCGCTGGTGAAGGCCGCGACGGGCGAGGAAATCACCGCCGAAGACCTCGGTGGAGGCGACCTCCATGCCAAGAAGTCGGGCGTGGTCGATCACCTTGCCGAGAATGACGAGCACGCGCTGACGATTGTGCGCGATATTGTCAGCCAGCTTGGCGCGAACATGGCAGCCGCCAAAGATATCAGCCTGAAAGATCCGCGCCCGCCCAAGTTCGACGCGGATGATCTTTACTCGATCATCCCTGACGATGTGCGCGCGCCTTATGATGTGAAAGAAGTGATCGCGCGGCTGGTCGATGGCAGCGAGTTTCATGAGTTCAAAGCGCATTACGGCAGCACTCTGGTGTGCGGCTTTGCCCATATCTGGGGCATGCCGGTCGCGATCCTTGCGAATAACGGCGTGCTATTCAGCGAGAGCGCGCAAAAGGGCGCACACTTTATCGAGCTCGCCTGCCAGCGGCGCGTCCCGCTGCTGTTTCTGCAGAATATCAGCGGCTTTATGGTCGGCGGGAAATACGAGGCGGAGGGCATCGCCAAACACGGCGCGAAGCTTGTGACAGCGGTTGCCACAGCCACTGTTCCCAAGATCACCGTAGTGATCGGCGGCAGCTTTGGCGCGGGCAATTATGGCATGGCGGGCCGGGCCTATTCCCCGCGCTTTCTGTTCACATGGCCCAATGCGCGCATCAGCGTGATGGGCGGCGAGCAGGCCGCATCCGTACTCGCCACCGTTCACCGTGACGCGGATAAATGGAGCGAGGAAGAGGCCGAGGCTTTCAAAGCTCCGATCCGCCAGAAATACGAGGATGAAGGCAACCCATACTACGCCACCGCGCGCCTATGGGATGACGGTGTGATCGATCCGTCGCAAACCCGCGACGTGCTGGGGCTGGCCTTTGCGGCAACGCTGGAGGCTCCGATTGCCGAGCGACCAGCATTTGGTGTGTTCCGGATGTAAGAGAGACCCCGACCTATGCCCAGTTCTATTCCGTATGATCCTTCTCTGGTGCTCGGCACGATTGTCGATAAGGACACTGTTGCGACACTGCGACAGCATTCAGAAACACAGTCTCGAATCGACGTCGCGCGTGACCACATGAATGCCTTGTTGCGAATGAAGATGTCATTGGACATGACGCAGAGGGAACTGGCGTCCCTTGGATGTGAAACTGATGAGATCGACGCGATGATTGCATCATCAGAGCAACAGGTCAGAAAGGCCGCTGAGAGTCTGGCAAAAGAGATTCTGAAAGCGCAATCCTGAAACCCAAAGCTCTCCTCTTGCGTAACTCACCCGATTAAGGGCACACAGGCAGCTAGGGGAGAGAAACCACTTTGAAACACAACGAAACTCGCAGCGTCAGCGCTTTGTCGCGAATCGTGAACCGGATCATCCTGTTCCTCTACAAATGGAAGGGATGGCGGATCGTCGAACGCTTTCCAAGCGATGTGAAAAAGTGTGTTATCGCGGGCGCGCCGCACACGTCGAATTGGGACTTTGTGTTCTTTGCCGGCGCTACGCACGAAGAAAAAGTGCAGCCCAACTTCATGGGGAAGCACACTTTGTTTGAAGGGATGATGCGCAATTTCATGCTCGATATGGGCGGCATTGCCGTGGATCGTTCGCAAAAGGGCGGCACCATCGATCAGCTCAAGCGTGAATATGAACAGCGTGACGAGCTCAATTTGGTGATGGCGTGCGAAGGCACCCGCAAATCCGATGGCAAATGGAAATCGGGTTTTTACAACATCGCAAAGGCGGCAGGTGTGCCCTTCGTCCTAGCCTATGCCGACAATGAAAAGCGCACCATCGGGTTCAGCCCCCCTATGATGCCGAGCGGCAATTACGGCGAGGACCTGCTCAAAATCGCCGAATGGTTCCGTTCCAAGATCCCCGATCTGGAGCGGTACAAGGTGCTGGAGCAGCAGGCGCGCGATATTATCTCAGGCAAAAACGAGTTCTGAAACCCTTCGTTGCATGCCACGCAACCAATAATTCAAACTTGCGTCTTTAAGAGGCCTCTTCCTGCTCCTATGTAGCCAGAGTTCAGGAGGCCCCCGCTCATGGCTCTATCGCCAGAAGTCCGAAGTAACGAACGTGATCGCATCGCGCAGATGGTGCTGGATCTGGTGAAGGAGCGCGGCGCGGAAATTCCGTATCAGCTGGCGATCACCGAAAGCGGTCTTTCGCGTGCGCGGTTTGATCAGCTATTCGATGACTATGACGATATGTTTGATGCCATCGCCCAGCTTTGGCTGAAACCGCATATGGTGGCGATGGAAGAGGCCTTGGCTGCCGATTTGCCGCCGCAGCGCAAGATGTACGAATTTTTCCGCCGCCGTTTTGTGATCTCTCGCGAGCGGTTTCGCGAAGATCCGGAATATTTCACCATCCTGTGCGAAATGGGCGCTGCCAATTTCGAACGCGTGCGATCCTATGTCGACCTCGCCGATCATTATCAGTGTGAAGTGATCGTTCAGGCCCAAGCAGAAGGGTATCTGGCGGGTCTGGAGATTGATGAAGCACTGTCGCTGATCAACCAGATGGTATCGAATTACACCTTGCCAGATGCGCTGATCTATCTGGGTGACAAACTCACCGAGCAAAAACTCGCCCGGATTGTCGATACGATCTTTATCGGCCTGTCAGGTGAAGCGGGAAATGAAGCGGCAGGGGTCAATTCCCTGCGCATCGCAACGTGATCAATCCCGTTTGAATTGTAGCACATTTTTCGGCGGTTTGGGCCGTTGACGCAGGCGGTCTTCGTTCAGAGCGTATTTCAGGCTCGCGCCGATCATCACGGCAGAAACCGCGAGTAACAGTGTGGCCCAGACCCAATGGGGCAACAGCAATGCCGCTTCGATCTGTCCGGTATCAGACAGAATGGGTTGTCCGCCAATCACCGCCACTTCTGTGAACAGATAATCAAAATCCGCGATCATGCTCATCGCAGCAATTACGCCGAGGAATTGCAGCGTAAAACGGGTGATGCCCGGCGAAGCCTTCCACGCAATCACCGCAAGCGTTGCCCCGACCAGCGGGAGCACCGCATACCCTACAGGCGAACGGACATAGATAATCACCGAGGCTAGAATAGCGCCCGCAACTGCCCAAAGGGTCGGGCGCCACAGCTTTTGATGAGCGCTCGCCATGATGAGCCCGGCACCCGCGATGCTTGGCGCAAGCGGCCCGCCAGCTGAAATCGCCGCGAGCACAAACACCGAAGCATCGGGATCGACCGCGCTTTCGGCGACACCAGATCCGCTTGAATAGATCATCAATTGCTCAAAATGCTGGCCCATAAGCAGCGCGGTTAGCCCATGCCCCATTTCGTGAAACCACGTCGTCAGGATCACGAAGGGATAGAGTAGGTAGTTGCCAAATGGCAGGGCTGGCAGAGTAACGACGATTATCCCGGCGAGCAAAAGCCGCCCGACCTGTTCGGCCTGGCTTCCGGGGGCGACCATTGATTGCATGGGGTTCAGTCTTCCTCGGCGCGCTTGACGTTTACTGCAAGCACGGGGGCGACCAAATCATCTCTCGCCTTGCCGTCGATACCCACACGCGTGCGGTATTTGGCCGCTGCCTCTTCATCCTCGGCCCGTTGTTCCTGCAGGATTGACCAGCTAGCGAGGAACAGGCCAGCGACAAGTGGACCAAGAACGATGCCGGAGAAACCTGCGATCGAGAGGCCGCCAAGCGTCGTCACCAAAATGATCCAATCAGGAATGCCGGTGTCGCGGCCCACCAGTATCGGGCGCAGGACATTGTCTGCGGAGCTGATGATGATGAAGCCGGATGCCAGAACAAACACGCCCTGCCACACAGACCCTGTGACAAGCAGCCATATTCCGACCGGTGCCCAGACGAGCGCCGTTCCAACAGCCGGGATCAGTGCGAGAATGGCCATCATTACGGCCAGCAGCAGTGCGGATGGCACACCGGCAATCGCCATAGTGATGCCGCCCAATGTGCCCTGAACCAAGCCCACAACACCCGATCCCTTGATAGTAGCGCGGACAATGCCGAGGAAGCGTTCAGCCAATCGGTCAGCGATCTCGCGCTCGACCGGGGCGGAATGGAGGATCGTCTCGCCGATCCGTGATCCATCGCGCAGCAGGAAGTAGGTGACATAAAGCCCAAGGCCAAAGCTGAGGAAAAAGCTGAGCGCGCCGCTACCTATGGAAACGGCTGAGCTGGCCAGCATTCCCGAGCTTTCGCCAAGCAGATCCTGAAGCCGGCGCTGCGCCTCAGACATATCGTTCCAGCCGCTCTCATCGATCATATCCTGCACTGGGATCGGTAGCGTGCTGTATAGATGATTGGCCCACGCAGCGAGATCGATGGGGTCATTCTGAAAAGATGCGATCGCCGACAGTGCTTGGCCGACAACCATCGTGCCGATCCACAATGCCGGTAGAACCACGGCCAGAAAGATAACCGACAATGTGATGATCGCTGCGGGATTTCGGCGCCCGCGAACTTTGATCAAAACCCATTTATAAAGGGGCTGGAACATGATTGCTGCCAGCGCGGACCAAAGCAGCGGGGTCGCAAATGGCCATGCGATCCAGATAAGCAAAAAGGTGACAGCACCAACCACAGCGAGGAAGCTGACCTGCTGGATTTCGGTCGTATGGTGCTGCTCACCCGTCATCTTGTCCAGTTCGTTATCGGCCAATCATTACACCTTCAATTACATCGTCAACTCAATCGGGTTCCTGAACAACTCAATTAAACGTCGAGATTCGCGACGTTTAGTGCGTTGTCTTGAATGAATTCGCGGCGCGGTTCGACCACGTCACCCATCAGGCGGGTGAAGATTTCGTCGGTAACGTCGGCGTCTTCGACTTTCACCTGAAGCAGCGCGCGGTTTTCCGGATCAAGGGTGGTCTCCCACAGCTGTTCCGCGTTCATTTCGCCCAGCCCCTTATAGCGTTGGACCGACAGACCCTTGCGCCCGGCTGCAAACACCGCGTCAAGCAATTGGGTCGGGCTGCTGATCGCATCGTCGCCTGAGATCGCTGGAGTATCGTCGGCTTCGGTGTCCGTGCTTGGCACTTCCTCTTCGTCGGCTGCAGTGCTGCGCACCAGACGGACAGGCGAGACATATGCCTCGGCCTGACCTTCGGCGAGGCTGTGCAGTTTCTGCGCTTCGCTGCTGGTGAGGAACCGTGCGTCGATTTCATGCGCGTCGGTGACGCCGCGCCATACGCGGGCGAACATGACAGAGCCATCGTCACGGATCGTTGCGGTCCATGTTGCGTCGCCATCGCCAAGCTGAAGACGCTTGGCTGTTTGATCGAGCGCTTTCGCGCGCTGATCATTCGATAGTGCCGGATCGAGCGCGCCGGACAGCGCCATTTGTTCAACCAGGCCGGTTTCATATTTGCGCGGAATAAAAGCGAGCAGGTTGCGCAGGCGCAGCGCCTGTTCAATCAGATCGCGCAAATCTTCGCCTGAACGCGCGCCGCCCGCCGTTTCAAGCACGCGATTATTCAGGCCAGCATCCACCAGATAACGATCCAGCGCAGGCTGGTCTTTCAGATACACTTCACTGCGGCCCTTGCCGACTTTGAATAGCGGCGGTTGCGCGATAAACAAATGGCCCGCTTTTACGATCTCCGGCATCTGGCGATGGAAGAATGTGAGCAGCAGAGTACGGATATGCGCTCCGTCGACATCGGCGTCGGTCATGATCACAATCTTGTGATAGCGCAGCTTGTCGAGGTTGAACTCATCGCGGATGCCCGTGCCCATCGCTTGGATGAGGGTGCCGACTTCTTTGGAAGAGATAATCCGGTCAAACCGGGCGCGCTCGACGTTCAGGATTTTACCTTTTAGCGGCAGGATCGCCTGCGTCTTGCGGTCGCGGCCCTGCTTGGCCGATCCGCCAGCGGAATCGCCCTCCACTAGGAACAGTTCGGCTTTGGTCGCGTCGCGTTCCTGACAATCGGCGAGCTTTCCGGGCAACGAGGCAACACTCATCGCGCCTTTGCGGCTCATTTCGCGGGCGCGCTTGGCGGCTTCGCGGGCTGCCGCAGCGTCGATGATTTTCTGAACGATCGACTTCGCGTCCGCCGGGTTTTCTTCCAGCCACTCGGTCATCTTCTCGCCCATCAGGCTTTCAAGCGGCGAGCGGACTTCGGAAGAAACCAGTTTGTCTTTGGTCTGTGAGGAGAATTTGGGATCAGGCAGTTTGACGCTGACAATCGCGGAAAGCCCTTCGCGCATGTCCTCGCCCGTCAGGCTGACCTTCTCTTTCTTGAGCAAGCCTTCGCGGTCGGCATAGCCGTTCAGCGTCCGCGTCAGCGCGGCACGGAAGGCCGCAAGGTGCGTGCCGCCATCGCGCTGGGGAATGTTGTTGGTGAAACACAGGACATTTTCATAATAGCTGTCGTTCCATTGCAGCGAGACGTCGATCCCGATGCCATCCTTGTTCGCCGAGACCGCGATCGGCTCTTCGACCAGAGGCTGCTTGTTGCGATCAAGATATTTCACAAACGCTGCGATGCCGCCCTCGTAATAGAGGTCATGCTCGACTGGCTCTTCATGGCGCTTGTCGCGCAGCAGGATGCGCACGCCCGAGTTCAGGAATGCAAGCTCGCGATAGCGATGCTCTAGTTTGTCAAAGTCGTATTCTGTGACGTTCTTGAACGTATCGTTCGAATGATGGAACGTGACGCGAGTGCCTTTTTTGAACCCGTTATCATCGGGATTTTGATCCACTTTCGGTGCGTCACCAGTGATTTCGAGGCTTTTGACAGCATCGCCGTGCTCGAAACGCATCCAGTGCTCTTTGCCGTCACGCCAAACTTTCAGTTCCAGCCATTCGGAGAGCGCGTTCACAACCGAAACGCCGACACCGTGCAGGCCGCCGGAGACTTTGTAGGCGTTGTCGTCAGAGGTGTTTTCGAACTTACCGCCCGCGTGCAGCTGGGTCATGATTACCTCGGCAGCGGAAACACCCTCTTCCTTATGCATGCCCACGGGAATGCCGCGGCCATTGTCTTCGACGGAGACGCTGCCATCGGGATTAAGTTCGATTAAAACCAGGTCGCAATGACCGGCTAGCGCCTCGTCAATCGCGTTATCGGAAACCTCGAACACCATGTGGTGAAGGCCGCTGCCATCATCGGTATCGCCGATATACATGCCGGGCCGCTTGCGAACTGCATCTAGGCCTTTGAGAACCTTGATTGAATCCGCACCATATTCGCCCTGCATTTTCTCTTGCTTGGGCGCCGTGTTTTCCGTTTCGGGAGTGTTTTCTTCCATCCCAAAGATATAGGCGCTGGCAGAGCGAATCCCAAGCTAACACGCGCAATTCGGCGTGCTTTTCCACCGCTTGAGTGCTTCGTGGTTAGATGGCTCTATCCCGGCTCGACAGGCTCAGGGAAAGCGAGCCTGAAATAGACCGTTCCGCGCCACACACTATCGTGCAGAAGATTGGTCAATCCTTTGCGCGCTTCCTCGCTAAACTGGCTCTTGTGGCAATCCATCGCATCGCGCGCATTGTACAGATCGAGCGGCATGTAGCGTATCCTATCTGTCACCAGGGCGGGGTGGACCGTGGCCCAGCTGTCAAATGCCGCAATCTGTGGGCGACTGCCATCGGGTATGGCGGAATACAGCAATTCGGGGCGGGCATCACCCAGTGTCTGAACCACTTGCGTGACAGCGGCGCTGATCATCCGGTGATCGGCGTGGCCGTACCCGCCGTCTGGCCCCCACGTCATAATGACCTGCGGGCTTGTCTCTGCGATGACTTCACCCACCATGCGGGCTAGTGAAGGGCCAAGGGTCTGATCACCTCTGGCGAAATCTGACAGTTTGCCATCGCCAAGCTTCCAGAAGATTGGACTGTCCAGCTTAAGCGCATCAGCCGCGCATTGCGCCTCGCTTTCGCGCAGCTCGGCCAGAGCATTGCCCGGCTCCATTCCGCTGACTCCGGGCCCGGCGTCTCCGCTGGTGGCGTAGACCACTGTGACTTCGCCGCCTTCCCTTGCGATGCGGGAAAGCACTGGCGCGAACATAATCTCATCGTCGGGATGCGCGAAAACAGCGAGAACCGAAGGGATTTCAACGAATGGCTTTTCAGAAGCGTCTGGTTCTGTTTGCGGCGGAGGTTGCGGTGCGGGCGCGCTTTCTGCTTTCGGGCGCTCCGGCTCGACATTGGTGTGGACCGGAGGTGCTGGCGGCCCCTTTCGAAGCATTTCCTTGTAAGCGGGGTCATCCTTTAAATCTTGCGCCGCCAATGAACTTAAAGGGAGCATGGCTATCACTGCCCAAGATAATCCTTTGATCGCCAGCATTTCTTGATTCTCCCCGCGCCCACTTCATCACGGCGCTACACAACAACGATGACAGCCATACCTTAACGAAATTCCTTTTGCGTCACGTGCCACCTTGTCTACACCTTCGCGCATGATTGACCACAACATGTCCGGTAAACTCACCGAGCCCTTTGGTTCATTCCATGAAATTTTGCGTGACTGGGCTGTAGCGAACCCGGATAGGATCGCTCTCGTTGATGAAGCCCGCGAGTGCGCTTGGGCTGAACTTATTTGTGAGATTGAGCGCCTTGCCGCGCGTCTGATCGAAACCGGATTGAAGCGCGGGCAGTCAGTCGCAATCCTCGGCTATTCAAGCGTCAATTATGCACTCGTCTTTCTTGCGGCCGTACGCGCAGGCGGAGTTGCCGCGCCGCTGACGACTTCGGCGTCTCCAGACCAGCTTGAAGGCATGGCCAAGGATTCTGGCGCCCGGCATTTGTTTATCGATGAAGCAAAAGCGGACGAGCTTGGCCCTGACTTTATGGCCGATCTGATCCGTGTGCCTCTGGAAGAGATCAACGGGTGGATGGCTCCAGCGGGAACAACTGCGCCAGATTTTGATCCCGAGCCGGGTGATCCTTTCAACATTATCTATTCTAGCGGTACCACCGGCATTCCGAAGGGCATTGTGCATTCGCACCAGATGCGTTGGCGGCAATTCGGCTCAACGGCCCTGTCATATCTGGAGGCAGGCCTGCCGGTGCGCTCGCTCGCCTCGACGCCACTCTATTCCAACACCACTATGGTCGCATTCTTGCCCCCGCTGCTGGCAGGCGGGTCGGTTCGCATTATGGGCAAGTTCGACGCTCCCAAATGGCTTGCTCACGCGCAATCGGACAAGGCCACCGTCACGATGCTTGTCCCGGTGCAATATCAGCGGCTGATGGATTTTCCGGCATTCGATGATTTTGATCTGTCTTCGATGGCGCTCAAATATTGCACATCGGCGCCGTTTTCTGCCGAGCTGAAAGCAGAGGTGCTGCGCCGAATGCCGGGCGGGTTGATCGAGATTTATTCGATGACCGAAGGCGGTGTCGTTTGCCTGCTCGCGTGTCATGAATTTCCGGATAAACTGCACACCGTCGGCAGGCCAGCTCCGGGTAGCGAGCTTAAAGTGCTTGATGATGATGACAATCCGGTGCCCGCGGGCACGCCCGGCAATCTGATCGGGCGGTCCTTGACGATGATGAGCGGTTACAAAAATCGCCCGGATAAAACCGCAGAGGCGCAATGGACCGATCCGGAGACAGGCGAGGTTTGGATGCGCATGGGCGATATTGGCCGCGTCGATGACCAAGGCTTTGTTGAGCTGGTGGGGCGCGCGAAAGACATGATCATCTCAGGCGGGTTCAACATCTACCCGAGTGATTTGGAAGCCGAACTCGAACAAGAAGGTGACGTCATTGAGGCTGCTGTCGTCGGCATTGCGTCACGGCAATGGGGCGAAACGCCTGTCGGCTTTGTTGTTGTCAAGGAAGGCGGGCGCAGCTGCGATGAGATTTGCGGTGAAGTGAACGCACGGCTGGGTAAGACTCAGCGGCTATCGGTATTGCATCCGATCGATGAAATGCCGCGCAGCCATATCGGCAAATTGTTGAAGACCGATCTGCGCGATCTGGCCGAGAAACTGGACAGATAAAACAACTGGAGCGGCATCCGGATCAAACCGGGTGCCGCTCCAAATTGTCGGCTCGATCACACGATAAGCGTGTTGAGCGAAACCGTGCTGAGGCCGATTGCAATGACAATTGCGACCATCTTTTCGGCGAGAGCGTTCATAGCCCGTACTCCTGATAATTCCCGGAGGCTGACTAGCTGCCGGGCCTGACGAAGCCAGAATGGCTCCGAGGTTCTAGTTACAAATACGAAGCAAGGAGTAATTTTGTTACCGTCGAGCGCATGGTAATTTCCGAGACTTGTGATCGGAAAATTCGATTGCTGGATGATCATTGCTTCGTGCGGGGTGGAGACGCAGCCACCGTTTCGGGGGGGGAGAGAATGGCGGCCGCGTCTCGCTCGCTGCTGGTACGTTACCATTGTAGACGGCCGCAGCGCTGGGGGATTGCGCTGAAAACCCATGCGATGGGGGAGGTCGGTGCAGCGTGCTGGAAGCCAGCTACGCCGATCAGTTCGCATGGTTGGCCGCTCGCCGGTAACAAGCAGACAGGCAGGGCGGTCTCAATGATCCCGCGCTGCGCTTTGCAACCGGTTCGGCGGGGAGAGAGAGTGCCTTAAACCGCGTTGCACGGCCCATATGCTGTTCGATTGCATGAAACTCAAATGCGAAAATATGCAATTTGATTGCGTATTTTGCAACATAAACTGTGTCGCTACGGCATGCTGTGGCTTCGCATGACACGCAGCTCGCGCAAAAGTCGCGCAATAGTTGTCGAAAGCGATAGCGCACGAGGACGGAGGCGCTGGACAGGGGCGAGCTCGCTCCGTAACTCGCATCCATGGACGCAGAGCATCTCCCAGATTCGATCCTGATTGTCGATTTCGGCAGTCAGGTTACGCAGCTAATTGCACGCCGAGTGCGCGAGGCGGGGGTCTATTCCGAGATCGCGCCTTTCACTCTGGCCGAAGAAGCGTTTCAGCGGATGAAGCCGAAAGGAATCATCCTGTCTGGCTCTCCTGCGAGTGTGCCCGACGAAGGCAGCCCGCGCGCGCCGCAAAGCTTTTTCGAGGCGGGAATTCCGATCCTTGGCATTTGTTACGGCCAGCAGGTGATGAGCCAGCAGCTTGGCGGCGAGGTCCGTCCCGGTCATGAAACCGGTGAAGGCGGCGAATTTGGCCGTGCCTATCTGACCGTGACAAAAGACTGCGCGCTGTTTGACGGCCTTTGGAAAGAGGGCGAGCGCCACCAAGTCTGGATGAGCCACGGCGATAAAGTCACGCAATTCGCACCGGGTTTTGAAATTGTCGCGACCAGCGACGGCGCACCATTTGCGGTTATCGCAGATGAAGAACGCCAGTTTTACGGCACTCAGTTCCACCCCGAAGTCGTCCACACGCCCGATGGCGGCAAATTGCTCGCAAACTTCGTCCACCGCGTTTGCGGGCTTGCAGGTGACTGGTCGATGGCGGCGTATCGCGACACCAAGATCCGCGAAATCCGCGATCAAGTCGGCGATGGTAAAGTCATCTGCGGGCTGTCCGGCGGCGTCGACAGTTCGGTCGCCGCGATCCTGATTCACGAGGCAATCGGCGACCAGCTGACCTGCGTCTTCGTCGATCACGGTCTCCTCCGCCTGAACGAGCGCGAGCAGGTCGAAACCATGTTCCGCGATCATTACAATATACCGCTCGTCGTGGTGGACGCCGAAGAGCGGTTTATGGCTGGCCTTGCCGGACAGACCGATCCGGAGAGAAAGCGCAAATTCATCGGCGGCGAATTTATCAATGTGTTCGAGGAAGAGGCCGGAAAGATCGGCGGCGCTGATTTCCTCGCGCAGGGAACGCTGTATCCCGACGTGATCGAAAGCGTCAGCTTCACCGGCGGACCGAGCGTGACGATTAAGAGCCACCACAATGTCGGTGGCCTGCCGGAGCGCATGAATATGCAGTTGGTGGAGCCGCTGCGTGAACTCTTCAAAGATGAAGTGCGCGAATTGGGCCGTGAACTTGGTCTGCCGGATATGTTCGTCGGGCGCCATCCGTTCCCCGGCCCCGGCCTTGCCATCCGTATTCCGGGCGAAGTGACCAAAGAACGCTGCGATATCCTGCGCAAAGCCGATGCGATCTATCTCGAAGAGATTCGCAATGCCGGACTTTACGACGACATCTGGCAGGCATTCGCAGTGTTGCTGCCCGTCAAAACCGTGGGCGTGATGGGTGATGGGCGCACATATGACAGTGTCTGCGGACTGCGCGCTGTCACTTCGACCGATGGCATGACCGCCGATGTCTACCCGTTCGAGGCAAGTTTCCTGACCGGATGCGCCACGCGGATTGTCAACGAAGTGCAAGGCATCAACAGGGTCGTTTATGACTATACGAGCAAACCGCCCGGTACGATTGAATGGGAATAGACGGCAACCTTTGCCCGTCTCGTTCATTCTGATATTTGCCGCTGCAAAGCTCTTATCAACGGGACTCCATTCGTGACCATGAAACTCCGCATATTCGCCGCCGCTTCGCTCTTTATCACAGCGGCCTGCTCGCAAGCTCCGGCAGAGCCATCCGCGCTTACTGAAGGCACATGGACACTGGACGGTTCCGCATCTGAGCTTTCCTATGTCTCGATCAAGGCCGATGAAATCGCCGAGATCAACACGTTTGAAACGGTCAGCGGAAATGTCACGGCAGAAGGCACGGCGACCATTGAAATTGACCTCGCTTCGGTCAGCACCGGCGTGGACATTCGCAACGAGCGAATGCGCGATGTTCTGTTCGTAGTTGCAGACAATCCCAGCGCGACCGTTACGGCTCAGATCGATCCGGCGCCGTTCAAGACTTTGGGTCTCGGCGAAAGCACCAAGACCACCCTTGATGGAACATTGGCGCTGAAAGGTGTGGAGGCACCGTTTCAGGCCGAAGTGACTGTGACCCGCGCCGGCCCGGACCGCGTGCTCGCCGTTTCCGATGCTCCGGTGATAGTCGATGCATCGCGCTACGAACTGGTTGATGGTCTTGCGCAGTTGCAAGAGCTTGCCGGATTGCCTTCAATCACGCCCGTTGTGCCTGTGACATTCTCGCTCGTATTCGAGCGATAAAGCGCACAATTGCCGACGGTCTTCTCACACGCGATTGTGCCATTGGCAATCGCGGTCGCGGCTGGGACGAACCGCATTCCTCCGCGCGTGGCAATCGCCGGGATGGCTTTCGCGGTGCTGCCTGATGCGGATGTGGTCGGCTTCAAACTTGGTGTGGAATATGCCGATGCGTGGGGTCACCGGGGCGCGACCCATTCGGTTGCTTTTGCCGCGATATGCGCAGGCGTTCTGAGTGCATGCTGGCGCGAGGCGCGCAGTCTGATCGCCTTCGCCTTTCTTATTCTCGCGATGGCGAGCCATGGTTTGCTCGATACGCTGACAAGCGGCGGATTGGGCGCCGCATTGTGGTGGCCGTTCGATGATAGCCGCATCTTTGCGCCCGTTACGCCGATCCGGGTATCTCCCATTGGCATGCAATTCTTCTCAATGCGCGGGGTCGAGACCTTGCTGTCAGAACTGAGATGGATCTGGTTTCCTTGTGCCCTTTTCGCATTGGCTGGATTGGGTATTCGGCGAGCAAGGGGCTAGCCAAACAGTTCTGATCGTGCATAATTGACAACGATGACAATTCGCACACTCAAGCTCGCCCTGACCGCTGTTTGCATGACAATTGCACCAGCCGTTCCCGCAATCGCGCACGATCATGCCGCGCCTTCGGCGCCGTCCTGTGATGACGCGCCAATGATTGGCAAGTTCGATCCGAACCGCGATTTGCTGATCGCCAATTATGACAGCAAGCCCGATGTTGATGATCTGCAATCGGTTGCTGGCCTGGGCACAATGCTGGCCGATCCGGCGTTTGCCTGCGTTCGTTTTATCGCCACGGCCGGTGCCTATGGTACGCAGGATGGCGAGTTCATTCCTGCCTCCAAGCTGTTCGATCTGGCCTTTGGCAAAAACTGGGTGGATGCCCATGCAGACCGTGATGCGGCGGTTGCTCGTCTTACCAAAGAAGCCCGCGCCACACTTGAGGCGGGCGGCAATGTGTGGATCACCGAAGCTGGGCAATCCGATGTCTCCGCAGCCTTTATTCGCGGCTTGCCCGAAGAGATGTGGGGCAATGTCCATCTCGTCCAGCATTCCGACTGGAACGAATCTACTACAAGCGAGGTGGACATCTATTTTGTCCGGCGCAAGGTAAGGTACCACCGGATTTCGGACGGCAATTTCGCAGGCAATGGCACGCCGAGTTTCAACACAAACGATGGCAGTCATTGGCCCGCTTTGCTTGGCGATCCCGTCATCGGACCGATCTGGAAAGAAGCAAAGCGCCTATCCGATCTGCACAATCCTACGGCTGCCTATGTCAATCCGGCGGTCAGCGCGGGCGGGCTGGATTTCTCTGACACCGTCGAACCAGCCTATGTCTTCGGATACGAAGGCATGGCAGGTGTGGGCGACTTCGTAGAGCGGTTTGCGCGCCGCCCGTGATCGTGCGATCCGCTTGGCATGGAGTTGCCACTCGGACCTGATCCTCGCACCGATATCTTGCGCCGGATGCAGCCTGCGCTGATCGCGGCATTCGGGCGTATCGTGAGGCCGCCGGAAAAGCGCCGCGATCCTGTTTGGGTGCTGGTACACGGCGTGATCGGTGCACAGACCAAAACCGCCGCTTCCAATGCATCGACAGACGCGCTTTTGGCGGAGTTCGGATCGTGGGAAGCTGTTGCGGAAGTCTCGGTCGAGGAACTGGAGGCGCGGCTCCAGCGGCAAACTTTTCCGAGCGTCGCGGCCAAACGTTTGAAAGACTGCCTTACCTACATCATCAATAAGCGCGGCAGCGCCGATTTGCGGCACTTATCAAATCTCGAAACTGCCGAAGCGATAAAATGGCTTGAGACGTTGCCCGGGGTTGCCCGCAAGAATGCAGCTGGCGTTATGAATGCCTCCACTTTCAACCGCAAAGCCATGGTGATCGACGGGCATCACCGCCGCATCATGCAGCGGATGGGAATCGTCCTGGCGAAAGCGGATACGGCCAAAACCTATGATGTATTGATGCCAATCGTTCCCGAAGAGTGGACGGCTGAGGACATGGACGAGCATCACCTCTTGCTCAAGAAATTGGGTCAAACGCATTGCCGCCCGCGTGCGCCCGATTGCGTGCGCTGTTTCGCGTGCAAAGAATGCGAGACGGGTCGCCGCCGAGACTAGCGATTACTCGCTGTCAGCCAGAATTTGCGCGATCACCTTTTCAGCGTTGTTATTCCCGGGATCGAGTTTCAACACCTGTCTGTAGCTGAGCAGTGCATCGTCGCGTTTGCCATTGGCCAACAAGACTTCACCCAAACTGTCATGCGCATTGGGCGAGTCTGGAAAAGTCTCGGCATTAAAGGCGAGAACTGCAATCGCATCGGCGCCCTTCTTTTGCGCAAGAAGCGAATAGCCGATCGAGTTCAAGAGAGCTTCGGCACTGGTCAAATCATAGAGATCGGCGGAGCGCTCTGCCGATCTATATGCGGCGATGATTTCGACGCCTGTCATGGATTTATAGCCCTTCATCGCCACCTGCAGCGGCAATTGCGGGACATCACCTGACGAGATTTCATCGACGAGCATCCGCGCCAAATGAATCGCGAGTCCATTGTTGTCGCGATCATCGGTGCAGATCATCACGCCAATCTTGCGGTCTGGAGCGTACCGAATGTTGGCGCGTGCGCCCCCACCACTATGGCCGATGGTGAGGACATCGTTTCTGTTTTCGATGACGCTGCCAAGGCTGTAGTCCCCGAAGCGATACGAATCCTCCAGCATCAATTTTTTCCAAGCGTCCGGCGCGATCACGGTCCCATCATTGATGCGCAGGAACAGCTTGGACATATCATTGGCCGTGGTCTGAAATCCGCCCGCGCTCAACAGAAACGCCGGTTCATCTGCGGAGGTCACGGCCGGATGCAGGGTCGCCGAAAGACCAGCTGGCCCGGTAATGTACTCACCAACCAAAGCATCAAATCCTGAGCCTAGCTTGTCCTGTAGGATCATCTCTGCGGTTGCATATCCGGACTGGCGGTAGCGCGAGTATTCGCCCGGTTGGTAATCAAGCGGAAGGTCTCGGACGAGGCGATAGATATCATCGTTGCGAGTTGCAGGGTCAGCTGCGAGTTTGCCGAAGGCGTCCTTGTTCACTGCCATCGGAATGCCAGAGGTATGATTGAGCAGGCGGTAAAACGGTATCGCGCGCCAGGTTTCTGGTGCATCATCGATGTAATCGGCTAACGGCGCATTTAGGTTGAGGCGGCCAGCGGCGGATAGATTTGCATAAGTCAGCGAGGCCAGAACCTTGGTGGCAGAGTATAGCCCGCAAGGTGTTGATACGCTGTAGCGCTCTTCATCTGCGGTCATGCCAAAGCCTGCGGATAGCAGCACTTTGTCTCCGGATACTGCGGTAACGGCTAGCCCCGTGACCTCAAAAGCTTCCATCAATTCGGGGATATTCTCGGCAGTTGTCAGCTGATCCGAAATGACGTCTGCGTCTGGCGGGGGTGGTGCAGGATTGGCATGGACTGCACTTGCCGCAAACAACAACGCCATGCTTGACCAATACATTTTCATTCCTGCACTCCAAGATTGTCTACAGGCGTAGTCGATGCGGTAGACTAGTAATCCTGTCAATCACAAAGCAGCGTACTCGCCTTTGTCATGCCAGTTGCGTCAGTCGGAATGCATGGACCGCTGTCCGAACCGATTGCGAATTTGCGCTTCAGACTGCATGAGGTTCCCGACAAGGATTAGAGGAACCAAACGATGAGCTGGGAAGATCAATTCGCCGAGGACGCCGATCAGCGTGATAGTGAGGCACGCGGTAAATCGCGCAGTGTCACTGTCGGCTGGACTGTCCGTTTCCCCCAAGGTGGGGACGCAATATGGTCCGCGCCCAAGCCCTTTACGCGCAAGGATCCAAAGCCTGCTTCGGCCAAGTCGGTGCAGGTCTGCCCGGCCGCGATTGATTTTGACCGGCGACATTTCGTCATCCCATCGCCCGTGGACCTGACTTTGGGGATTGGCCGCCAGTCCAATGGTCAGCTACAACTCATGGACGTGGACGGCGATAAGTCGGCGATGCGCGCAACGGGCCGCAACAGCATGATGGTCATGCACCCGCCAAGCGAGTGGCGACATCCGGAGCGCCCGATCATCCAGATCGTCGCGCCTTATGTCTTTGTCGCGGATGAGCCTTGCTATGTCGTCCAGACCGCGCCTTACCTCGATTACTTCCCCACCCCGCGTCCTGGTGTGCAGATGGGCGGGCGGTTTCCCGTTCACATCTGGCCGCGTCCGCTCAGCTGGGGCTTTGAATGGCATGACGTGACCAAGCCTCTGGTGCTGAAACGCGGTGAGCCGTGGTTTTATGTCCGGTTTGAAACAGAGAATCCCGGCGCGCATGTCCGGCTGGTCGAGCAGGAACAGACGCCTGAGCTTGAAAAGTACCTCGACAGCATCGTCGATGTCTCGAACTATGTGAACAAAACCTATTCGCTGTTCGGTGAAGCGCGGCGGATCAGGCCGGATAAGCTGCTTAAGCCAAAGAGCTGACCTGCGCGGGAACCGGACAGGTGGGATGTTCGCTCTTGCTGTATGCTGAGCGAAAAACACGTCGAAACGGTTTACCGGAAACTCGCCAAGGCAATGCCGGGGCGCACGAAAAATGCGAAAGGACCGAAAGGTCAGCCTGACGCCTTCCGGTCCTGCATTTCCTGCATGCTCTCCGCGCAATCGCTGGATCGGAACACTGCGGCGGCGACCCGCGCCTTGTTCAAACTGGCCAAAACGCCCGAAGATATGCTCGCGCTGGAAGACGAAGCAATTGCCGCTGCGATCAAGCCGTGCGGGCTTTACAACAACAAAACGAAAAACATCCGCAAATTCTGCACATCTCTGCTCGAAGAGTATGGCGGCGTTGTGCCCGATACTCGCGAAGGGTTGATGAGCCTGCCCGGCATTGGTCGCAAATGCGCGGATATCGTGATGAGTTTCACCTTTGGTAAAGATGTGATCGCGGTCGACACACATGTGCATAGGGTCTGCAACCGGATCGGCCTCACTGATGCCAAGACCGCCGAAAAGACCGCGCAGCAGCTTGAAGAGCGCAGCCCTGACTGGGCCATGGCTGACGGGCATTTCTGGCTGATCCAGTTTGGCAAAAAGGTCTGCCGCGCGCGCGTGCCGAAATGCGAGATTTGCGTGGTGAGCGATCTGTGTGAGACCGGGCCTATCGAGCGCGCAGGGGATCAGGCATAGCCCGTTCGTAACCGCTTCGCGTAATCCCGCGAACACCGTGCGGGATACAGGAGGCTTCGTGCGATCAGCCGCGCTCACATTCATTCTTGCAAGCTTTGCGATCCTCGCTTTTGCGGGCAACTCGCTGCTTGCCCGCGCAGCTCTGGCCGATGGCGCGATAGAGGCGGGGGCGTTTTCGGCTATCCGTTTGACGGCAGGCGCGTTCGTTCTGCTTCCTTTTCTCGGCAGGAAGCCATCTCTGAGCGACGCGCCCGGTGCCATTTCGCTGGCAATTTATGTCGCTGGCTTCTCGCTTGCTTACCTTAGTCTGGGCGCGGGAATCGGCGCGCTGATCCTGTTTGCATGTGTTCAGGCGACCATCCTCGCGATTGGCTATTGGCGCGGTGAAGGTCTTGGTATTCTCGGTTGGCTCGGTCTCGTCCTGGCTTTTAGCGGACTGTTCATACTGCTCGCGCCGGGCGGCGAGGCGGTGGGAATTGGAGCCGCGCTGCTTATGGCAGTCGCCGGTGTCGCGTGGGGTGTCTACACCATTATCGGCCGCAATGGCGGCGATCCGGCGGGCAGTACGGCCCGCAACTTCCTGCTCGCTGCGCCGCTCGTTTTGCCGATGCTGTGGTTCGATAGCGGGATGCCGAGCTGGCATGGTGTGATGCTGGCGGTGATCGCGGGCGCGGCTACGTCCGGTATGGGCTATGTCATCTGGTACAAGGTAACGCCGAGGTTTGGCTTGGGCACGGTGGCCAGCGTCCAACTGGCCACCCCCGTAGTGGCGGCTGCAGGCGGCGTGCTGCTCTTGTCCGAACCGCTCGACTGGCGGTTGGTCGCGGGAGGCGGTTTGATCTTGGGCGGCATCGTGCTGACGATACTTAAGCCCGCAAAGCAGCTCTCCTGACGCTACGGCCTTGGTGCTTGTGAAAACCGCGCTTGCAAGCACGGCAAAGTTCCGCTTGTTTCACGCTCAAACAGAAACCTTCAGGAGAGCGTTCCCATGAAAACCGCCATCACCGAAATGTTCGGCATCCAGCATCCGATTATACAGGGCGGCATGCACTATGTCGGCTTTGCCGAAATGGCGGCAGCGGTTTCCAATGCGGGAGGGCTCGGCATCATTACCGGCCTGACGCAGGGCACTCCTGAAAAGCTCGCGAATGAAATCGCGCGTTGTCACGATATGACGGACAAGCCCTTTGGCGTGAACCTCACTATCCTGCCGACCCTCACCCCGCCTGATTATCCAGGCCTTGTGAAAGCCGTGATCGAAGGCGGCGTGAAAGTCGTCGAGACGGCTGGCCGCAATCCGGTCGAGCTGCTGCCGCCGCTGAAAGATGCGGGGATCAAGGTGATCCACAAATGCACCAGCGTGCGTCACTCCTTGAAGGCACAGGACATCGGCTGCGATGCGGTTTCGGTCGATGGGTTTGAGTGCGGCGGTCATCCGGGCGAAGACGATATCCCGAACTTTATTCTGTTGCCGCGCGCGGCAGATGAGCTCGACATTCCATTCGTTTCCAGCGGCGGTATGGCCGACGGACGTAGCCTCGTCGCATCGCTCGCCATGGGCGCGCAGGGCATGAATATGGGGACCCGCTTTATCGCCACGAAAGAGGCGCCAGTTCACGAAAATGTGAAGAAAGCGATTGTCGAGGCATCCGAGCTCGACACCCGCCTCGTTATGCGTCCGCTGCGCAACACAGAGCGCGTCATGAAAAACGAAGCGGTCGAACGCCTGATCCAGAAAGAAAAAGAGCTGGGCGATGCGATCACCATTCAGGACATCTTGCCAGAGGTCGCGGGCGTTTACCCCAAGATCATGATGGAAGGCGCGATGGACGAAGGCGCATGGAGCTGCGGCATGGTCGCTGGTCTCATCAATGATGTGCCGACCTGTCAGGAATTGATCGACGGTATCATGACCGAAGCCGAAGCGATTCTTGGCCGGATGAATGCCATGTCGGCTGCCTAGGCATTATTCCCTAGTCCCTTCGCCATAAAGGCATGATGACCAGCCTTTATTTTCTGCGCTTGGACATGCGGACTGGCGCATTTGATGCGCATGCAGGCAAAGGGAGTGGAAATGGAACAGCAGATCGGGCTCGATGCGTGGCTGATGCTATGCATCGCGCCATGTGTCATCACATGGGTCTTGGGACCGCTTCGCAGATTGTTGCGGACCCGTGGGAATAGTGTCGGACGCGAACGGGTGGTCCCGGATGTTCAACCTCTTATGTTCACGGTTCCACCGCCGCGAAGCCGGCATACAGAGGGCTTTGATCTGCAAGCTGATTTTGCATTGCCGGGGGTGGTGGGATTTCGGTCCAAATTATCGAGCTCTCAACCTGATCTACCCAAGCCTTCCGGCATAGGAGGTGCTGAGCCGGGGATTTCGGGTGAGACGCCCAATTCACCCCGGATGCGCGCAAGCGAACTTACGGCGCGGCAAGGGTGAATCGGTAGCGAGTTAGCTCGATGATTTGGCTTGATCTGCCTTGGTATACGGCACGAAGTCATCAAAGAAGACGGCCCCATTGAACATGCCAAAGCTACGATCAACGGTGTGCACTATGTCCAGTTTACAAATCTGGCTGGCGTTGAACCGGCGCGAGACGAGAATATCATCACGGTCGATCTTGTCAGGGTGGCGGGTCCGTTGAACATAAATCGTGCGGCCGCTGCCATAAACATAGGCGGTATCATCAATAACGCGAAGGCGCTCATTCGGGCGGGTGCGGATACAGCGGGTTGGCTCTCCGGCTACGCGCCCTTCAAGAATATCGGCGAGCTTCTTTTCGCCTTTGGTCATTTCTGTAGCGGCATCTTCGCCGCTTTGATCATCGGCAACCGCCGGCTGACCAACCAAAAGGGCAAGCGCAGCAGCGCCAGTGAGGGCGAAAGCCTTGCGTGGGGTCGACATCATGCATTCTCCTTTGGCCTGAACTTTGTAAGAGTATGTATCATACAATGAACGCGCGATGAGCGGCGATGTGCCCGATCAAATACGCTCTATCTGCAAGTCTACCGAGAATTTCGGAGTGCTGCTGTAGTTCTTTTCATGCAGTTCCAACTCGATCGACGTTTCTGTACCGTCCGAATGCTCGATTTCCGCTTCGTAGCTGCTCAAGATTTTGACCTTGCCATAATCATTGGAGTCTTTTGTTTCGAAGGGCGTCGCAAGACACTCTTTGATCCGGATGCGATAGGCAGAAAAGAGCGCTCTTGCGCCTCGTTCATCACCTTCAAAAGACCATTCGCAGTTAAGCTCGAGGTCTTCCTTGCCAGGGACTATCTCGCAATATGTCGCGTTGCGGAAAAAGGTTTGCTTGCCGCGGTAGGTCAAATCGAGCGTGTCTTCGCGGTTGATCTCGATAGCAAGCCCGCGAACCTTGGATTTTGCGCCCGACATCAGGGCGGAAATGACGTCGCAATCGCGATCTGCAGCAACAGACTGCGCGGGCAGTGTGAGCGCCAGTAAAGAAGCAAGAACGACCGCTGGTTTACCGATGGCCGGGATCCGCGCCTTCGGAAATGTCCGGCAGGCTCGCCTGATCCACGCCATCAGCGGGGCCGCCTTTCAGCACAAATCGCCGGTCGCAATATCCGCAATCGACATAGCCGTGCTCGTCAATCTCCAGATAGATGCGCGGGTGGCCGAGGGCGGCGGGGCGATAATTCTCGCCTGCGCGGATGCCGCTGGAGCCATCACAGCTAACGCGTTTGGTTTCGACAAGCAGGGTTTCTGGTGGAGGCATGTTCATAGCGCTTTAGCGAATAATCCCGCCCGCCGTTTAATTCAATCGCTATTGCGCCCTGCATCCACGCGAGCGGCGCAGACTCAGATGCTTGCCGAGCGCGGGCAGCTCAACTAGGGCGGGCCGCATGTCTACGCCCCCAGCCATCAGCATCGATAATCTCGTCAAACGCTATGCCGCGCCGAAAGGTGCGAAAGGCGCCGACGCGGAAGGCAAACTGGCTCTGAACGGGGTCAGTTTTGACGTAACCGAAGGATCTATCTTCGGCCTGCTTGGCCCCAATGGCGCGGGCAAATCGACGCTGATCAATATCCTTGCCGGGCTGGTAAACAAGACCAGCGGATCGGCGAATATCTGGGGCTTTGATATTGATGAACAGCGCCGCAATGCCAGCCGCGCCATCGGCATCGTCCCGCAGGAAATCGTCTTTGATCCCTTCTTCACGCCATATGAAGTGCTGGAAAATCAAGGCGGGTTTTATGGCATTGCCGGTAAAGACAGGCGCAGCGAAGAATTGCTGGCGGCAGTGCGCCTTGCGGATAAACGCAACGCCTATGCCCGCACATTGTCAGGCGGGATGAAACGCCGCTTGCTCGTGGCAAAGGCGATGGTCCATTCGCCGCCGATCCTTGTGTTGGACGAGCCAACCGCCGGCGTTGATGTCGAATTGCGCCGTCAGCTGTGGGAGCTCGTTACGGAGATGAACCGCGAAGGCGTTACGGTGGTTCTTACTACGCATTATCTCGAAGAGGCCGAGGAGCTGTGCGACGAGATTGCCATCATCAATCACGGTGAGTTGATCGCGCATAAGCCGACCCGCGAACTGGTGGATATGGCGCGCGAAAAGATCGTGGCAGTCACGCTGGCCGATGAT
Organism: Erythrobacter sp. F6033; assembly: GCF_023016005.1. Taxonomy (NCBI): domain Bacteria; kingdom Pseudomonadati; phylum Pseudomonadota; class Alphaproteobacteria; order Sphingomonadales; family Erythrobacteraceae; genus Erythrobacter; species Erythrobacter sp. F6033. Next base: position 116,221 of record NZ_JALKAZ010000002.1, on the reverse strand, counting down.
TTGGCGCAGGCCCCTTCGCATGAGGCATTCAGCAAGGTGGCATTGTCGGGCGAGCGCGGCGTCGAAGTGACGTATAACAAGGATCAACTCAACGCTGGACAGGTGCTCGCGATCCTTCAGGAGCAGGGGCTAACCGTCGAAGACGTGACCACCCGCGAAGCCGATCTGGAGGATGTGTTCGTCCAGCTGACCGGCTCGGGCGCGTAATCAGCTCCGGAAATTGTTTGAGCATCGTCTTGCTCGCTTCGGCTCAATCGCCGAGGCCTTTTTCCAACGTCCAATGTTCGGGCTGGGTTTCGAGGCATTTGCCTAACTCCGCGACGGCCTCATCGCGCAATACGCTGCGAAACTCGATCACGACCGGGCCTTCTGTCTCTGTTTGAAGGAGTAGATCGCCGCTGACTTTGAACACGTCGAAGTCAATCTTCAGATTGTTGAGTTTGGCGACATATTGGAAGAACCCTTCGGGTAGGCTTTTCTTCCCGAAAGGAACGGTCGAGGCGGCGATGCCATCCTTCGTGAATCTCCGGAGCGTCATATCGCCGCCGTGGGAACCCATGTCACGATCTGTGAAGATCAGCAGGTCACTCGTGATCGTAGTTTTGCCGATAATGATGGCGAAGCCGTTGAGGTCAGTCTCGCTAAACCAACGCAGAGTGCAGGTTGTCTCAAAGCGCGAGACGATTGCAAGTTCGCCGCCATCCTCCTTTTGGAACAAAGTGACTTTATTGGAACTCTCCTGCGCCAGTGATGGCGCTGAGCTGGCAAGGCTAGTAAACGCGCACAAAGCGAGCATTTTTGCAGAAAATACGAGATGATTGAATGACATGGAGCGCTCCTGAATTGCGGCCTTGATACCGGATTGCGCCTGCAAACCTTGTAAGTTCGCGACACCGCGCGCATCGTGCCTGCAACATGGACAAGGGAGCGGAAATGAAGCTGCATCGCGGGAAAGTAAGCGCTAGTCTTGTGATGCTGGGTTGCTCGGCTCTGGCCGGGTGCGGCATCGGCATGTCAGACAAGTCCACCAGTCCTCAATCCTCACCCGCTGATCCGATGGCGGGAATACCTCGGGCCGAACAACCTGCCGATTGCCCAAGCGAAGGTGCGGCTTTGCAAGTCTTGGGCAGCGGTGGTCCGATTGCCGAGGCTAGCCGTGCGGGCACATCCTATCTGCTCTGGATCGATGGAGAGCCCAAGCTTCTGATTGATGCAGGCTCCGGCAGCTTTTTGCGTTTTGCCGAAGCGGGCGGAAAGGTTGCGACGTTGGATGCGATCTTGCTGACTCACCTCCACGCGGATCATACAGGCGATATTATCGACATTCTCAACACTGGCGGATTTGAAGGCCGGACAGAGCCTCTTGCGATTGTGGGTCCTGCCGAAGCTCCGCGCTTCCCCGCAACCAGTGAATTTATCGAGCGGTTGCTTTCCAAAGACAGCGGCGCCTTTGCCTATAATGGCGGCTATGGCGACGGCACCGAGGGTAAGGCGCAATTGGAAGTGCGCGATGTTCCTTCTTTTGGCGGGAACGGTGAAGTGACGCCTCTTGATGTGTCGAATGCCTTTTCCGCAATCGCCTATCCCGTCGATCACGGCCCTGTGCCCGCATTGGCTTACGAGATAGAGGTTGGCGATAAATCGATTGTTATCGCGGGCGACCAAAGCGGGCGTTCAGTCGTGTTTCAAACCATGATGGAGGATATTCGTCCGGCGATCCTGTTCGCGCATCATGTGATCAATGGCGAGGATGGCCAGCCGCGCGGGCTCCACCGGACGCCTGCTGAAATCGGTCAGCTTGCAGGCGCGATAAAGCCGGAACGGCTGGTGTTGACCCACAATATGGAGCGATCACTCAGCCGGATTGACGAGGGTTTGGAGGCAATCGGCCAAAGCTATTCGGGCGATGTCAGCGTGGCTGCTGATCTGGATTGTTACGCGCTGTAATTCCTCACGCGCTCAATATCCCGGCGCAACTGGCTCTTGCGAAAGCCGCGACCGGACAGCAAACGTTTCCAATCCGGCAAGTGGTCAAAATGCTGCAACTGCCGGTGGTAATAATTGATGTATTCCAGCACCGTCAGGATTGCAGCGGAGGTCGCGACCCATTTGTCTGCCGTACCGACCGCCCATCCGGGAACAGTCCATGCGCCTGCCGCTGCGAGCACAGCGATAATGCTGCCTGCGGCCATGGGCATATCCAACTGCGCCAATTTGCTGACCATATCATCGGGTGAGATGCCGCGCTCGATCTGGTGCAACTTTGCCCGCCAATAGAGTGTTCCGATGGCGAGCAAGGCCATCATCGGAACCAGTGCGATTAAAGAAGTTGGCCCAACCTGTCCGCCTGCGAACAGAACCATCGCAATCGGGACGATCGCAATGTTTGCGCCTTCCATCTTCCAATACATGGTGAGGCGGGCAATCAGGCTTTGCCTAGCTGCTGTCTGCGCGGGTTTTCCCATCAAGGCAGCTTGGCGGCAATATGCCGGGGGTTCAAGCGGTAGCCGTGTCCCGCTTTGACTTTGCTGGTCGTCGCCACTTGCCGCTGGTCACGCGTTTGATCGATTTCCTGCAATTGCGGCATTCACCAACATAGCTCTCACCGTTCCAGACAACACCACGGCGACGTGGTTTATGCTGACCTGTGAGGCATCTAGCAAATGAAATAACAGACATGGGAGAGGTCACCTTTTTCCTCAAGCTTGGACAGTCGGCAAATGAACCGAATGGATAGTGCGACCTGATACGTAAAATACCGTAATTGTGCGCTGCAGCAAGAGAGATTTTACAAGTGATTGGTTTCCTTCAATTCACTGCACCTGAAGAGCACGAACTCTTGCCCTGATCGCCTTTGCGGGCCATGGCTTTGCCGCATGAGCACAGCGACTAAAGACTATGATGTCATCGTGATTGGATCGGGCGCAGCGGGACTGACCGCTGCGCTGGAATTGGCTGAGACCAAGCGGGTGCTGGTGCTCGCCAAAGGTTCGCTAACCGGCGGATCGACCGCTTGGGCGCAGGGCGGCATCGCTGCTGTGCTTGATGCCGGTGATACATTTGACAATCACGTGCGTGATACGATGGTCGCGGGCGCGGGTCTCAACGACATTGAAACGGTCGAATTTGTGATCGAGGGCGCGCCCAAAGCGATTGATCGATTGTGCGAGCTGGGCGTGCCGTTCAACCGCGATGAAGATGCGCTGCACCTCACCCGCGAAGGGGGGCATTCGCACCGCCGCATCGTCCATGTGAACGATGCAACTGGATGGGCCGTTCAGGAGGCGCTGCTGAAAGCTGCCGAAGCCTCATCCAACATCACGCTGGCGCCGGGGCGCACTTGCATCGATTTCATCACAGACCGTCACCGCGAGAAATTCTCTGCGGCCGGGCGCGTATGGGGCGTGTACGCGCTCAACACCGAAAACGGGCGGGTCGAACGCTATATCGCCCGCGCCACAATCCTGGCCGCTGGCGGAGCGGGGCGCGTGTACCAGTTCAGCACCGCACCACGCGGCGCGACCGGCGACGGAATTGCGATGGCATGGCGTGCGGGCGCGCGTGTTTCCAATATGGAAATGATGCAGTTCCACCCGACCTGCCTGTACAATCTCGAAGTCAAAAACTTCCTCATAACGGAGGCCGTGCGCGGCGAGGGCGGGCACTTGCTCCACCCCGAAACCGGCCATCGTTTTATGGCGGATTATGATCCGGAGCGGATGGAACTGGCCCCGCGCGATGTCGTGGCGCGCGCCATTGATGACCAGATCAAACGCTTTGGCTTGGACTACGTCCATCTCGATATCAGCCACAAGCCCGCCGACTTCGTGAAAGAGCATTTCCCGACCATTCATGAGAAATTGAGCGGCCTGGGCATCGATATGACAACCGGCCCGATCCCGGTCGTGCCGGCGCAGCACTATACCTGCGGCGGCGTGGTTGTGGACCTCAAAGCCCGCACCGATTTGCCCGGTCTGTGGGCGGCTGGCGAAGTCACCGAAAGCGGATTGCACGGCGCGAACCGGCTCGCCTCAAACAGCCTGCTGGAATGTTTCGTATTCGGCGAAGCGGCAGCGGATGACATTCTGGCGCGATGGGATGAATTGACCGAGCCGCCCGCCATTAAGCCGTGGGATGAAAGCCGCGTTTCGGACTCCGACGAGCAGGTTGTCATCAAACAGAACTGGACCGAAATCCGCCGCTTTATGTGGAACTATGTCGGTATTGTCCGCACCACCAAACGGCTGGAGCGGGCCAAGCACAGGATCGAATTGCTCACCCGCGAGGTCGAGGATTATTACGGCAGTTTCGTTGTCACGACCGACCTGATCGAGCTGCGCAATCTGCTGCAATCAGCCGAACTGATCGTGAAGAGCGCGCTCGAACGGCACGAAAGCCGCGGGCTGCATTACACGCTCGATTATCCGGAAATGGATGATGAAGCACGCGATACGGTGCTGGTGCCTTGATCATCGCGCGCGCCTTGCTTGCCGGCATTTGTTTGGCCTGTGCAGCGATTATCAGCGCGCCCGCATCCGCCACCCCGCCTGACGTCATCGACATTCACGAACGGCCATTCGGCGTCAGCGATACGCATTTGTTTGTCCTCCGATCATCAAGCGACAATCTGGGCCTGCATGAAAGTCTGAGAGTTGAGACGTTTCTGGTCGCGATCGACCTGAAGAGCGGCGCTGAGAAAATGTGGGTGATCGACCGGCTCACGCAGTACCGCGACTATGCCGAGAACGGCGATCAACTGGACTATGTGACGAAGCGGGATGATGGGCTGAAGCTGGTCAATCCCTATGCGGTTTTGATTGAGTATGGCGCAGTACCGTGGGATGGCGTCACGCGTATCGGCAGCGGCTGGATTGAGCCGCAGATCGTTCAGAGCGAGGCCGCAATCACTGTCACGTACGGCGAAGATACGACATTCCATGTCACTGCGGAGGCGCTGGCAAGCAAGCTGGATGGCCTGCATACATTTATGACGAAAAACGTCGCCGATCACCAACGCCTGTCAACCATCTCCACACGCGAAATGTTCGCCGACCGGGGCATCCCCGTTACGGCATGCAAGCCGCAAGAGGTGCTCGATTACTGGTCTATGGGAGAAGGCCCCGGCAAGCTGTTGCGGGTGGTTTGCACCTTGGGCGAGGATGATGGGGTGACGGTGATGGTTGTGCCGTTGGAGGATGTTGATCAGCCAGAAAAAGAAGCTGTAACACGCGATGCGGAACTGGTGCGTTGATTATCACCCTTGCACCTCAAGAATTGGAGTGGATTGATCCACTTGTTAATTTCTTAGCTGTCCTGCTGGGCGCAAGTTTAGCTTGGGGAACGACGTACTTTTTTGCGCAAAAAGCGCGAAATGAGAATGACTTAGCCGTTGCATATAGCCTCGTTTTCAAAGTCAATGAACTTTGCGAGCGTATTTACAGGCTCGATAGGCATATTTCTAACTGCGTTCCAAAGAATGACGACGGTGGTTTTGAAAAGCCAGCGTGGCCAAGAATTCTCGACGTCATAGGTTTCTCAAGACCGCCTGAAGCAATCACGTCAAACGAGCTCGCACTTGTTGCCCGGACCAAAGACAATGAACTTACAATGGCGATCAAAGAGCTTGAGAGTGGCCACAAAATCGCTTTCGAATGCTTTAATCGGATCATCGAGTACAAGGGCGTGCTCGCCGAAAGTGGTTTCGCGACAAAAGCCGATGGTGACGTCGTTTCATTTGAGGCGACGCAAGAGCAATACGCAAAACTTGCCCCAACCTTTATAGGATTGGAAAGTGGCGGAGACGGGTTAGTCGAGATGCTCCCGGGCATTCGTAAGAGTTCACAGAAAATTGCGCAGTCTCTTGGCCCGAAGCTGAAGGAGCACTTCGGTTTCAAGCATTTTGTTGCAATCTCTTTCCCCAATGAGGACAACTGAGGAGAGAGTATACAGGAAAGGGTAATGTTGCCACGCTGAAGGAAGGAAAATGCGCGCACTCATCTTTCTTACGCTTTGTATCTCCGCTCAGTCTATTGCTGCCCAAGAACCCCCCACCCAAAACGAAATCGTCGTCGCCGCGCAGCGCTCGGGTGCGCCGATGTGGACGATTTATACTGACACCGGCACCGTTATTCTGGTTGGTGAAATTCGCGCTGTGCCTGAAAGTACGCCGTGGTTTCCCGACCGGCTCAAGGACGCGACTGGCGAGGCCGACCGCGTTATCATCCGATCACGGCCCAAGATTTCTCCCGGTGATGTTTTTCGCCTGATCTTTCGTGGGGGCAGTTTTACCAAGCTTCCCGATAAAAGCGTCGCTGCCGACTACCTCGATCTGGATCAGCGTGCGCGGTTGGCTGCGCTCGAACAACAATATGACAAGGATTATGATCGCGGCAGCTTCCTGATGACGGCGTTCGATCTGCTTGCGCGTAGACTCGATTTTGATGACGACACGCTGGATGATGACGCGACCGACATTGTGCGCAAGGCGGCGAAGAAAGCTGATGTGCCAATAGAGCGGCCTGAGCGGTTTCGCGGTGAAGACCTGCTCGATAATCTGGCCGAGGCGCCGCCCGCCTCGCACATTGCCTGCCTCGAAGCGGCGATGACCGCGACAGAAATGGGCCCGGATATCATTGAGAAACGCGGCGATGACTGGCGCAAGTTCGATATTCCTGCCGTGATGGAAAACCCGCTTGAGGTGGCCCTGGGCACATGCTGGCCGTGGGCTGATCCCGAACTGGGCGAGGATATTCGCGCGACATGGATCGACATGATCGAAGGTGCGGCTGCTTCGGACGGCACCACGGTCGCTGTCGTCCCTTTACGGGTGCTGGCCGAGAGCGAGGGTGTGCTCGACAGTCTGGAAACGCGCGGCTTTGAAATTGGTGGGCCGCTCTGGCGGTGACGCCGCAGGCCGACATGCTTGGGCGGGCCTAATGCAGTTTATCGGCTCTCAGGCGTCTTTGGACGACATATTACGTCGCCAGACGATCACCGATTGAAAGAATGCTTCTTTAAGGCGACTCCAGCTCCGACGCGGTGAGCACCCCTAAAGCTTATACCATTCATTCATCGCGTCAGATCGACCGACAAAGCCTAGCCACGAGTAATTGGGACTGGTGCTCGGCGCGTCTGGTCCTTGCGATCGATCATCTTCGTGAACCCTGATGAAGAGGATGATCCTGATGACTGTAATTACCAAACTTGTATCCGCTGCCGCCCTGGCGGCTGCTATCGCGCTACCTGTTGCCGCTCCGGTTGCTGCTGGTGAAAAGTCAGCCGCCATGTCCGAGGACATCGTCGTGCGCTCTCAAAGCGCGATGAACGAATGGCAGAAAGATACCACAAAAGAGCTGAACCGCGCGCTGATGCGCGACCCGATGACCCGTAAGTTGCGGCCAAACAACGCGGTTGTCGAAGTCGCCTTTACGCTCGGCGCGGACGGCAAAGCCGATAACATCGCTGTGCTCGATGGTAACGGCAACTATGCGGCCCGCCGAAGCGCAGAAAACGCCGTCCGGCGGCTTGGCACATTGGCCGATGTTCCAGTGACGCGACCTGCGGGCACACGCTTTCTCGCTGCGATCATCTTCGCCGATAACCGCAAGATACATTCAGAACTTGCCGCAAAAATCAAAAAGTCTCGGGCGGAGCGCTTTGCTTCGAAAGATCCCGAAGGCGCAATCATTTTGCTGGGCGGATAGGGAGAGCTCTACGCCTGACAAAAGGGCTCCGGCGCGTTTTTTTGGCTTCGCGCCGGGGGCTGGGTGCCGCAACCCATCTGTCGCCAGTCCCTTAATAGGCAGGTGGGTTGCGGTGCGTGCGGCAATGCGGCAGACCCGTCTTCAAACAAAACGTATTTGTAAGAGAGGCCGCCTGAACCATGCCGACAATCATCACGCCCAACACCGGTATCGAGCTGTTCTACGAAGATAACGGAAACCCGGATCACGAACCGATCCTGCTCGTTATGGGTCTGGGTGCTCAGATGGTGCTGTGGCCGGACGAATTTGTCGAAGCGCTGGTGGGCGAGGGATACCGCGTAATCCGGTTCGACAACCGCGACATCGGCCTCAGCCAGAAGATGGAAGGCGCGAAGGCTCCCGGTCTCAAAATGCAGGTACTGCGCAAGATGATCGGTTTCCCCGCGCGGGTGCCATACACGCTGGCGGAAATGGCGGACGATGCGGCGGGCTTGCTCGATGCGTTGAAGATTGACCGTGCGCATGTCGTTGGCGCTTCAATGGGCGGAATGATCGTCCAGCTGATGGGGATCAACCATGCGGACAAGCTGCTTTCGCTCACATCGATCATGTCGACCACCGGCAATCCCAAAGTGCCGCAGGCGGACAAGCAGGCGATGGAAGCGCTGATCGCGCCGCTTACGTCATTGGAAGAGCAGGACCTGCTGGCCCACGGGATCAATGTTCAGCAGAGCATCGGCAGCCCAGGCTATCCCGCCGATCCGAAGCGCCGCGAGGAAAAAGTGCTGAAGGCGATTCGTCGCAGCGTCTATCCTCCGGGCCTCCCGCGCCAGCTTGCGGCGATCATCGACGATGGCGATCGGCGTGAGCGGTTGAAGAATGTCACCACTCCAACGCTGGTGCTGCACGGCGAGGATGATCCGCTGGTGAAGCTGGAAGGCGGGCAGGATACTGCGGCGCATATTCCGGGCGCGAAGCTGGTGACGATTCCGGGATGGGGCCACGATATCCCGGTCGAGCTGATCGGCCGCGTGACTCAGGAAATCGTCGATCACGTCAAGTCTGTCAGCGTTTCCGCCTGATCCAACCATCGCTGAATTGACGCCGCGTGCCGGCCCGGCGCGCGGCCTTTGGCGCGAATCATTGGCGCCGCTTTTCGGTGCTCCACGACACGCTTCAAAACGGCGCGAAATTCGCAGAGCGTTGTTCCGCCTGCGCTATTTCAGATGTCGCCGAGGGAGCCTTCTGGATTCGAATATTGCGCACTTGGATTCGAATGATTCACAAGCCCATCTGATGCCTTTTACCCGCCAAAATTTTTTCGCAGATTCCTTTTAGGGGTTGCGCAGCCGACAAGCCTAGGATTTCTGCCGCGTCGCGGCGTTGCAGCATTGTAATACACCCGCCAAACTCAGGCCGATTTTACGTTAATCGACATTTACCCTCTTGCGCCAATCGAGCGCCTGATTCAGTATCTAGTGGTTATTCGGGGCTGCTTACCCACAATACCTAGTGATCGCAGCGCATCGACCCCATATATAGAAAACTGGGGTGTTTGCGCAGGGGATCGGAGTCTCTGGGGCAGGCGAAGCGGATCCGAATAGGATGATTAGAGGATAAACCACAGGATAGCCTGTGGGTTTTCTGTTGATCTGTCGGTAGAGAACAGAATCGGAACATACGCATTTCTTCGCTAGAAGGTGACGTGCTCCGATTCGGGGATACAAACGGGGCTGTAATGGAATTTAAAGCGAGCGATAGCGTGCCAAATGAAAACGCGGGCGACGTAGTGACAGAAACAGAAAACGGCGCAGCATCAAGCGCCGAAACCGAGGCGAAAGCAGTAGGCATGAAGACGAGCGACAAAGGCAGCGAAGAGCTGATCGCGGCAAAAGCTGGCGAAGCGCTGGCTGGTGCCATTGGCGAAGCCGCCAAAAGCGCGGCCGAGCCTGATAGCAAGAAGGTTAATGATCGCCGGTTCGATGTCAAAATCGATGAATCGCGCGATGCGAACCTGACCGAATTCGGCAAAGAAACGCTGATCGATCGCTATCTGCTTCCCGGTGAGAATTTCCAGGATCTGTTTGCACGCGTTGCGGATGCCTATGCCGATGATCAGGAACACGCCCAGCGTCTCTATGATTACATCTCGCGCCTGTGGTTCATGCCTGCAACGCCTGTCCTGTCGAATGGCGGCACATCGCGCGGTCTGCCGATCAGCTGCTATCTGAACTCTGTATCCGACAGCCTCGATGGCATCGTGAACACCTGGAACGAGAATGTCTGGCTGGCCTCGAAAGGCGGCGGCATCGGCACATATTGGGGCCACGTTCGCGGTATTGGTGAGCCTGTCGGCCTCAACGGCAAGACCAGCGGCATCATTCCATTCGTCCGCGTCATGGACAGCCTGACCCTCGCGATTTCGCAAGGGTCGCTGCGCCGCGGTTCGGCGGCTTGCTATCTCGATGTCAGCCACCCTGAAATCGAGGAATTTCTCGAAATCCGTAAACCGTCGGGTGACTTCAACCGCAAGGCATTGAACCTGCACCACGGCGTGTTGCTAACCGACGAGTTTATGGAAGCTGTCCGCGACGGTGCGAAGTTCGATCTGAAATCACCGAAGACCGGCGAAGTGCGCAGCACAGTCGATGCGCGTTCGCTGTTCCAGAAACTCGTTGAAACACGCCTCGCCACTGGTGAGCCTTACATCGTGTTCAATGACACCGTGAACCGCATGATGCCAAAGCATCACCGCGATTTGGGTCTGAAGGTTTCGACATCGAACCTGTGCAGCGAGATCACGCTGCCGACTGGCATCGATCACCTTGGCAATGACCGCACGGCGGTGTGCTGCCTGTCTTCACTCAATCTCGAAAAATGGGATGAGTGGAACGGCGACAAGCAATTCATCGAAGACGTGATGCGCATGCTCGACAACGTCCTGCAGGATTACATCGATCGCGCGCCGGACGAGATGGCCCGCGCCAAATACTCCGCTGAGCGGGAACGTTCGGTTGGTCTCGGCGTGATGGGCTTCCACTCTTTCCTCCAGCAAAAAGGCCTCGGCTTTGAAAGCGCGATGGCAAAGGCGCTGAACCTGAAAATGTTCAAGCATATTCAGGCGAAAGCATCCGAAGCGTCGATGCTGCTCGCTCAGGAACGCGGACCGTGCCCTGATGCCGCAGAAATGGGCGCGATGGAGCGCTTCAGCTGCAAAATGGCGATCGCACCGACGGCATCGATCTCGATCATTTGCGGCGGTACGTCCGCTTGCATCGAGCCGATCCCAGCGAACATCTACACCCACAAAACCCTGTCGGGCAGCTTCATCGTGAAGAACCCGTATCTTGAGAAGATTCTCGACAAGAAGAGCAAGAACTCGACCAATGTCTGGAACTCGATCCTCGAAAAAGGCGGTTCGGTTCAGCATCTCGACTTCCTGAGCGAGGAAGAAAAGGCGAGCTTCAAAACCAGCTTTGAAATCGATCAGCGCTGGCTGCTCGAATTCGCTGCTGACCGTTCGCCTTATGTCGATCAGGCGCAGTCGCTGAACCTGTTTATCCCGGCGGATGTCGATAAGTGGGATCTGATGATGCTGCACTTCCAGGCTTGGGAAAAAGGCATCAAATCGCTGTATTATCTCCGGTCGAAATCGGTTCAGCGCGCGGGCTTTGCCGGCGGCGTCGAAGCGGATAACACCGCCGATGCAGCCAAATTTGAACTGGCCGCAGAGCAGACCGATTATGAGGAATGCCTCAGCTGTCAGTAACAGTCTGATTTCAAAGATTGACCCCCGCGAGGCCGATGCTTCGTGGGGGTTTTCTTTTGAGAGCCTTCGGAGGCTGGTTTTACGTAACGTTAAGCAAACCTCTGTTACGCAGCGCGCGTTATGCAAACACGTCAAACCTCGCGCAAAACCGTTTCCCTGCCGGGCCGATATTTCACCGGTCTCGGTTCGCCGGTCGACGTGACATTGATTGACCTTTCGACCGGAGGTTGCCGGTTTGCACCTGGTCCGGGCAAATTCACGCCTGGCACGCCTCTGCAAATTTTCGTCGGAAGCTCAGGTCCGCATCGCGCCAAGATCAAATGGAGCGACGGCGGCGACATTGGTGTGACCTTTGTTACGCCGCTCAGCGAAGAGGTGATTGAGCAGACTTTGGATGGTCACGTTCCCGATCTTTCGAAAGATATGACGCCGGGCGAATTCGAACCGATGGGTAAGAGCCTGCCGAACCGGTTCTGTTGAGCTCGGTTTTTATCGGCGGCTGAGCAAATCGCCGCTCACCAACAACTCCATGTCATAATCGCTTGCGAAATGCGTGCGCCTTACAGGCCATGCAGCGAACGCCGTTTGCTTGCCGAGTAACTTTTGCCGTTAGGCCGAGTGAGCAATCGGATCGGCGCGTCCGACCAATTCAACCCGGTTCCGGCCCGAATTCTTCGCGCTGTAGAGAGCTGCGTCGGCCATCTCGATCAATTCTTCGCGAATGAATTCGCAATCCCCGTATGCGACCGGGACGATCAGGTTCGCGCCAAGTCCCACACCGAGGGACGCCGTGACGAGCGAGCGCCCGCTAGGGCCATGCTCGCCCCCAACTGGAACTAGCAGGGCAGCAATCCTTTTGCGGATGTCTTCGGCGAGGTCGCTGGCGTGACCCGAATAGCTTTCGCAAAGAGCAACGATAAACTCCTCACCGCCATAGCGTGCAACAACATAGCGCTCTTCACCGATGACCGAATGCAGGGCCTGCGCCACCATCGTCAGGCACGTATCACCGGCAAGATGCCCATGGGTATCATTGAAGTGTTTGAAGTGATCGATATCGACCATAATCATTGCCGCGCGCACGCCGTTCGTGCCAGCCTGCGCCGACGCCGACGCCGACGTCAGGCGTTCGTCAAAAATACGCGCAAGACCGCGCCGGTTTAGGGCGCCGGTCAACGGATCGCGCTCGGAAAGATCGCGCAGTTTGCGGTTGGCATCGCGCAGCTCGCTCGCCGAAAATTGGGTGTGAAGGTTCAGCAGGAAATTGCGCCGGCGCAACTGCTCGATCCGGGCCGCCAATGGCAATGTGCCTGACGCCACAACGCTCAACAGCAACAGATAATGGGCGCGATCAATCAACGCACTGTCCGGCCCCAATGCCAGCACAGTCAGGACGGTCCCGATAAATGCAAAATCAAACACCAGCAGGCCGCGCATGGAAAGCGGCAGCACGATATTCGCGAGCCCGATAATGAGCGTCGTCGCCGTCAAATAGGTTGCCGCATAGTGAGGGGGCAGTTGGAACGCGAGGTAAGTGATTATGCCGGCGAATGTGACCGGAGAGATGATAACGCAGGCCAAAACCACCTGCGTCCAGCGTTTGCTCGCAGCGAACATTGCCAGCAATGTGACCGGCCCGATGAGCAGGACCCGTAAAATTGCGCCTTCTTTGGCCATGGCCGGGTTGATCAGCGCGTCGATGCCAATCGTCGCGAGGCACGTGATAAAGCCGAGCATGAAGAGAAAGTGATGCTCGCGGTAGACGCGGGCCTCAATCTCTTCGCGGTAAAGATCGCGAACCTTTGGCGGCCAGCGCCCGGTTTGATCGGCTGAAACACTGAGCTCTTCGATTGCGGATGCGTCGATCCTGTCCGCTGCGCACTCCTGCTGAGAGAATGCCGGATATTCGGCCACCACTGCGGCCGGTATGAAAGAGCCCTCTACACCCACGCTGCTGGTGATAGGCGTGTTTGTTTAACGGGCCGTTAGCCTAACCGCGCATTTCGCCACATGCGCGCAATGCAACCCGCAACCCCTTGGTTTCATGCGCGCTTTGCATCACCCAATCGGGCGCCCGCCATTCGACTCAGAAAATACACGGTTTATCCCCGCCGAATCATCCCTGCTTGCCTTCGATTCGTTGCTCTGTTTCCCTATATGGGTAGCTGAACACAAACCAAGGATGCACAACATGTCGTTGCTCGAAGCTCGCTCTACCTACAAGCCGTTCGAATATCCGTGGGCTTACGACTTCTGGAAACGTCAGCAACAGATCCACTGGATGCCCGAAGAAGTGCCCTTGGGTGAGGACTGCCGCGATTGGGCGCAGAACATCACCGAGCATGAGCGCAACCTGCTCACGCAAATCTTCCGCTTCTTCACGCAGGCCGATGTCGAAGTGCAGGATTGCTACCACGACAAATATGGCCGCGTGTTCAAGCCGACCGAGATCAAGATGATGCTGGCAGCGTTTTCCAATATGGAAACCGTGCATATCGCGGCCTATTCGCACCTGCTCGACACGATCGGTATGCCGGAAAGCGAATACAGCGCGTTCCTCGAATATGAGGAAATGGCCGACAAGCACAATTACATGCACGAATTCAGCGTCGACACGGATGAGGATATCGCCCGCACGCTCGCCATGTTCGGCGGCTTTACCGAAGGGCTTCAGCTGTTCGCATCCTTCGCCATGCTGATGAACTTCCCGCGCTTCAACAAGATGAAGGGCATGGGGCAGATCGTCAGCTGGTCGGTCCGCGATGAAAGCCTCCACTGCGAAGGCATCATCAAGATGTTCCACACCTTCTGCGAAGAGCGGGACTGTCTGACCAAGGCGGTGAAGGAAGATATCATCGATATCTGCCAGAAAACCGTCCGCCTCGAAGACGCCTTTATCGACCTCGCCTTTGAAATGGGCCCGGTCGAAGGGATGACCCCGACCGATATCAAGAAATACATCCGCTACATCGCCGATTGGCGTTTGAAGCAGTTGAAGCTGCAGCCGATCTATCTGATCGAAGAGCACCCGCTGCCATGGCTGACCCCGCTGCTGAACGGTGTGGAGCACGCCAACTTCTTCGAAACGCGCGCCACCGAATATTCCAAAGGCGCCACCACCGGCGACTGGAACACCGTGTGGAACAGCTTCGACAACCGCCAGAACGCCAAAGCCGCCAACGAAGAAGAAGCGGCGGATGAAGGTCCGGATATGTTTGGCGAGGTTGAAGCGGCGGAGTGAGGCTTTGATCCGTGAGGACCTAAAAGACCCAATCTTGCAGGCGCTTCGGGCAGGCAAAGGTAAGGCAACAATTGCCGAGGTTTGCAAGTTCGTATGGGATAACTACGAAACGAAAATTAGGGCGTCTGGTAAGTATTTCTACACTTGGCAGTATGAGCTCCGCTGGGCTAGTGATTTACTTGTCAAAGAGAAGAGAATAAAAAAGGGACCGCCGCGCGGCGTATGGCAGATAATTTAGGGCCCTAAAGACAATGTTGCAGGTGTTTATTGATGCGAACATTTATCTCCGATTTTTCGCCTACTCTACAGATGCCCTTGACGAACTAGAGAAGTTCAGAGCTCTTTGTGAAGCCAAGAAAATTAAGCTCTTTCTAACTGATCAAGTCAAAAGAGAGATCGCGCGTAATCGCGATGCTGAAGTAAGCCGTGCTCTGGGGCGCTTTGAGAAATCTTTCTCATCACCTGAGATACCCCGTTTCGCTGCCAATTTTGACGAGACAGTAGCCGTCTATGAGGCCGCGAAAGCGCTTACAGCGGCAAAGTCCTCTTTGAGAGAAAAGTTGGACGCTTACATTGATTCGAACTCTTTACCTGCAGATGATCTGGTCAATCAGCTTGAGCTTGTTTCGGAGTTACTTGTTGCTGATGATCACGATTTCATGGCAGCACGTGATCGACGCGACTTTGGCGATCCACCTGGAAAGCGTGATAGCCTAGGCGACCAACTAAATTGGGAAATGCTTTTAGATCAAGCCGCAACAAATTCTGACTTACACATCATCACTCAGGACGGAGACTTCTTCTCGAAGCTCGACAAAGATCTGCCAGACAGGGCTCTGGTGAATGAGTGGCATGACGAGAAGAGTGCGGATTTGTTCATATATAGAAGTCTTGGCGAATTCGCGAAGAAGCACTTCCCAGAGATCAAATTGCCAAGCGATGTATTCCGAACTGAATGGGTAAGTCGCTTGGCCAAAACTAGGAGCTTTTCGACAACTCACACCTATGTCGAAAAGCTTCAGGGGATTTTCGATGATCTCACTCTCGAAGATGCTGTCCGCTTGTTTCAAGCTATGATTGAGAATGAGCAGATAAACTGGATTTCGGAAGACGAGGACGTAAAGGAATTCTTTCTCAAGTTATATGACAAGTTCGGGTACGAGACGTCAGGAGAGCTCGATAAGCAGTTATATGAGGCTGTCGACTATCTTGGTATTCCATTTTAGGACTTCGCCGTAAGGGCAATGACTGTGCCCTCAAATTTGGGCTAGTCTCCTCAATTGACCCACATCAAAGACACGCACCACCCCGCCGTCCATACCCTCCTCACACACTAGGTAAGGAGAGCCCCCAATGTCGGCCCACACACCCAACGAACTCACCGAAATTTTCAAGCGGGATCGCGATCTGTTGACGCGGCTTAAGCGTGACAATGCGCATTATGCGAAGCTCGCCGACGAGTATCATGCGATCAATCGTCAGGTGCACCGGATCGAGGCTCAGACCGAGGCTGCCAGTGACGAGCGCACCGAAGAGCTCAAGCGCACCCGCCTTGCGCTGCTCGACGAAATCACCGCCATCGTGACCCGAGAACGCGCCGCCGCGGCCTAAGCGCGCCTTACGCTCCGGCGAGCAAGACTTTCGAATACCAGACATGGATCGGGATGGTCGCTTTGATCAGCGGCCGGTCCGGCTTTGCAAGCCAGCTGCCAAAGAAAAGGCGCGTGCTGCCTTCGCCCGTCGGCTGGACCGAAAGCCAGCTTGCCGTCGCGCCAGAAAAATCGCGCAGCAGGATCTCGCTTGAAGAACGCTCGACGACATTCCACGCAGCGAAGCTCTTTGCCTCGCCGCTTGCGAGCCGCATCGCGTCTGCATTGCTCGCGCCGCGCCCGATCAGGCCTAGCGCCAGCCGCTCTGGCCGGAAGGCTGCGCTGCAATAAAACCGCTCGATAAATTCGCTCAAGGACACTGCGCCGCTCACTTCGCGGGCAAAGCAATCGCGGTAGTCGCTCTCCACGCCGAACCTGGCGATCAGGCTGCCCGCGGGCACGTCAATTTGCTCAACTTTCTTTGGTGTCACTGGGCTCATCGGTCGATCTCCTCGATCTGGTCCCCGCCGAACGGCAAAAGCACTACTCTTCCTGAAACGCCGCCGAAAGTGCATCCGCTGCACTATCTCTTGATAGCGGCGAACCTATGTGTATTATTATGGCAATACACCTAAGGGGATAATCCATGCTTTCCGCCATCGCACTTGCCTTAACGCAGGCTTCCACCGCAGCGCCGATCCCTCCGATTGAGGAAGCGCGCGCTCGGGTGATCGCCAATGACAGCGCGTTGTTCTGGGCCGCATTCGAAGGCTGCGCCCCTGACAAGCTTGAGCCGCTGCTGACCGAAGATTTCCGTATGCTGCATGATCTGGGCGGGGAGGTCGCGCCGGATCGCGCCGCCTTTATCGGCATTCTTACCGAGCAATGCGCCGACCGCGAACCGGGCGGGAAGAGCGAAGGGTACAAGAACCGCCGCCTTTCCGTGCCCGCAAGCCGTCAGGTCACGCCGCTCGGCAAGTGGGGCGTGCTCGAGCGCGGGATGCACACATTCCACGAACTGCGTCAGCGGCCGGCGGGCACTTACGGCGCGGATGATCCCGGCGGCCCGACATGGGTGCAGGTGGGCGGCGCGCGCTATATCCATACGTGGAAATGGATGGCGGAAGAGGGGCGTTTCCGCCTGCAACAAAGCCTCAGCATCGATCACGGCGAAGCGACCGCATACCCGCCAAAAGAGGGCTGAATTTTCCTACAAAGGGGCTGCGTGGTAGCGGGAAGGAATGCCACCGCGCGCCGAATGCCCCGCAAGTGTTGGCAAAGTGTCAACTGTGTCCAACATGGTTAGGGCGCTCAAATCAAACGGAAACACCCTGTAGGGCATGCATGACACTTCGCGAATCTGTCATGTGTTCCCTACAGGTTTGGCGCGGGGCTCAGAACAGCCAGCTTTGCGGGTTGGGCATGGGTTCGGATTTGCCGGCGCGCACGATCGACAGAATTGTGCGGACGCAGCCCCATGCCATCAGCGCCAGAAACACAAGGAACATGCCGAAGAAGATCGCAAAGAAAGCAAAGGAAGGCTCTCCGCCGGATCCGGCATTGTGCGGGATCATCGCAAAGAAACTGCCGAACCATACGACAAACGCCGCAATGAACAGGACAAAGCTGACCCAAAAGGTGCGGATCAAATAGGTGAAGTGCGACCGCTCCCACTCCTGCGTATCGCTGTCACCGCGCCAGATATGCGCCAGCACGACGCCGATCATACCCGAGAATGGAACGAGAATACTGCCCAAAAACAGAATGCCGACGATGATAGGCCGCGACAGATTCAGACCCGTCTGGGGCTTGCCAGTCTGCTTGTCATGCGCTTTTTCGTCCATTGAACTGTCCCCTAATCCGCCGTTTCCAGCAGGCTAGGGTATGGTCCGGGGTAAGGCAAAGGTTTGGCGGGAATTCGCGTTAACCCGATCGTCACCATCGGCACCCGCAGAAAGCCTTGGATTGCGCAGATGAGGCAAAGGCAGGGCCGGTAAAGCCGCGTAAAATCGCCATTTTTCGGCATTTTCCTAAGGTTTTCTTCACCTCGGCGTCTCATTACCGGGTTCAGTTAATTCACACGAAGGGTATCGCATGAAATTCGTACAGGGCCTCGCCGGACTCACATTGGGAATGGTGGGCGGATTGCTGGTGATCTTCTTCGTCCTCGGCGGCCCTCCCGCGACAGAAGCGCTTCAGGCCGAAGCGCCTTCGCCTCAAGCATCAGTCGAAAAAGTTGATAGCGATGCTGCTGCTGCCAACGAAAATGGAGCGCATGTTCGCGTTTCGCTTAAAGGCTAACCGAGCTAACGCGCGACTCTATTCCCAGCCCCATGCGGGTAGGGGAGCATCCACGGTTTCGGAGAGGTCAAATTCCACTCTGAAGAATCGGTCCTCCGGCGCGCCAGCATCGACAGTTCGTTTGAGTTGATAGGCAAACACGCCGTTTTCGACATCGGCATCGTCAACCGCGACGGTCCAGACATTCGTGACCGAGGCAGCAAGCCCTTCGCGCTCGAATAGGGCAGTGCTCTCCGCATCCACGGGGAAATCCTGAGAGGTTGCAGAACCCGCATCATCCGTGTCGCCGCCATACATTGTCACGGCATCTTTCGTCCCGTCCTCATGGCGGTGATCATGCTTGAGGCGGAGGCCCGTTTCGGTTCGGGTGATAAGCCAAGTGCGCGACCGATCCCATTCGCCATCCGCCGCGACATGGAACGGTATGGCGATCCGATCATCGGAACATTCACGGACATGCATAACCATTTCCGCTTCGGCGAAATCAGCATCGGCCGCATCCTCGCTGACTAGCTTGCCTGCAAAAGCGTTCCCGCAATGGCTGGATAACGCAGTCCAGAATTCATCCTGGGGGGTGGCTGCCGCGCCATCATCAGGCGTTGCCGTGTCCGGCGCAGAGCACCCAGCCAGAGCGATGGCCGCTGCTAGAGCAGACGCTGTCAGTTCAGTCTTTCCCATGCGGCTCAAAAGAGCATCGTTTCGGGGTCGGGCATAGGCTCGCGCTTTTGTGCTTTCACAAGGCTCATCACGCTGCGCACGCCGACCCAGATTGCGATCACTGGAAACAGCAGGATTCCGATCAGGATGAATGTGAGGAAAAACGCAATAATGCTTGCGACAAAGCCGACCCAGAATGTGCGGATCAAATAGGTGAAATGCGATGCGGCCCAAGCTTCTTCGTTATCGCTCTGCCAGACATGCGCCAGAACGATGCCGACGAGACCGGAAACTCCGGTAATGAAGCTGCCCAGATAAAGCAGGCTGATGATGGTCGGCTGGTTAAAGTCGAAGCCGTTGTTGGTGCTCTGTTCGCTCATATTCGATCCCCTATCCAATGGTTAGTGTATGCGAGAGCCGCGCGAGAGCAACCCCCGTCGGTAAATTGCCGCGCCTATTTGCACCAATCGGTTTGCGTTGCGCCCCATCCGCTCTCTGAGGCCAGGCTGCGGCTCAGCATGTGTTGGGCTAGGTATTCGCGTTCACCATCTCTCACTGGGCGGCTGATTTCGCGAAGCTCGCGGCCATATTGATCGCGTGGGGGATCGTCTTCGCCGCTCCATTCGAAGGGGCCAAGCGCCAGCCAGGCGTGCAGCGCATCCTTGGCTTTGATTGCGCGCCGGATCTCTGCTGGACAAGCGCCCTCCAATTCCGGCGCGTCATATCCAGTTATGCGAATACGCCGCCGGTTCGGCCCGCTACCGATGATCACTGTATCGCCGTCGACGACGCAGCCCTGTGCGTCTGACCATGGCTGGCCGCATTGCGCGAAGCGGTACGACACACGCTGCCAGCCCTGTTCTTCGACATAGGGGCGATAGATGAACCACCAGCCTGCGCTGACAATTGCGAGGAGGATCGGCACGCGCCAAATTGTCCACCAGCTCGCAATGCCTACAGATCGGCGGGCTTTGCGAAATTTCGGTTTGCGAGAGGGGCGCTTGAACATCGAATTGCCAGTTTAACAGGCTGCCCGGTGATGCCAAGTTGGTGCGATCAGTCGCGCGCCTCTTTTCGTCTATCAAAGCCACTTCGCCGGTCACCCTTGCGGCGATCTTCACCGTCGAACGGCAATTGCTGTTTCCGGCGGTCGTTCCCCCGACGATCTTTGTCTCGATTACCAGACTGCTCGGGTGGCTCCGTACTCATAGTCCTGATCTCCACTTCGTTCGTGCGAGCATGCAGTCTCTTCCGGGCTGCTGGGTGCTTGCGCCGCGCCTCGGCTATCGTACTAACACGTAGTCACCTCTTCATATTGTAAAAATTCGTCCGCAGTTTGAAGCAAAGAAAAGGGCCGCACGGATTGCTCCGCACGGCCCATTCTCGGCACATTTCAAATATGCCTGATTTTAGAAACCTTAGGCTGCGATCGGCTCAAGCGACCCTTTACCAGTCGGCGTTTCAATTTCGAGGCAGGTGCCTGCATCGACATAGGTCCATGCATTGCCTTGATAATCAACTACGCTGGTGCCGGCGCAGCTTGTACCCGGGCCAGCGGCGCAATCATTCTCGCCAGCTTTGGAAATGCCATAGCACTTTTCTTTTTCGCCAGCTCCGTCAGCGGCAGCGATCTCTTGCACATCGCCATCGGTTGCGGCTGCGTCTGCTTCTGCCGGTGCATCAGCGCCGCCGGAACATGCTGCGGCAAGGCCTGCAGCGGCTGCGAGTGCGATTGTGCCTTTGAGACGTGTGGTGTTCATTGTATTTCTCCTGATTAAACCCTTGTGGCGGTTTACGCTCGCCATTCCCCAAGAATTCGTAAGGAACCATCTTTTGGTTACAGTGCCAAGCGATAAATTCGTCAGCCGTGCAGGCAAAGCGCCGAATGGAGGTGCCGCTTTGCAGTGATTGTCCAAAGCGGCTAAGCGCCGCAACCTAACTGTTTTACCACCGCACCTAGGCGAAAAGGACAGGCGCGATGACCGATATTGCTGATAAAATGGCGGATGCCTCTGGCCTGTCCAAAGTCGAAGTTCTGATCGAAGCGCTGCCCTATTTTCAGCGTTATGCGGGCCGTACATTCGTTGTGAAGTATGGCGGGCATGCAATGGGGAATAAGCAGGCTGCACGCGATTTTGCGGAAGATATCGTCCTGTTGAAGGCGGTCGGTATCAACCCGGTTGTCGTCCATGGAGGCGGCCCGCAGATAGGTGATATGTTGTCGCGCTTGGGCGTTGAAAGCACCTTTGTTGATGGCCTGCGTGTAACCGACGAGGCGACCGCGAAGATCGCAGAGATGGTCCTGTCCGGCGCAATCAACAAAGAACTGGTCGGCTGGCTGTCGAATGCTGGCGGCAAGGCGTTGGGCCTATCGGGCAAGGATGGCGGGCTGGTCACTGCGCGCAAAGTCGAGCGGACAACGCGCGATCCGGAAAGCCTGATCGAAAGCGTTGTCGATCTTGGGTTTGTTGGCGAGCCGGCTCACGTCGATACGAGTGTGATTGATACCGCCGTTGCCGCAGGCATGATCCCCGTGATTGCTCCGATTGCGGGCGGCGAAGACGGCGCAACGTATAATATCAACGCCGATACCATGGCCGGCGCAGTTGCAGCGGCGCTGGGCGCGGCGCGGCTGTTTCTGCTGACAGATGTTGCAGGCGTGTTGGATGCCGATGGCGAATTGCTGCCTGATCTGTCCCCGCAAGACATTGCAAAATTGCGCGAAGATGGCGTGATCAAAGGCGGCATGGTGCCCAAACTGGAAACGTGCGTATCCGCGGTTGAAGCAGGCTGCGAAGCCGCTGTGGTTCTGGATGGCCGCATCCCGCATGCGATGCTGCTCGAATTCTTCACAGCTCGCGGTGCTGGCACACTGGTCCGCGCCTGAACTCGCCCCTATATCGGTGCTAAGTGAAAAAGGTGGCGCAAGGCGTATTACTACGGTAACACGGCTGAAACGGGACAAAACCCGCGCATGGTTCGGGCCGCGCGCGCAGCAAAGGCAGTTTAAAGCACTATGGACCTCCTAATCGAAGTCACCGGCATCATCCTCAATGCGTTTGTGATGCTGATCATCATTCAATTTGTTATCGGACTGCTGTTTGCGTTCAATGTTGTGAACCAGTCGAACCAGTTTCTGGCTCAGGTCTATCAGTCCATCAATTCGCTGCTTGAGCCGATCCTTCGGCCGATCCGAAACATTATGCCGAACACTGGCGCGATAGACTTCTCTCCGCTGGTTTTGATAATCGGCGCGAATATTTTGATGGCGGTTCTCCGCAGCGTTTAACTGACAAAACTACAGGACATTGTTCCCGATATGACCGCCACACGAATTGACGGAAAAGCTTTTGCCGCGCGCCTGCGCGAACGTGTGGGTGCGTATGCTGCCGGTTTTGAAAAGTCGGTCGGACGTAAAGCAGGTCTCGCCGTCGTGTTGGTGGGCGAAGACGCAGCAAGCCAAGTTTATGTCGGTGCGAAGGGCAAAGCGACGCTGGCCGCCAATATGGCGAGTTTCGAGCATCGCCTGCCGTCTGACACCACATCCGAAGCGCTGATGGCGCTTGTTGAGCAGCTCAATAATGACGACAGCGTAGACGGTATTCTGGTGCAATTGCCGTTACCGGATCACCTCGACGAACAAAGCATTATCGCCGCGATCAGTCCGGATAAGGATGTCGACGGATTTCATGTCATCAACGCAGGCCGATTGAGTGTCGGCCAGACGGGTTTTGTCCCATGTACCCCGCTCGGCTGCATGATGCTTTTGACGGACCGCTTGGGTGACCTTTCCGGATTGGAAGCGGTTGTGATTGGCCGATCCAACATCGTGGGCAAGCCGATGGCTCAATTGCTGTTGGATGCGAACGCAACTGTGACAATCGCGCACAGCCGGACGAATGATCTCGCTTCTGTGGTGCGCCGGGCGGACATTGTCGTGGCCGCTGTGGGACGTCCTCAGATGATTGGCAAAGACTGGCTGAAAGACGGTGCGACTGTGATCGACGTTGGCATCAACCGCCTGCCACCTGAACCAGGTAAGGAAAAAGGCAAGTTGGTCGGCGATGTCGCGTTTGACGAAGCCAGCGAGGTTGCCGGGGCAATTACTCCGGTGCCTGGCGGTGTAGGTCCTATGACGATTGCGGTCTTGCTGCGAAACACTCTTGTCGCGGCGCATCGCAATGCCGGGCTTGAGGCTCCAGCAGACTTATGAGGGCGTTGGCGGTCATTGCTTTGGCCGCGACGGTCACCGCCTGCACGACACCTTCGGGCAGCTGGTCTGTCCGTCCGGGAATGCCACTGATCGCGGCGGACAATCTCCAAAACCGATTGGCTCAGGACGAGGGCGTTATCGCTGCGCTGACCAAAACCGCTGCGCCTGGAGCCGTCATCTTCGCCCCTGGTCCCGTCGATGCGCTGAAATGGCTCGGCGAGCAGGAGCGGTTTCCGCAAAGCCAGTGGCAGGGCCATCTCGTCGCAGTATCCTGTGATGGATCGTTGGGCGCGGTGACTGGCGCGATCCAGTGGGGCGAATATCCCGGCTATTACACGACCATCTGGCGGTATGAGAACGCGGCGGAAAACCAACGCGGCGAGTGGCGCTGGATTGTTTCGCATGGCGACGCGCTCGAAAACCCCCGTCCGGCACCGCAGCGCGCGCTGACGCAGGTGGCTTCTTGCAAGGACATTCCCGAGCCCGCTGGCATGATAGGTCAGGCTGGACAGTCGGCAGATGGCTCACTGCGATACAATTGGACCTACACAGTCGATGATGGCCGCACTCTGACAGTCGAAATTTGGGATGGCTCAAGGTTTAAGGCAGTGATCGCAGACAAAGTTGCCGCTGGTCAGGCTGAGTAAATCGGGCAGGCTGCAATCGCCGCTGGCAATTGCATCGGAGAATCCATGAAGACTGCACCGCTTGTCCTGTTCAGCAGCGCTCTCGCAATGACCGTTACTGCCTGCGGAACTCCGCAAAGAGGCCCTTCGCAAAAGGTGATAGCCCGTGCACTTCAAAGCGCACCGGGCGCGGCTCAACCCAGTACAATCGTAAAGACCGAGATTGCGTACGCTCGTGCTGCGCAGACAGATGGGCAATACACTGCTGGCCTCAATTATGCAGCTGGCGGTGCGCGTCTGCATGGTCGCAATGGACCTGTAAGTGCGCTCGCTGTTTTTGGTGAGAACAAGAACCCAGAGCAGGCCGTCCAATGGTCTCCGCGAACAGTCGTGATGAGCTGCGACGGAGCGCTCGCGCTCAGCCTTGGCCGGTTTCAGGATCAAGAGGGTTTTGTAGGCAACTATGTGACCACATGGGTGCGGCAAAGCGATAACAGCTATAAATGGGTTTATGATGTGGCTGGCCGCGACAACCCGCAGCCGCCGCCGCGCGCCGAGTTTGAAGATGGCGATATCGTCGTGACGGCAATCGACGCGGTTCAAGGCCTTGTTGCGACATGCCCACGGCGAGGTGACCCAGTGCCTCCTCCGCCGCCACTGCTCCTTTCTGAAGATGTGCCTGGAGACGCCACACTTTCGCGAGATGGCACCTTGCGCTGGCGCTGGGAACATGGCTCAGACGGCACGAAATACATCGCTGCTGACTATTACTATAACGGCGAATGGGTTACCGCGATTGATGAAGGGTTCGCGTCGCCTGCCGAATAGAGATCGTGGCAGACTGCGCCTATCCTGACAGAAATTTTCTGCTAGAGGCCGCCGCATGGTTTTTACTGAGCTCTTTATCTCCGCCTTCATTACCCTGTTCGTGGTGATTGACCCGCCCGGATGCGCGCCAATCTATGCAGGTCTAACTAAGGGTGCGACGGGCGCGCAGGCGCGCAACATGGCTTTGCGCGCGACAGCCATTGCCGCGGTCATCCTCACGATCTTCGCTTTCTTCGGCGAAGACCTGCTTGGCGCGCTGCATATTCAGCTCGACAGTTTCCGCATTGCGGGCGGGCTGATGTTATTCTTCATCGCGTTTGAAATGGTGTTCGAAAAACGCACCCAGCGCCGCGAGGAACGCGCCGAAAAAGTCTCTGCCGCGGAAGTCGAAGATGTTTCGGTTTTTCCAATGGCGATGCCCATGCTCGCTGGTCCCGGCGCGATCGCGGCGATCATGCTTCTGATGAATGAAGCCGACGGTTTCGAACAGACAGCAGAGGTGTTTCTCGCGCTTGGACTGGTGTTGGTGCTCACTGCTGCAGCCCTTGTCGCAGCAGGGCCGCTTATCCGCTTGCTCGGTGACAAAGTTGAGGCGGTTATAACCCGTTTGCTCGGCGTGCTGTTATCGGCTCTTGCCGCGCAATACGTGATCGATGGTCTGCGCGGCAGCTTTATGGGGTGACGACTAAGCCTATGCGATTGTGCTGACGATCCCGTAGGCCGACCCTATTGCGACAAGCAATGTTCCCATTGCCCCCATGGCGCGCATGCCAGCAAATGCTTTGCGCAGACCAGTCAGATCATCGCCGTGCGAACCGGCAAGTGATGCAAAGCCAAGCGCGTGCAGTGAACGTGCGGCGGCAAAGCCGATGCACAAGACCAGTACGAAGGTTGTCTGACCCGCAAGAATTTCGAACAGCGCAATCACCACGAGAAACAAGCCTGAATTCTCTGCAAGGTTGCCGTGTCGGCGGACTTTCCGTTCGAGATCACGGTCACCGCCATCACCAAGGAACTGACCTTTGGATCGGTGCAGGCCGACGCTGAGCATCAATACCACCTGAAGAACGATCAAGAATGCGCCAAGCGCTGCAGAGTATATGGGTAGGTTGGTCACGATGCATTTCCCCGTTCAAGGATCGAAGTGTTCGGATAGCCGATTAGGGCTAGGGATGCGTTGCCCGCGTCCAGCATGTGATCCGGCGCGGCAGCGACACGGGCGGATGCGAAGGCTCCATGCAAAAGCTGGGTGAGCGTTCTGCCAAGCGTTTCGGCGTGATGATCAAGCCCGCGAGCCGCAATCGCATCCCGAGCGATGATGGTCAGATAGTTTTCGACCTGATCGAAGATCTGCTGCGCTTCCCGGCGGATTTCGGGCATATCCTGCCCAAGTTCGAGCGCGAGACCCACAATAGGGCAGCCGTACACATCGCCGCTTTCTTCATGCGTGCTGGCATGTGCGCCGTAGGCAAACCGGTATATTGCTGCGAGGCGGTCTTGCGGCTGTGCGAACGTATCGAAACTGCCGGCAAAGATCGTTTCGATTGTCACCGCGCCATTGTAACGCACGACTGCGAGGGCAAGGTCGCCTTTATCGGCAAAATACCTGTAGATCGTGGCCTTGTTCACGTTTGCGGCTTCGGCAACCAGATCGACAGAAACTCCATGAAAGTTTCGCCGCCAGAATAGTCCTGCCGCAGTTGCGACAATATGCGCGCGGGTGCGTTCACCTTTGGTGGGAAGTGCTGCGATATCCATATGTAACTGATTAGTTACATATGGGGCTGGCCGATAGCGTTCTTATGCGATCAAATGTCGCAAACTCATGGCTGCTATTGCAGTGTCATGATCTCTTCACCGCCATCGCTGCGGCCAAAGAACTGCATCAGCTGCACCAACAGCTCACAGCGCGCAGAGAGGTTCTCCGCCTCTAACAGAGCTTGCTTGGAGGCAGGGTCGAAGGGCGCGATTTGTGACACGCCGTTGATCAAGGAATGGTCATCAAGCCGTTCGACCGAATCCCAATCAACCGTATAACCTTGGCGATCGGCAAACTTGCGTGCTTCGCTTTCGAAGCCGCCGCGCTGAGCATAGCTTAGCGTTTCGTCCTCATCGTCATCGATCGGCTCACCTTCGACTTGCCGGAAAGCGGTCACGACATCGATCTCCCGGAGCAATTTGAATCGGCTTTGGCCTTCAAGGATCAGGTTGTACCGCCCGTCCTCCATCGCCTCGATCTCGCCAATCCGCCCGATTGTGCCAATCGAAAACAGCGGTGCGCCATCAATGGGCTGCTGCGGTTGGATCATCGCAATCTGTCGATCACGCACCAGCGCATCCCCCACCAATGACCTGTAACGCGGCTCAAAGATATGCAGCGGAAGCTGCAGGCCCGGAAAGAGCACTGCACCTGGCAAAGGAAAGATCGAAAGACGCTGGGCCAAACCGCTTACCCGAACAATATCTTGGAAAGACGGCGGCGGGTGGCGACCACCCATTCATCTTCGAGGCCAACGGCTTCGAAAATCTGCAGAAGCTTGGCCTTCGCGGCCCCTTCATTCCACTCACGATCATCCTGAACCATGGTGAGCAAGGTGTCGGCAGCGGCATCACGTTGGGTCGCAGCAAAGGCTGCTTCGGCATAGGCAAGCTTGGCGTCCATGCTTGCTCCATCGGCATCGGCTGCGCTCTTCAGGTTCGCCAGTTCGCCATCATCGACTTGCGTTCCTGCCAGTTCCAGCGCGCTATTGGCCGCGACGATTGCCGGTTCGTCTTTGATTTTTTCGTAGACGGGGCTCGATTTGATGGCCTCCATCATTTTTTCGGCTTCGTCCGCTTGGCCCATCGCGATCTGCGAACGGATCATGCCGGCGATTGCACCGGGATGTTCATTGTCGAACTGAATGATCTGCGCAAACAC
Source organism: Erythrobacter sp. F6033 (assembly GCF_023016005.1). NCBI lineage: Bacteria > Pseudomonadati > Pseudomonadota > Alphaproteobacteria > Sphingomonadales > Erythrobacteraceae > Erythrobacter > Erythrobacter sp. F6033. Next base: position 88,374 of record NZ_JALKAZ010000002.1, on the reverse strand, counting down.
GCCAAAGGCTTTTTCGGCATCGCCTGCGGCGAGTGCCTCCTCGCCCAGTTTGATATGCTGTGCGACCTCTTCGGCCGACGGGCCTTGCGGCGCGGCATCACCATCTGCGCCAGCCTGAATTGGCAGTTGAGACAGCAATTGATCGAGCACCTGTTTCAGCTGCGATTCGCTACGTGCACTCGTCAGGTCGGCGACAGGTTGACCTTGAAACATGGCATAGACCGTCGGGATCGACTGGACCTGAAACTGGCTGGCGATGAATTTTTCTTCATCGACATCCAGCTTGGCCAGGATCACGCCTTTATCGGCATATTCCGCAGCAACCTTTTCCAGCATCGGCGCCAGCGCCTTGCACGGCCCGCACCATTCCGCCCAGAAATCGAGGATCACCAGTTTAGTTTGTGACGGCTCGACGACGCTTTTCTGAAAACGTTCGACGGCTTTTTGTTCTTCGATGTTCAGACCCATGCTGGCCAAGGGAGGTGCTCCTGATGTGAGTGCGAATTTGATATGCGTCTCATGTGGGGCTTCGCGGCCCGATTTGAAGCGCAGAATTGTACCTGCGAAACTGCTGAAGGCCTAAGCGAGCAGGATCAAGGCAATTTTGCGCGATTTAAGGCTTGCAGGCAGCGCGGGCCGCTGTTAATTGCCCGCCTCCCCAGCAGAGAGGGTGGTTTCCACCGATTCTGTTTGGCGCCAGTGAGCGGGCGTAGCTCAGGGGTAGAGCACAACCTTGCCAAGGTTGGGGTCGGGCGTTCGAATCGCCTCGCCCGCTCCATTTTTTCAAAATTCGAAGCAGCAGTCAGAGGCTACCCCGCTTGGGGTCGTCTCTCTTCTGCGTTCGGATTTTGCACGGAACCCGTCAGTCATCGGTGGAATCGGGCCTTTCGTCGAGCGTGGACGAAAAGGGGTTGCGAAGAGGAACGAGCTTGCTAGAGCAATGTTACGTTATCACATTATCAAGATGAGTACCTCTCCCATGAAATTGATCGCATCCCGCATTGCTATGACAGCGGTGCTTGCCGTGGCCGCCGCACCTGCGTTGGCCGAAGAAGCTGCGCAAGAGAACCAGACCGAAAGCGGTGCACAGGATAAGGACGCTCCGGAAGATGACCTGCACAGCCGCGCGGTTGATTATCAGGGCAATATCATCGTCAGCGCGGCTGGTCTTGAGCAGCTTGATATCCTCGCCGGAACCAGTGTTTTCGAAGCGGAGCAAATTCAACGCAACCTGAACGGTCAGATCGGCGAAGTGCTCGCCAAATTGCCCGGCGTTTCCGCAACCAGCTTTGCGCCCGGTTCTTCGCGCCCTGTCTTGCGCGGTTTCCAAGGTGAGCGGGTGCGCGTGCTTGTGGACGGGATCGGTACGGCTGACGTCTCCAACACCTCGGTTGACCACGCGACCTCGATCGATCCGCTGACCGCAGAACGGATCGAAGTCCTGCGCGGGCCGGCTGTGCTCCTCTATGGTTCGCAAGCCATTGGCGGCGCGGTCAATGTGATCGACAAACGCATCCCGACGCGCGTTCCGGCCGAAGGCTTTCACCTCGATGCCTTGGTGGCGGCAGACACCGCAAGCGACCTCCGCACCGCCGGTGCATCGCTTGACGTGCCGATCGGTGACAATTTCGTGCTGCATGTAGATGGCAGCTGGCGCGAAACTGGCGACCTTGAAATCCCCGGCTTTCAGGTAGGCCCTGAACTGCGGGCTGAACTGCTCGAAGAAGCCGCCGAAGAAGAAGCCGAGGGCGAGCTTGAAGAAGCGGCAGAGTTCCGTGAAGCTGCCAATCAGGAAGACGTCATTCCGAACTCGGCCAGCGAAACCTATACGATCAATGGCGGCTTTGGCGTCATTCTCGGAGGAAGCACGTTTGGAGCATCGGTCGGCTATTACGACACCAATTATGGCGTCCCGACCCGTCCGGGCGCTGGCCATCACCACGGTGAAGAAGGCGAAGAGGGCGAAGAAGAAGGTGAGGAGGAAGGCGAAGAGCTCGTCACCATCGCACTTCAGCAGGTCCGCGCTGATTTCAAAGGTGACATTGCATTGGGCGATGGGTTCTTCTCCCGTTTGAAACTGCGGGCGGGCTATTCCGATTACACCCACACCGAATTTGAAGGCGATGAGGTTGGCACCACCTTCGACAGCGAAAGCATCGAAGCGCGGCTTGAACTCACGCAAAACGAAACCGGCCCATCGCGCGGCGGATTTGGTATTCAGTACCGCCACCGTGATTTCTTTGCCGAAGGCGCCGAAGCGTATGTGCCGCCTAACGTCACCGATCAGTTCGCTGTTTTCGGCCTGCAGGAATTCGGCAAGGGGCCGTTCCAGTTGGAACTCGCTGCCCGCTATGAAACCACTTCTGTCGAAGCAAGCACGCTGGGTATCGAGCGCGATTTCGATACGTTCTCCGGTGCTGCTGGCTTCATCTACGAAGCTGACGAAGCATTCCGCGCTGGTGTCAACCTTTCTCGCGCCGAGCGTGCACCGAGTGCCGAAGAGCTGTTCTCCGACGGCCCGCATATCGCAACGCAGGCGTTTGAAATCGGCGATGTCGACCTGTCCACCGAAAGCGCATGGGGCGTAGAAGCCTTCGCTCGCGGCACAGTCGGCGGTGTCACCTTCAGCGCGGCTGTGTTCAACCAGTGGTTCGACGATTACATCTATCTCACCGAAACCGGCCTGGAGGAAGATGATCTTCCCGTGTTCGTCTATCTCCAACAGGATGCCACCTATTTCGGTGTCGAAGGCGAGGTTTCCTTTCCTTTGTTCGACACCGGCAATTTCGGCCTGATCGCCGATTTCAACGGCTCGTATATCAATGCCGAGCTTGGCGATGGCACCAACGTCCCGCGCATTCCACCGCTCAGCTTCCTCGCTGGTCTCGAAGCGCAAACCAATGCGTTTGACGTGCGCGGCGAAGTGCAGTGGTTTGCCGAACAGGACCAGATTGCCGCATTCGAAACACCGACTTCGGATTTTGCGCTCGTCAACTTCCTCGTCGCGTGGCGTCCGCTGGCGAACAATGAGAACGTGTTTGTCCAGCTTTCCGCCGACAACGTATTTGACGTGAATGGCCGCCGCCATGCGAGCTTTACGAAAGACTTTGTCCCGCTGGCTGGCCGTAACATCCGGGCGAGCGTTCGCCTTAGCTTCTGATCCGGAAGTAGGAAAACGAAAGGGGCGGGCGCTGGCATAACCGGCGCTCGCCCCTTTTCATTTGACGTTTTGCCGCCGCTTAGTTTTCGGCGGTGAATTTCAGATCGGCATGCTCTTCAAGCCGCTTGACCAGAGCTTCGCCAAGGAATGAGCCCGGTGTCCCGATGCCGCCCGGCGCATCGCTTTCGGTCAGCGCGATGCCGGTTTCCGACAGCATCCGGCTGGTCGAGCCATAGCCCGGATCGTACTTGCCTTTGACGCTGTAATGCAGGCTCTCGCCATCGGGCATGTCAGCGACAAACAGCACATCGTAAAAGCCGTTCTCGCGCTCTTCCTTGCTCGGGCCTTCACCCGGTTTTGGCGGTTTCGCACCGAACGGGTTCTTCATCATTTCCGTCGCAGCCTCAGCCATTTTCTTGCCCGCATCGCCGGGGCTGGTGAGCATCATTTCATCATACTGGAAGTCTTCGCCGTAAGGGTGGCCCAGCAGGAAGTTGGTGCGGTGGACGTTCTTTGTATTGATCGGCGCCATCACAAACGGAGCGGCCCATTTGTCCAGATCCTTCTCGTAAGCGGGGATCATGCCCGAAGGCTGGCTTGGCCCTTCGAAACCCGGTGTCAGAGCAAACGGGCTGCGCATGACATTGATGAGCGACGGGTTCTTCGCCATTGCCTTCATCGTCGCGCCAAGGCTAGCTGCGGTGCCGCCCGAGAACGTGCCCGCCATCGCGCGCACGCGGCCACGAATTTTCGGAGCAGGCATGCCCCAGCGCTTTTGCGCTTCCTTCTGCGTCATCAACACGCCGAGATCGAACGGAATCGAGTCGAACCCGCTGGAGAAGCAGATGCGCGCACCCGATTTCTTGGCGTTCTCTTCATGCTCGGCGATCTTCTCCGCCATCCATGCAGGCTCGCCGGAAAGGTCGGCGTAATCGGTGCCGGTCGTCACGCAGGCCGCGACGAGATTGTCGCCGTAAAGCTGGTATGGGCCAACAGTGGTCAGGACGACTTTGGTGCGGTGGCACATCGCTTCGAGGCTAGCCATGTCATCCGCATCGGCGACCACCAGAGGCGTATCGGCAGGCGCGCCGATTTCATCGCGAACGGCTTCCAGTTTTTCCTGAGAGCGGCCAGCCATGGCCCATTTCGGGCCGTCATCACGGTTGCCGTAATGCTGATCAAGGTACTCGGCGACGAGGCGGCCGGTGTAACCGGTCGAGCCGTAGATGATGATGTCAAATTCTGGGGTAGCCATTCAGATTGTCTCCTTTGTCCCCGCAGCAATGCGCACGAGGGGTGCGAGAGTCAAAGTCGCGGGGAGGGCGCTTTGTTCCTGTGTAGGACACACATGACAGATTGGGCGAAGTGTCATCTGTGTCCTACATGAGTATATGCGGCGAAATCAGATGCTTGCTCGTGTAGGACGTGGGTGACAACTCTCCAACATGGCCGGCCTTTCATATTCGAGCCAATGTAGCGGGCGCAGCCAGACTAGCGCGGCGTGGACGAGTAGGAAAATTGGCCCGCAAATAAAGCTTTTTCGAAAGCGAGGTTTCCAAAAGAAGGGACCGCCCGGTTCCCCGAGCGGCCCAATATATCAAACCAAAGCTGGCTCTATTCAGAAGAAAGCGACACCCGGTTGCGAAACACCCATTCCGCTGCTTCATCGTCGAGAAAATCGACCTCTTTCGTGACGGTCAGGCTCTCTGCTTTGCGGGTCATGACTTCGCGGATGGCAGCGGGGCGATTGTCGTCTTCGCCGACCCGGGTAAATGTTATAGTCCAGCTATCGGCGATCGCGCCCGGCGCGAGACGCGCATTTTGCGTGTAGGTTTCGAACGGACGACCGGCGCGTGAAATGGCGACGTTCGTGTCCGCACCTGCAACATTGATCAAAGTCGTGATCCGCACAGGAAATCCGGGATCAGTGAATTCTGCCCGTTGGAGGAACGTGGTTTTGTCAGGGATCGTGTCGAATTCGACGCGCATTGGGATCGCCTGCATCGTATCCGATTGATAATCGCGATATTCGAGCTGACCCTGCCAATTCCCTTCCAATCCAGTGAAGGCATCCACTGCGGTTTGAGGAGCATCGGCGGTCGCTGCGGTGACTTGGGCAAGTGCGGCGAGAACGGTGAGAGATTGAAACATCGTTAGTCCTTTTTAAGAGGCGTGGGCCCGATTGGCCGTCGCTGAAAAGACAGATGGCTCGGAATTCTTGCCCGCGCGTCTCACATCCCAAAACGCTGTACGTTTATGCGTTCTGAGACGTTTCGCGCCTGAAGGCAGATGGTGTCATGCCATGGTGCGCCCGGAAGGAGCGGTTGAAGCTGGCTTTGGAATTGAAGCCGCACTCCAACGCCGTGCGGAGAATATCGGCAGATGCATCCACGGCAAGCCGCTCTGCGACCGCTTCGCTCCGCATCCCATTGATCAGAGCGGACCAGTTCATTCCGAACTGCTCATTCACCGCACGTGAGAGGTAGGACTGGTTCGTTCCAAGATGCCGTGCGGCGCGGGCAAGCGAGATTTCTGGATCTTCGTAAAGGCGATCTTGGCGGATTTGTTCAACCCAGCGGTTGGCGTCTTTCACGAGAGTCGGGCGAGGCTCGGCCTGTTTGTCCTCTTGCAAGCCTGCATCTAGGCCGAAGGGCATCGAGGGGAACGGCAAATGCGCATGGCGCCAGCCCTCGATTGCAAGCGCCGTGCCTAGGATAGCGATTACGATATACAGGCCCATCAGACCGCGATAGCTAAGCCCGATCACAGCATTGGTCACTTCGTAAACAGCCCATACTGCCAAAAGCGCAGCACCGCCGATCAGAATGTTCTGGAGCCAACGCGCTGCAAAACGGTCATCGTCGCTCCGCTCACTCGCCAGCCACACGCGGTAGCGGCGGAGCAACAGCCAGCTCAAACGCCCGTACATTGCAAAGCCAACGACAATGCCGAGAGAGACCACAATGTCGAACCCGCCAGAGGAAATGCGCGCCCAGGTCGATTTCGCATCAGCAGGCAGCAGGAAACTGATCACCATCACAGCGCCGAATATAATCGGGGCGGCAAGATGGAGGCTGAGCCTTCCCGGAAGCCGGCCATGGACGAGCGCGAACAGATAGAAATAGAACAGCGGGGCGACCGCTAGAGGATGTGAGAAGGGGGCGAAGCTGAGCCATTGCCAGCGATCATAAAAACCAGCGAACCCTATTGCCCATGGCGTAAGTGTCCCAACCAAAACGACGAGTAAGATCGCGAGTGACCGGTTCGCGGTGTGGTTTGCCAAAGCTCGGGTTAGGGCGGTTGCGATGACCAGCATGGCAAGTATTGGCGGGATAAGGATCGCCGTTCGCCAGCCAAGAACAAGCCCGTCCCACATTGCCTTCTACAACCGTGGCAGCGTCACCCCGCGCTGGCCCATATATTTGCCCGCGCGGTCTTTGTAGCTGGTCTCGCAGCGCTCGTTCCCTTTCAGGAACAGAAACTGGCACGCGCCTTCATTGGCGTAGATTTTTGCAGGCAGCGGCGTGGTGTTGGAAAATTCCAGCGTCACGTGGCCTTCCCAGCCCGGCTCAAGCGGGGTGACATTCACGATGATACCGCAGCGCGCATAGGTGCTTTTGCCTAGGCAGATGACCAGCACGTCTTCGGGTACGCGGAAATACTCGACGGTGCGTGCCAGAGCAAAGGAGTTGGGCGGGATGATGCAGACATCGGTTTCGCGATCAACGAGGCTGTTTGCGTCGAATTTCTTTGGATCGACCGTCGCAGAGTTCACATTGGTGAAAATCTTGAACTCTGGCGCAACCCGCGCGTCGTACCCGTATGAGCTGAGCCCGTAAGAGATCACACCATCGCGGCGCTGCGCTTCCTCAAACGGCTCAATCATGCCGTTGGTTTGAGCCTGCTCACGAATCCATTTGTCTGAAAGAATAGCCATGACGCAGTGATTCCCGAAGGGCGCGGACGGGGCAAGCGTTGGCGTAGTTTTAGGTGTGGGAGGATTGACGCGCTGCCATATTCATTGACGCCTATATTGAGGGATCAAGGGGCGCCATGATTGGGGAATGCGCTTCTAATAACTCCCAAGAGTCGAGCGGAATTCCGTATTCATCCAAGCATGACTCCATGGCATCTGAAAGATCGTCGAAGAGGTCATCTCGGATGCAGGCGGCATCGTCGACGTTCTTGAAGTAGAGGCAGTAGGTCCCAAAACTGTATGTTTCCAAGATGAACTTGCCATCATTGAAAACAACCGAGTGAGCTGTGATCAGCCGTGGATTCTCGGACAAGGTCATTGCTTCTCTTTCGTCCGTCCTTTGCCATCAAACAGCCATTTATCACCCCATTCGCGCATCGCGCCCATAACGGGGGCCAGCTCGCGGCCAGCCTCTGTCAGTTTGTACTCGGCGCGGCGTCCTTCGGGAGGGTCGCGTTCCAGAATTCCATGCTCGACCAGAGCGGTAAGGCGCGATGTCAGCGCGGCGCGATTGATGCCGGTATTGGGCAGAAATTCTTCAAACCGTGTCGCTCCTAAAAATGCTTCGCGCACAATCAGAATGACCCATCGGTCCCCGAGAATGCGCGACGCCCGGCCAACGGGACAGGGAGACGTGGAAAGCTCGAGCGGGTTCATAGGTCTGCATTTTAGACTTGACCAAGCAAAGCACAAGCGTGATTGAATTAAGTCTTATTTCCAGACTTAAGGATTTGAATATGTCCAGACCCGGTTTCGATAATGAACAGCAAGTGCTCGATTATATGAAAAGGATCGCAGTCGGGCGGTCTGGGTTCAGCAGCTTTCTGGAGCTTGAGCCGGTTCGTTGCTGGGAGGGGGTGGCCGAGATCGAGATGGATGTTCGGCCGGAAATGACTCAGCATCACGGCTTTGCTCACGGTGCCATCGTCGGATTGATGGCTGATAATGCCTGCGCATGGGCGGCCAGTTCCGCTGTCGGCGATGTGGTGACGGGCAGCTACACGATCAATTTCCTCGCCCCGGCAAAGGGCGCAAAGCTGCGGTCCAAAGGCAGCGTTGTGAAAGCGGGCAAGCGGCAGGTCGTCGTGCGCGCGGATGTGTGGTCAGAAGACGGAGGCAGCGATCCAGTGCTTGTCGCGGTGGCTCAAGCGACCATCGTGCCGACTGGCATAGCGACTTCGAAAGCGAGCTGAGCTTCCGCTCCTATATCTGCTTTGCGCCAAGCTGCGGGTTGAGCGCCGTGACGTGATTGAGCCATTTTTTCGGGCGGCGCAGCATGTCTTCAGGATATTCAACCTTCAGGCCGAGTATCTTCGCCATTGTGCCTACAAAGTGGATGCAGTTGCGCGTGTCGAGGCTGTAATATTTGCCCGGCGCGTTCTGCCATTTGTCCTTTTCGGCGATGATCCGGTAATATTGCTCGTCGGTAATCGTCATCGAGAAATGGCGATTGGTTTTCTTGATAAATTTCGGCTTTTCGGCGAGCACCATATGCTCCACCGGCCCGCGCAGAACCGCTGTGGTCGCCTTGCGGGCGGAGAAGCCGTAATTCTCGTTCACCGCTTTGCCGTTCGATTCCAGCGTGCCTTCCAGCACAAAGAATGTGTGCGGGTACCGTCCAAACAGCACCGATCCGTTCACGCTGTGAAAGTGGATCTGCACATCGGCGAGCGCAGGGCCGCTCCAGACGAGCGCGAGCAGGGTGAAAAGGTGAATCAGAAACTTGGGCATGAAGCGCTTTTATCGCGCAACCCCGTCTGCCCGCAAGTAAACCTTTTTAGCTCGCGAGCAGAGTGGCGTTGCCGCCCGCCGCTGTTGTGTCGATGCAGGTCACGCGCTCGGTTGCAAAACGGGCGAGATAGTTCGGGCCGCCCGCTTTGGGACCGGTGCCGGACAAGCCTTCGCCGCCGAATGGCTGGCTTTCGACAATCGCCCCAATTTGGTTGCGGTTGACGTAGAAATTGCCGACTTTCGCGCGGGCCTGAACAAAGCGGCGCGTGGCGGCGATGCGACTGTGCAGGCCAAGCGTCAGGCCGTATCCGGTCGCGTTGATATCTTCGATGACCTGACTCAGCTCTTCGGATTTGAACCGCGCCACATGCAGGACAGGGCCGAAGTTTTCACGGTTCAGATCGAGGATCGAATCCACCTCGATAATGGTCGGCGCGACGTAGCAGCCTTTGTCGGTGCCTTCAGGCATGAAGCAACGCGTTACGTTACGCTCGGAAGCGATGCTGCGTGCGACATGGCGTTCAAGCGCGGCTTGTGCGTCCGGATCAATCACAGGGCCGACATCGGTGGCGAGGTCCGCCGGATCGCCGACATGCAGGGCCTCGAATCCGCCGCGGATCATCTCCAGCATTTCATCGGCGACGTCATCTTGCAGATACAGCACACGCAATGCCGAGCACCGCTGACCCGCCGACTGGAATGCGCTCGCCAGAACATCGCGCACGACCTGCTCGGGCAGCGCCGATGAATCGACTATCATCGCATTTTGGCCGCCGGTTTCCGCGATCAAAGTCGCAATCGGCCCGTCGCGTCCAGCGAGCGATTGGTTGATCAGGCGGGCCGTCTCGGTCGAGCCGGTAAAAGCGACGCCAGCGATGCGGGGATCGGACGTGATGAGCTGACCCACTTCGCCTGCACCGGGCAGCAGTTGCAGTGCCTCTGGCGGGATACCCGCATCATGCATCAGCTTCACGGCAAGCGCCGCAGTGAGCGGGGTTTGCTCCGCTGGTTTGGTGATCACGGCATTGCCCGCCGCGAGTGCAGCCGAGGCCATGCCGGTGAAGATCGCGAGCGGGAAATTCCACGGGCTGATCGTGGCGAAAACGCCGCGGCCGTGCATGCGAAGCGTGTTTTCCTCACCGGTCGGGCCGGGCAGATAAAGCGGCTCGTCAAACTGGCGGCGCGCCTCTGCGGCGTAATACCGCAGAAAGTCGACCGCTTCGCGCAGTTCGGCCACGCCATCGAGCAGAGTCTTTCCCGCTTCGCGCTGGCAAAGAGATAGAAACTCGTCGGTATGCGCTTCGAACTGGTTGGCGGCTTCTTCCAGCAACAACGCGCGCGCTTCTCCGCCCAATGCGTCCCAGCCCGGCTGGATCGCTTCGGCGCGGGCGAATGCGGCGTCCACTTCCTCTGCGGTCGCATCGCGGCGGGTGCCGACCTCAGCCGTGAGGTCATGCGGCATTGTGATCGGCGCGATTTCGCCGGGTTCTTCGGCGGGGAAGGTTGGTTCAGCGCGCCATTGAATGCTTTCCAGACGCTTCAAACGCTCCTGAAGCGGGCCAAGCACCAGCGGATCGGACAGATCGACTCCGGCGCTGTTGACGCGCTCTCCAAGAATATCGCGCGGCAGCGGAATGGCGGTGTTGCGGCGCGGCGACATTGCGGCGAGTTCTTCGACCGGATCGCCAACCAATTCGCTGGCCGGAATATCGGCGTCGCCCATGCGGTTTACAAAGCTGGTATTGGCTCCGTTTTCGAGCAAGCGGCGCACGAGATAGGCGAGCAATTCTTTGTGTCCGCCAACGGGCGCGTAGATGCGCACAGGCGTGCGATCATTGCCCTCGATCTTGCCGAGAGCATCGAAGACTTCTTCGCCCATGCCGTGGAGGCGCTGGAACTCAAAGCCCCGCCCCTTCGCCATCTCTTTCACAGCGGCCACGGTGTAGGCGTTGTGCGTCGCAAAGGCCGGGCGGATCACGTCGTCATGCTCGAACAGGCGAGCCGCGCAGGCGAGGTAGGATACGTCGGTGGCCAGCTTGCGCGTGAAGACCGGATAATCGGTGTATCCGCCGACCTGGCTGACCTTGATCTCGCTATCCCAATAAGCGCCTTTGACAAGCCGCACGAACAGCTTGCGCCCATGCCGCCGCGCGAGTTTGGCCACCCAATCACACAGCGGCACGCCGCGTTTCTGATAGGCTTGGATCGCAAGGCCGAACCCGTCCCAACGCGATCCGTCTTCGCGAGTGAACAGTTGATCATCACTGACGAGCGTCTCGATAATGTCGAGCGAAACCTCAAGCCGTTCTGCTTCCTCGGCATCGAGCGTAAAGTGAATATCCGCATCGCGGGCTTTCATCGCGAGACGTTTGACGATCGGCACGATGTCCTGCCGCGCTTCTTCGGCGTGGAGATAGCCGTATTTCGGGTGCAGCGCCGACAATTTGACCGAGATACCCGGTGACGGGCCAACCCCGCCTTTCGCTTCGCTCGCCAAACGATCAATCGCGCCTTCATACGCAGATGCATAGCGCGCGGCATCGGCGAATGTCATCGCCGCTTCGCCCAGCATGTCAAACGAATGGGTAAGGCCTTTTGCGCGTTCCGGCTTGGCGCGTTTGAGCGCTTCGCCGATAGTCCGGCCAAAGACGAACTGCCCGCCGAGAATGCGCATCGCCTGCAAAGTCGCTTTGCGAATTACAGGTTCGCCCAGACGGTTCATCGTGCCTTTCAGCACGCGGCCCATGCCCTTCTGGTGTTCCTCGGGACGTTCCAGAACTTCGCCGGTCAGCATCAGGGAGAACGTCGCAGCGTTCACGAATGTCGATGAGCTTTCGCCCAGATGATCGCCCCATTCGATCTCGCCGATCTTGTCGCGGATCAGAGCATCGGCGGTCTCTTCATCTGGCACGCGCAGCAAGGCTTCGGCGAGACACATCAGCGCGATGCCCTCTTCGGTATCGAGGCCGTATTGTTGCAAGAACGCATCCACGCCGCTCGCCTTTTGCGCGCGGGCACCATTGATCAGATCAATCGCCAGATCAGCCGCAGCATCCGCCACCTTTCGCGCGGGCGCGGCCTGTTCGATGCGCTGCGCGATGCACGCTTCCTCTTCGGCGCGATAAGCGCGGCGCAACTCTGCGCGGTCGAGGAAATGGGCGGTGTTGTCTGGCAATGCGTTCGTGGTCACGTCGTGATGGTCTCTTTTCCCTGTAGCATCTCCGCCGCTGCCCATGCTGGATGGACGATGCGACTCGGACTTCTGAGCCCGATTTGCACCCGCAAAGCCGCGACATCAAGCAAAGTCGAACGCAGTTGGCCGCATGTGTTGCCGCTTGATCGGGGACGGCGGGCTAGGTACGATCATCCGATGGCCAAATTCTGCTTTTATTGTCGCGATGGTGAGAACAGCGAGACGCTGCGTGCGGTCCACCTTGAAGCCCAGCGGGAATGGATGGCCCAGCATGACGAGAACTATCTCGCCGCAGGGCCTCTGACGAACAAGAACGGCGATTTTGTCGGTTCGCTGCTGATTATCGAAGCCGAAGACGAAGCGGCAGCGCGAGCAACCGTGAACGACGATCCCTATCTGGTCGGCGGCGTGTGGCAGTCGATCCGGGTGGACAAATTTGAGCCGGTTAAGGGGCGCTGGAAGGCAGAGTGATGGGAGCGGGGCCTAGCCGCTTTTTTGTTCGATGCCGCCGCGACCTTCTGGAGTGAGTACGGCCGAATCAAAGATGACGTGCTCCTCAATCGCCATTCCATCTTTGATCCGAAAACGGTCTACGCCGCGATAGGTCCGCTGTTCGCCGTGAAGGCGGGCAGATGCCTCCCAAGCGATGTAGAGTATCTCGCCGTTGCCTGCGCAGTCCATCGGGGTGACGGTCATGTCCTCGAACGTTGGCAAGGCTTCTCCCATCCATGCGGCGTATTGCGCGCCTGTCATAAAGCCCGCACCAGTGAAATGGATGGTCGCTTCGGGCGCAATGAGTTCTGCGACGCGATCACCCGACGGTGCGGCCCAGAACGACTTGAAGCGTTCATAGAAGTCTTGATGTTCGGGTGAGAGTGATGCGTTAGACATAGGACTATCCATTTGAAGAGTGGTGTGGTTAGTCATATATGTGCGCAGCGCACATATCGTCAATCGGAAAGTGAGTGCAATTGTTTTGAGCGAGATAAATGATGGATAGCACCGTAAACCTTTTGGGTGCCTTGGGGCTGGCAGTGGCCGATCGGATTCAGGCATCCGCGCTCGATATTTTGCACCGGGCGGGCGAAACCCCTGCGGCTTTGGTCGTGATCGGTTATGGCTTTGGCCTGTCGAATGACCGGCTGGGGAAGGTCTTGCAGTTGAGCCATCCGGGCACCGTGCGATTGATCGACAGACTGGTCGCTGACAATCTTGTTGAGCGCCGCAGTGGGAGCGACAAACGCTCCAACGCACTTTATTTGACTGACGCTGGAATGGAAAAGCGAGAGGAACTGTTGAAAGGGCGCTTGCTAGCCATTCGCCCTCTTGTTGAGTCTCTTGCGGACGAAGAGCGCGACATGCTGGATGATTTGTTGCGCAAGGTTTTGAAGTCGGCGAGTGACGACGATCTTGGGCGGCGCCGCATATGCCGGATGTGCGATAGCGAGAAATGCGCCAACTGCCCGATTCCCGCTGACTTTAAATCGTCCGAATAGGACTATGGTTGGCGCTGGGCTGTAAAGAGATCAGACTCACGCGCTGCACCGTTAGTTGAGCAAGCGCCCCGCCACCGCATCCAATTTTGCCAGCATGGCTGGCTCATGCTCATCCGGCGCTGTGATGACGGCATCATCCAGAGCGGTGTCGATTGGCGAAGCGGCGCGTTTTTTGGGCAGGCTTTCGATGAACTTGACGATGGTGTCGCGAGCCAATTCTCCATTCGCCTGCATCTGCGCGACGACCTGTGCGACATCGACCTGCTCGCCTTCGCGCCAGCAATCATAGTCGGTTGCCATGCCGATCAGGGCGTAAGGTAACTCCGCCTCGCGGGCCAGCTTTGCCTCTGGCATGGCTGTCATTCCGATGACATCGGCGCCCCATTGGCGGTACATCAGGCTTTCGGCGCGGGTCGAGAATTGCGGTCCTTCCATCGCGAGATAGGTCGCGCCGACGGCGACTTTGCCTTTGCAGGCGGCGATGGCTTTTCCGGCCATTTCTGACAGGCGCGGGCAGACGGGATCGGCCATGGAGACATGGGTGACAAAGCCGCTGCCGAAGAATGTGCTTTCGCGATTTACGGTGCGATCGATGAATTGTTCGACCACGACAAAGCGCCCCGGCTCGATCTGTTCGCGCAGCGATCCGATGGCGGAGATTGCGAGGATATCGGTGCAGCCTGCGCGTTTCAGCGCATCGATATTGGCGCGGCTGTTCAGCTCACTGGGCGAGACGGGATGGCCGCGTCCGTGGCGCGGCAGGAAGCGGACTTTGACATCGCCGATGCGCCCGCACAGCACTTCATCCGAAGGCTCACCCCATGGGGTTTCAATCGCGATCCACTGCTCGTCTTCGAGGCCCTCTATATCGTAGAGTCCCGATCCGCCGATGATCCCGATGCACCATTCGCTCGCCATGTTTGCGCGTCCCGCTCTTACTTGGTTTGACCGCGCAGAGCCTTAGGTCAGGTCAAACAGATCGGGCAAGGTCTTGCGAATGAACTTGTTAGCTTTTGCGAAAGGTCCTGCGATGGATGGGCGCGCAGAAACGCGGTCATAATGCGCCGCAAGTTTCGGATAATCGCCCAGCGGCATGTTCGCGACCAACGCGATTTGTATAAGCGTTGCCGTTACGGAAATATCGGCAATCGACAGCGTATCTCCGGCGTAATACTCGCTCTCGCCCAGCGCATTATCGAGGAAGGTAAGGATCGCTGGCATTTCGCCCGACCAAGTGGTTTTGGCTTTTTCAAGATCAGGGTCTTTGCCTTGCAGCGCATTGAAAAAGATAGGCCGGAAAATGCCGAGCCCGCCCGTCGCGGCGAGATGGGTGTCGGAATATTCCTCAATAAAAAGCGCGCGGCCATGGGCGAATGGCTCGGCCGGATAGAGCGCAGGTTCGGGATGCTTTTTCTCGACATAGGCGCAGATCGCGGAGCTATCGGCGATGGTGCCCGCGATGCCTTCTTCGGCGATTGAGCGGTCGCGCAGAACCGGAATACGCTTCATCGGTGAGATGTCACGAAACCATTGCGGCGGGTTGAAGACATCGACCGCCTCGACATCGAATGCGACGCCCTTTTCTATGCAAAGCGCAGCCGCCTTGCGCAGGAAAGGCGAAAGCGGGCTGCCATACAGTACGAGATCATTGGGGGCGTCGGTCATCTGTGTCTCCTCTTTGCGATTTGCATAAAGCGCCCGTTGCAAAGCGCAACTGATTGGCGCTACGTTCCACCGCAAGGCGGATGCCGCACGCAGCATTCGTGATTGATTTTTGTGCCCGAAGGTCCACCTTCGGATGCAAGAGAGATTTCAAAGAGATTCGAGAGAGGAACAATCATGGTCACGCAATATAAGAACCTGATCAATGGCGAGATGACGGATAACGGCGAATGGCTGGATGTCGTCAATCCTGCGACTGAGGAAGTGATCGGACAGGTTCCGTCATCCGGTGCGGGCGAACTCGACAAGGCCGTCGCTGCGGCGCGGGCCGCGTTCAAGGTCTGGAAGAAAACCACTTTCGAAGAGCGTCAGGCTGTCTGCATGGCGATCTCCGGCGTGATCAAGGAAAATGCGGACGAACTTTACCGTCTGCTGACCAGCGAGCAGGGCAAGCCGCATGCTCAAGCTAAAGGTGAGATTTTCGGCGCGGCCGGTCTTGCCGCGGCGCAATCGACGCTCCAGCTTGAAGAAGAGATTATTCAGGATGACGACACCCGCCTGCACCGTCACCGCCGCGTGCCTGTGGGCGTAGTGGGCGGCATTGTGCCGTGGAATTTCCCGATCATGATGGCGATCCAGAAGATCGTGCCTGCTCTGATGGCGGGTTGCACCATTGTGCTGAAGCCTTCGCCGTTCACACCGCTCACCACTCTGCGCATCGCGGAACTGATCGCGGACAAAGTGCCCGCGGGCACCGTCAACATCATCACCGGCGAAGATGTGCTCGGCCCGATGATCACATCGCATGCCGATATTGATAAGATCACCTTCACCGGATCGACCGCGACGGGTAAGAAAATCATGGAAGGCGCCAGCGCCGATCTGAAACGGATCACGTTGGAGCTGGGCGGCAACGATGCCTCCATCGTGATGCCAGATGCCGATCCCAAAAAGGTCGCAGAGCAGCTGTTCTGGGCAAGCTTCCAGAACGCGGGTCAGGTCTGCATCGCGGCCAAGCGTGTCTATATCCACGAAGACATCTATGACGAGCTGTCCCAAGCTATCGCCGATTTCGCCAAGACTGTTGTGGTCGGTGACGGCAGCGAGCAGGGCACCGGCGTCGGCCCGATCCAGAACAAGAAGCAATATGACCGCGTTCTTGAACTGATCCAGGATGCCAAAGACAACGGCTACAAATTCCTAACCGGCGGTGACAAAGATCCGTCGGGCACAGGCTACTTCGTGCCGCTGACCATCCTCGACAATCCACCGGAAGACGCGCGGATCGTCGCCGAGGAACAGTTCGGCCCGGTTATGCCGCTGATGAAATTCTCGACCGAGGAAGAGGCTATCGCGCGCGCCAATGCGTCCGAATATGGCCTCGCAGGCGCCGTGTGGACCGCCGATACCGAGAAGGGTCAGGAAATCGCAGAACAGCTTGAAACCGGCACGGTCTGGATAAACGAATTCATGCACCTTTCGCCGTTCGCGCCATTTGGCGGGCACAAGCAGTCGGGCTTTGGTGCAGAATACGGCAAAGAAGGCCTAAAGGAATTTACCTATCCGCAGGTTATTACTATTAAGAAGGATAATGTAGTCGCTTGATTTGACATTATTTTCAGGGAGTTTGGTATAATGAAAGCGTTCAGAAACACAGCTGCAGCGCTGGCAGGTGTCGGCGCGATGCTTGCAGTGGCAGCAGTCCCAGCGAATTCGCAAAGCCTTGGCGGCATTCTTGGTTCGGCCAAGAAAGTGGCCGAAGCTGCGAGTGTTTCGGATGAGGAAATCGTCGCGTATTTCGGGCAAATGTCCGAGAAAATGGACGCGGACAATCCGGTTGCAACTCTCGATGATCCCTATGGCGCACGGCTCGCGGCACTGACCCAAGGGCTCGATAGCTATGACGGGCTGGACCTCGACATCAAAGCCTACCTTGTTAAGGACGTGAACGCGTTCGCCATGGGTGATGGCACTGTGCGGATCATGGCTGGCCTTATGGACGAGTTTAACGACGATGAAGTGCGCTGCGTTATCGGCCACGAAATCGGTCACGTTAAGCTGGAACATGGCCAGAAGCGTCTGAAACGGGCTCTTCAACAGGACGCCGCGCTGAGCGTTGCTGGCACAGCGAGCAGCGATGTAAAGCGGATCGCCGAGTCCGAACTCGGTGGCTTGATCCAGGATGTGATGTACGCCCAGCATTCGCAGAAGGCGGAAACCCGCTCGGATGACTATGCACTCAAGTTTATGGCCGATAATGGCTATGATCAGGAAGCGTGTGCCACTGCGATGGATAAGCTTGCTGCGAAGAGCGCGAGCGTCGGCGGTATCGAACTGCTGAAGACCCATCCAAGCCCCGCGAAACGCGCGAAGCGGATGCGCAAGAAGATCAGCTGATTTTCAGCCTATCAAAGAAAGGGCCGCGCGGAGATGATCCGCGCGGCCTTTTTCTTTGTGCAATCGGGCCTATTCGCCAGCAGGCTTTTGCAGCATGTCGAGGCCGAGGGCCCAGCGACGTTGAAACCCGCGCCAGTGCTCTGTCTCGTTAGAGCCTGCCATTTTGCCGTTGAGCTGCTCGCCGGTGGAGACATCCCATTGGCCCTCATTGGCGTTGGACGTTGGCACATTCAGATAGGCAGCTTTGTCCGCGTCGCCTTTCAGATGCAGATCCAGGAACGCGGCGACGAAATGCTGGTTGATGCCGTTGATCCGGTCTTGCCGCCATACTGGTTCTTTGACGAATTCCATCGCGCGGAACGGCGCGCCTTCGGGCAAGTCGAAATCATTGCCGACAATGTTGTGCCGCGCCTCTCGGAAAACGAGCATATGCGCATCCGCTCCGCTCAATGAATTGAAAATCCAGCTGATGCCGTCTTCATAATTGGAAACGTCATCCTGATTGCCCGCAACTATCAATACGGGCACGGTGATCTTGGACAGCGTGTCCGCGCTCCAAACGCGGTTATCCGATTGCCCACCCCAAGGGGCAAAGGCAATGACCGCATCGATACCGGCGTCTTGGGATCCCGCGGCACGGACGGGATCGAGCGCTTCGGCGGGGACTGCGCCGAATGTGCCGCTTTCATAATCATAATCGCCGCCCGCAGTGGCGAGCGCGCCATAACCGCCCATCGAATAGCCGATCACGGCGACCTGTTCGGGATTAACGGCATCGAAAATGCCGCTATCCTCGGTGGCATTGCGTTTCAGAATCTGCGCAAGCACTTGCCGCTGATCGAGCGATCGGCTCGCCAGCACTTGCGCGAAAGAGTGCAGAAAGTCGGTCAGCCCTTCCAACTGCATGTCAGCGTGATCGATCGAAGCGACGACATAGCCGCGCGATGCGATGTGTTCGGCGAGGTTGCTAAACTGAGTGCTCCAACCGTTGAAGCCGTGGCTCATTATGACAAGGGGGTATGCTGTGCGGTCAGCCACGACGGGAGCGCCTTCATAGGCGCGGCCCGTGTAATCCAGCGTCACCGGCTCCATATCCGGCGGTGCCATCGTGTGGCTGTAGCTGACAAGCTCCTGACCGTTGGGGGCCGCCGGATAATACATCCGCACTTTGAGCGCCCGCTCGGTAGGTTCAATGCCGCCCGTTACCATCGCCGCTTTCGAAAACGTCACGCGGTCTGGCAATTCCATCGTGAATTCCTGCGTGCCGACGGAGAATTCACCATAGCGACCCAGTTCGGGCATTTCGCCAGGAGCCCCTTTGTGCACGGTGGGGCTGGCGATAATGACGGCGCTGCCTGCTCCAACCCCGATCAGAGCGAGCGCGGCGAGCGCGATATGACGTTTCTTCATTGCGACCTATTCCGATTGTGACATGATAGCGCTGCACTCATCGCAGCGAATGGGGGTTAGGGGAAGAGATGTCGATTGCGCCAGACGAATTGCTGGATGGTCTTGGCCGGGTGATGGCCTGTGCTGGGCTGACCGCGCCATCGGACCTTGTGCGGCTGACCGGCGGCGCGACCATGGAAAGCTGGCGGTTTGAGTGCGGTGATGATGCATTTGTTCTGCGCCGCGCGCCAAGCCTCGAATTTATGAAAGACCGCCCGTTTGGCCACGATGTTGAGGCCGCTGTGATCCGAGCAGCAGGCGCAGCAGGCGTTGCTGCGCCCGAAGTGGTGGTTGAGCTGGAGCCGGATGACGGCATCGGCAGCGGTTTTGTGATGCGCGCTTTGCCGGGAACTCCGAACCCGAAAGACATCCTCAACATGGATGAACCGGACCGGTTGTTATCGGAATGCGCGGCGAATCTGGCGCGCATTCATTCGCTTGGACGGGACGACGTGCCGCAGGCTGTGCCGGTGATGGATTACCGCGCAGTAATCGCCGATCTGAAACGCCAATTCGAGGAGGCAGGCGGCGACCGCCCGATCATCGCGCTTGGCCTGAAATGGATGGAGGACAATTGTCCTGAGGCAAACGAGCCGGTGCTCAATCATGGCGATTTCCGCATGGGCAATCTGCTTGCGCAGGATGGCTGGCTGACCGGCGTGCTCGATTGGGAGTTGGCGCATTTCGGCGACTATCACGAAGATCTCGCCTTTGGTTGCATGGCTGTATGGCGGTTCGCGCGGTATGATCGCCCCGCGCTGGGTCTGGGCGATCTGGAGACCTATTTTGACGCTTACGAGGCGAATGGCGGGCGCAAAGTGGACCGCAAACGCTTCCGCTATTGGCTGATCCACCGTACCGTGTGGTGGGCGCTGGGCTGTCTGAAAATGGCGGCAATCTGGCGCAGCGGTGAGGATCGGATGCTAGAGCGGGTCGTCATTTCGCGGCGCACGAGCGAGCAGGAGCTCGATCTGCTGATGCTGTTGGAAGAGGATGCGCCTGAGCAAGAACGGAGCCGCCTTGTCCAATCACCAAGCGCAGCTCCGCAAGTTGGCGAGGCGACCGATGGTGAACTGGCCATTGCCATTCACGAATGGCTCGGAACGGTCAAAGATCGTTTCGAGGGGCACGACCGTTTCCAATACGCCGTTGCCCGAAATGCGCTGGGTATGATCTCGCGCTATGATGCAACGGCGATCCCCGCATTTGAAAATGCACCGTTGGCGAGACAAGCTATGTCTGGCGAAGCGACCTTGGCAGATACAGGTTTGCTCACTCAACTGCGTGAGGCAATTCTTGCTACGATCATGCAGGATGTGCCCAAATACCCCGCGCTCGCAATTGCCCGCAAAAAGTGGACAGGAAAAGAATAATGGACTTCGCAATTCCCGCAGACCTGCAAGCCTATCTCGACGAACTCGACGCCTTTATCGAGGCTGAGATCAAGCCGCTTGAGCAGGCGGACGACAATATCCGCTTCTTCGATCACCGCCGCGAATATGAGCGGACGGATTTTGAAGCGGGCGGGTTGCCGCGTGAGGACTGGGAGGCGTTGCTGCGCGAGGCCACGGCGCGGGCGGACAAGGCCGGCCATTGGCGCTTCTCCGCGCCCAAGCAATATGGCGGCAAGGATGGCAGCAACCTCTGGATGGCTGTCATCCGCGAACACTTCGCGCGCCAAGGGCTGGGCTTGCACAATGATCTTCAAAACGAACACAGCATCGTCGGCAATTTCCCCTTCGTCGCCATGTTCGATCAATGGGGAACAGAGGAGCAGAAGCAGGAGTTCATCACAGGCGGTTTCAACCGGGAGCGCCGCGTCGCATTCGGCCTGACCGAACCCGATCATGGCTCCGATGCCACCCACATGGAAACCACTGCAGTGCGTGAGACCCGCGACGGCGTGGATGGCTGGCGGATAGATGGCGAGAAGATGTGGATCACCGGCATGCATGTCGCGACGCATTGCGCGATGTTTGCCCGCACATCGGGCGAGGCGGGACAGGCGAGCGGGATCACCTGCTTCCTCGTCCCCAACCCCACCGAAGGGCTGAAAATCGAGGAATGGATGTGGACGTTCAATATGCCCACCGATCACCCGCGTCTCTCGGTCAACAATGTCTGGGTGCCGGACGATGCGATCCTTGGCGTGGAAGGACGCGGCCTCGCGCTGGCGCAAAGCTTCGTCCATCAGAACCGTATCCGGCAAGCCGCCTCAAGCTGCGGTGCGGCGATGTTCTGCATCGATGAAAGCGTTAAATACGCGCGGGAGCGCAAACCGTTCGGCGAGCCGCTGTCCAAGAACCAAGGCATACAGTTTCCGCTGGTCGAATTGGCAACGCAGGCGGAAATGCTGCGCCTGCTGATTTTCAAGACGGCATGGGAAATGGACAATATGCCGCATGAGGAGATCGAGCGGACGATCTCCGACAAGGTCTCGATGTGCAATTACTGGGCGAACAGGCTGGTCTGCGAAGCCGCCGACCGTGCGATGCAGGTCCATGGCGGCATCGGCTATTCACGCCACAAACCTTTCGAGCATATCTACCGCCACCACCGGCGATATCGCATCACCGAAGGCAGCGAAGAGATACAAATGCGCAAAGTCGGCGCTTATCTTTTTGGTTATCTGGGGCCCCGAAAGAAAGAGATGCAGAGGCAATTCGACTAACGACTTCTGTCTCCCCCTAGCAATATCCTTTCGTGCCGCTACTCTTCTCGCCAACACGGGGAGAATTCGAATGCGCCATTTTACCGCCGCCCTTCTTGCAGGCTCCATGCTTGCCGCGCCTACCATCGCTTACGCCGACGATGACAAGAGCGAAGACAAAGGCTGGGACATCACCGCGCCAAAGGGTGCGACCATTGAGCAGGTTCCGATTGAAACAGACGAAGGCACGTGGATGGATGTCGACGTCGCGCCGGATGGCCGCACGCTCGCCTTCACGATGTTGGGCGATATCTACACATTGCCGATCACCGGGGGCACGCCGACGCGCATAGCTGACGGGCTGGCTTGGGAAGTTCAGCCGCGCTTTTCCCCTGATGGATCACGCATCGCCTTCACTTCGGATCGCGGCGGCGGCGACAATATCTGGGTGATGAATCGGGACGGGTCGGACAAACGTCAGGTCACAAAGGAAAGCTTCCGCCTGCTCAACCAGCCGACTTGGTCACCCGACGGGCGCTTCATTGCAGCCAAGAAGCACTTCACCACCCAGCGTTCTGCCGGAACAGGCGAAATCTGGATGTATCACGTTTCTGGCGGAGGCGGTGTTCAGGTTGTCAAACGCGCTAACGAAGCGCTGCAAAAAGAGCTGGGTGAGCCGATTTTCGCGCCCGATGGCAGCGCGATTTACTACACCCGCAACACCACGCCGGGTAACACCTTTATTTACGCGCAGGATTCCAATTCCGGCATTTTCGCGATTGAGAAACACGAGCTTGAAACCGGAGAGGTTTCGACCGTGGTCGATGGCTATGGCGGCGCAGTGCGCCCGGCACCTTCGCCAGATGGCAAAGAGATCGCTTTCGTCCGGCGCGACAAGGACAAGAGCAAACTGTGGGTGAAGGATTTCGCCAGCGGTAAAGAGCGCATGATCTACGACGCGCTCGATCTCGACTTGCAGGAAACTTGGGCGGTTTACGGTGTGTATCCGAATATGGATTGGTTGCCAGATAGCAGCGCAATCGTGTTCTGGGCTGGCGGGAAGCTGAACCGGATCAATCGTGATGGCTCGGGCTTTGCAGAGATACCCTTCAGCATTTCGGACACGCGCGGCATTGCCGATGCCCCGCACCCTGAAATCGACGTAGCGCCCGATCGGTTCACCACCAATATGGCGAAATTCGGCACGCTTTCGCCCGATGGCAGCCGCGTTGTCTTTGAAAGCCTTGGCAAACTTCACACCAAATCGGCACGCGGCAGAGATGCGGCGCGGCCGCTTACCAGCGATGGCAGTGATGCAGTGGAAGCATTTCCTTCCTTCAGCCGCGATGGTTCGCGCATCACCTATGTCAAATGGACCGATGATGGGCTGGGCCAGATCATGGTTGCCAGCGCCAACGGCCAGAATGCCCGCGCGATTACGGATATGCCGGGCCATTATGGCAATCCCGTCTTTTCACCGGATGGGCGCAGTATCGCGTTTGAAAAGCGCTCTGGCGGGTATCTGACTGCGCCCGATTACTCGGAGAATACTGGCATCTATGTGATGCCGTCTGGCGGCGGCGAAGCCATGCGGGTCAGCAGCAGCGGACGCACACCGCAATTCGCTGCATCAAACGATCGCATCTTCATGAATACGTTTAGCGGCGGCAAGCTGACGCTGGTTTCTGCAGACCTTGATGGCGAGAAGCAGCGCACCCATGCGCGCGGCGATCTCGCCAATGATTTCCGCATCGCGCCCGATGGACAGACGGTGGCGTTTCGCCAGAATTACGAAGTCTTTGCTATGCCGCTTATCCCCGGCGGCAAGCCGGTCGATGTGAGCGAGAAAGGCGGCGGACTGCCGGTTACAAAGGTCAGCACTGGCGGTGCAGATTATCTCGGCTGGGCCAATGGCGGCGAGACGCTGTTCTGGTCAATCGGTCCGCAATTGCAAAGCGCTACGGTTTCCGATTTCTTCCGCAACGCACCCAAAGGCGATGAAGAAGAACAGGGCTACACGCCCCCAGAAACCGGCATTTCGATGGCGGTCACTGTCAACGCTGATAAGCCAAGCGGTACAGTGGCGATCACCGGCGCGCGCATTCTGACCATGGCCGCAGGGCTGGGTGATGACGATGCAGGCGTGATCGAAAATGGTGTGATTGTGATCGAAGGCGACCGTATCAAAGCCATCGGCGCGGCAGGTGACGTTTCCGTGCCTAGTGGCGCGGTGACCGTCGATGCCAGTGGCAAAACCATTATGCCCGGCTTCGTCGATGCGCACCACCATGGGCCGCATGGAACGGGTGATCTCATCCCGCAGCAAAACTGGCGTCTGGTGCAGGATCTGGCGCTTGGCACGACCACGCTGCACGATCCGTCCAGCGATGCGAGCCAGATCTTTGCTGCGGCAGAGCGCCAACAGGCGGGCAAATTGCTGGCGCCGCGTATCTTCTCGACAGGAGAGATCATTTACGGTGCAAAGGCGCCGAGCGTTTACGCCCGGATCGACAGTTATGATGATGCGCTCGCTCATGTTCGCCGGATCAAGGCACAAGGCGGCATCTCGGTCAAAAACTACAACCAGCCGCGCCGCGAGCAGCGCCAGATGGTTGCCCGCGCGGCAGCCGAGGAAAACATGCTGGTCGTGGCCGAAGGTGGCTCCCTGTTCGGGATGGATATGAACCTGATTGCGGATGGTAATTCCACCATCGAACACAACGTGCCGGGCGATGTGCTGTATGAAGACGTTCTGCAGTTTTTCGGTCAATCGAATTCAAACTACACGCCGACCCTGAACGTCACCTATGGCGGGCTCGCCGGTGATCCGTACTGGCGTCAGGCCACCGATGTGTTCGATCATCCTTTGATGATTCATACGCCGCCGAAGATCCTGTTGGCGAGCACAGCGCGCCGGACCAAGGCGCCTGATTGGGCTTTTGTCGATGACGATGCTGCACGCGAAGCGCGTAAAGTTGCCAAGCGCGGGGTGAAGGTATCGATCGGCGCGCATGGCCAGCAGGCTGGGATCGGCGCGCATTGGGAAATCTGGAGCTTCGCGCGCGGCGGGATGACTCCGGTCGAGGCTCTCAAGGCCGCGACGATTGCCCCGGCTCAATCGCTCGGCATGGATAAAGATGTCGGCAGCCTCGAAGTCGGCAAGCTTGCCGATTTGCTGGTTCTAACCGCTGACCCGACCGCGAACATCCGCGATTCTGACAAGATCGAAAGCGTGATGATCGGCGGGCGGATGTACGATTCCAAGACCATGAACGAGGTCGCAACCGGTACACAGAAACGCCGGGCTTACTGGTGGGAAGGCGGTCAGGGCGGCAGTGCGGGCGGCTCCGGTGCGGCGACCCATGCTGGCGGTGGCCACAATCACGGCGACGGAGATGGCGGTTCGAACTAAGCCTCGATTTCCTGCTCCATCAGCGCGCGCAGGTCTTTCAAGGCCTTGGCGCGCAGCTGATGGACGCGGGGGACTGACACCTCCAGCACCTGCGCGATCTCTGTCAGGTTCATTTCTTCAACAAAGAACAATTGCAGGACCAGCTTTGCCCGGTCGGGCAGTTGGGTCATCGCGGTGATGAGCAATTCGCGATCCTCCAACTCGCACAGCGCCTCGAACGGGTCAGGATCATCGCTGGCGAACGCGGTGTTGCTCTCATCATACTCGTCGGTGATCGATGAAACAGAGACAGCGGACCCTTCGATCTCCAACAGCTCGCCATCGCTAATCTGCATCGCGCTCGCGATTTCAACGCGGCTGGGTTCACGCAGCAATTCGCCGCGCAGGCGTTCGATGGTCTGCTCGTACACGGACCGTTTCTTGCGCGCGGTCCGGCTGCCATGCATCAGCTTGCGGATGCAATCGAGCATCGCCCCGCGAACTCGGATCTTGGCATAGGCGGCGAAGCCATCTTCGGTCGGCCCGCTATGTCGCTGTGCGCATTCCGTAAGTGCCATAATCCCGACCTGCACCAGATCTTCGACTTCGAGCCCATCACGGCCCGCGCCATAGATGTGCCACGCGGCGCGATGCACCAAGGGTAAGAACCGCCGCACGCGGTCTTCGACTTCGGCTCGCGAGGAGGTGCCATAGGCCTCGTGATGCTGGGCATGGAAAGCGGTTTGATCGTGTTTCATCAGCCAGTCTCCTCTGCGAGTTCGGCTTGCGCGTCAGCGACCGAGGGGATGGGTTCGGTTGCACCGATCACGCCAATCACCTCGACGCTTTGCGTCGCGGGCAATTCATGGATGGAAAGGACTTGGCAGCTCTTCGCTCTCTGACGCAGCAGCGCTGCGAGAGATCGGCGTGCGGGCGGCTGCACTATCAAAGCGATCGCCCCGGCTGACTCATCGATCAGTTCATTGATCCGGCGCACGATCATGGCGCCGCAATCGGGCTCAATCAGAGGGTGGCCAGTCGCAGGATCAGGCATTCCGCCAAGGATTGCCGCTTCCAGTCCGGCATCCAGTGTCGCAACCTTCAGCGGCGTTCCAGGCTCGCAGATGCGGGCAACAAGCCGCGCTCCGAGGTCGCTTCGGACCGCGTCGATCAACGCCTCGAAATCCTGATTTGTCTGCAGCGCCAATGCCAGACTGGTGAAGATCGGCTGCGGGTGAGAGAGGCCGATCCCGTCGGCAATAAGAGCGCGTAAAATGCGGGTCATCGCCGCAAGAGAAAGCGGATCTGGATGAACGGCGTCGACCAGTGCAGGTGCACGATCTTTCAAATCATCGAGCAGATCGCGAACTTCCACCGGACCGAGCAATTCGTGCGCTTGCGCGAGCAGAACCTGATTGGCGTGGGTTGCGATGACAGTGCTCGGATCGACTGCCAGAAACCCTTCGGCGATGGCATGATCGCGGAGCGATGGGTCAACCCATAAAGCGGGGCAGTCAAAGCTCGGGTCGCGGGTGGCTTCTCCTGTCAGCCCGTGGCCACTGCGCACGTCTCCGGTATCAATTGCCAGCAGTTTGGCAGGTTTCACGCTGCCCTTGGCAACGCAGACCCCGCCGACAGTCACGGAATAATCCTGCGCGTTCATATCCAGCGAATCGCGAATTCTGAATTGGGGCAGGACGAAGCCGAGATCGCGGCTGAGTTGCTTGCGAATGCCGGTGATGCGAGTGAGCAGAGGGGCGTCTTTGGCTTTGTCGACCAGGTGTACGAGGCCATAGCCAAGTTCAATCGTGACCAGCGTTTGATCGCTGACATCCGAAAGCTCGATGCGGTCTGGCGGCACGTCCTCGGCGGGCGGTGCGACTTCTGCGGGCAGAGCAGCGCGTTGCCGCAACTTCCACCAGATCACCCCGGCAATCGTCGCAGCGGGGAAGAAAATCAACTGAGGCATGGCTGGTACCATGCCGATAGCGAGCAAGATCAAAGCCACGGCAAGCCAGCCGCGCGGGTCCGAAAACTGTCCGCCAATCTGGCCTGCCAAATCGCGGGTATCGGAAACCCGCGTTACAATCGCGGCGGCGGCAATAGAAAGCAGCAATGCTGGCACCTGAGCGACCAACGCGTCGCCAACGGCCAGAGTGATGTAGAGCTGAGCGGCTTCGCCCGCGGAAAGGCCATGCGTTGCCATGCCAAGGGCGAATCCGGCGATGATATTCACACCGAGGATGAGCAGCGCCGCAATCGCATCGCCTTTCACGAATTTTGACGCACCATCCATCGAGCCATAAAAATCGGCTTCGATTGTGACTTGGGAACGGCGCGCGCGGGCTTCGTCTGCGGTGATTAACCCCGCCGCGATATCGGCATCGATTGCCATCTGTTTTCCGGGCAAGGCATCAAGAACAAAGCGCGCGGACACCTCCGACACTCGGCCTGCGCCTTTGGTGATGACGATCATGTTGATGATCAGCAGGATGGTGAACACGAACAGGCCGACAGCGAAATTGCCCCCGACCAGAAACTGGCCAAAGCTTTCGATGATCTCGCCCGCCGCCGCGCCGCCTTCGTGCCCGTTGACCAGCACGATCCGCGTCGATGCAACATTGAGCGCGAGGCGCAATAGAGTGGCGAAGAGTAAAACGGACGGGAATGAGGAGAAATCGAGCGGCTCGCGCGCGTTCAAAGCGACCATCAAAACCGCAACGGTGATCGCGATGTTGAGGACAAAGAACATGTCGAGCAGTGTCGTGGGGATCGGCAGCACCATCAGCACGAACAGCGCAAAGATGCCCACGGGCAATGCCATGGCTGCAGGCGCAGATTTTAGACGGTCGAGCCAAGATATGGCGCCGCCACTTGTGGTGTTTGCAGAGACGCTCATAGACCGAACGCCTTCAATTGATTGTAAGCACGCTCAATGCGTTTCGCGGCCGCTGGGCTTGCACTCGCAAGACCGCCGACTTCACCGAAAGTGGCGCTGAGCAAGTCCGACATCGGAGGTCTGTTTTGCGATAGCCGGCCAATGGCGGGCGCTGGAAGACCGCTGGGATTTATTGGCGGGCGTGCAGGCGCAAACATTGCTGCGCTTTCCACCAAAGTGGCCGGGCGCTGCGGCGCGAGCGAAGCGACCGAGTATTCTGTTTGCATGGCGGGCTGTGCGGGAGCGTCTGCGAACGCCCGATCAAGTCTATCCGATAGAAAATCCATCACTCCGGCAAGGCTGCGCGGGGTGCCGCCCGCGTCATAAAAGACAGGCCGGTTTGCTGATGCCGGACGGGGAAAAATCGCAGCAGCGCTCTGATCCGGATTTTGCGCCATTGCCGTTAGAAACCGGCTGGCCCCACCCGCGCCCAAGAAATGTGCCAGATAGAGTTCGTTATTGGCTGGTTCACGGCCCAAGACCGGGAGGAGCTTGGCGCGATTATCCTCTGCCAAACCCGCTGCCATAAGCGAGGCGATTTGCGGGTCATTGCGCATTTCAAGGATGGCCTTGCGCTGACCGGCGTCGGGGACATGAGCACCGCCGCTGGCCGTCGCATTAATCTGGTCTGCTACATTGCCAAGCCCAAAGCGCGCGCCATGCCGCTTCATTGTGCCGAGCCAGGTGCTTTCGATGAATTGGTACAGTCCCGTTGCCGATGATGATCGGGCTTTGGCCCGTGGGTTCATCGCGGATTCCACTTGAGCCTGAGCCAAAAGGAAATCGAAATCGACGCTGGTTCGCTTTGCAGCGGTCGCAATGGCCTGTTCTACGGGGCCTGAAGTGGTTGGAACCTCTGCCGGGCGAGCAGAGGGATTGGGAAAGCTCGCTTCGCGGTGGGTACGTGCGGCGCTTTCAAAATCTCGCCGAATATTGACGGCGGGCATCACAGGCTGGCTCATCGTTAGACTGCTTTCACTGGTACGCGCCGTTTATTCGGCGCTTGCGATCCAGATCAAAGCAACAGGCGTGCCAGTTAGGGTTAATGGGCTTCAGGCGTGGGCAAAGCTTGCTTGATGAAGCTGACCCGTGACGCCGCTGAGCGCGTCAATCCGCGCGGCGACATTGGCCGCGAGCAAATTGCGCACACGGCGGTTTACTTCGTTTAGCTGGCGCGCCGTTTCGGCAAGCCCGCGTGCTTCATTGTCGAGCGCATCCGGCCTTACATCAGCCAAAAGGTCGCAAAGGCCCGCCTTCTCGCGAGCCGAGCATGTCAGCTCATCGGCATCCAAAGAGGCAAGCGCTTGCCGCTCGCGTTCCAGAACGGCAATCATTTGCCGCAAATTGCCGGTCAGGTCAGACGCCATCATGCAATCTCCAGACTGATTCGCGCTGCGATCATTGCATCGGCTATTTCGGTCGGAACAAGTGGGTAGCTGCCTTGTTCCAAAGCGCTGCGGATCTCCGCAACTCTCTCACTATTGATGGGCGGCTTGCCCGCTTCGACAGCGCTGCCAACTTCCAGCTTTACGCCGGATTCGGCGCCGACAGGCGCGGACGGGCGCGATTGTGGGCTGCGCGCCTCGATCTGCGCACGGTCACTGCCGGACACAGAGCGCGGGGCGCTGACCCCTTGCAATTTGCTCAGTTCGATAGACGGCATCATCAGTCTCCAGATGGAATTCTAATCACCAGAACGGTTTGTTGGAGCGGTGATTAAGGGGGAGAGGCCAAATTAGTTGGCGGGAATGATTGCGAGGCCCGGGCGTTCGATCCTTGCCTGCACCGGGGTCGCCCTGCGCGCAGTGCGCACACCGATCCATTCACCGATTGTGCCGTTCTCCATCGCTTCACCATTTTGTTGCACTGTGAAACCGCGGCCGCGCACCAATATTGTCATCGGATCACCGCGCTTCACAATCTGCGTTTTGGCTGCCGCGGCTTGTTGTGGCCGTGTCGCGATGAAGACATGCCAACCCCCTTGATCGAGGCATGCGACTTTCACGGTGCTTTGGTTTCTGCCGTGCCAACTTGCGGAAAGCGGCGCGCTGCAATGGGCTAGGCGCAATCGTCGGTCTGCCGGTGATCGGGCGCCGCCGATTTCACCGATTTGTGCGCCTGTAAAAGTCGACACGGTCCGATCGATCTCTGCAGGATCTGTGAAGCCCGATCCGGCGGGGGTGTCTGCCCCCACAGCTGGTGCCCAAAGTGGCAAAAGCATAATCCCGGCGAGCGGCGCGAAACCGACAGTGTTGAATGAAAATCGCATTTTGACCTCCTGAATGGGGAGCGTGTGCGGTGTTGCGCAAACTCTCCGATTGATGGTCAGAACACAGCAAGCGCCGTGCCAAATGCGATCCGCGCGCAACTACGTGACAACCCTGTGGCCAGTTCAGAGCAGGCTTAAACCTGCGCAAATTATGCAGCGTACCGATTCAATTGAATGCGAAGAGGATGCGCGAGGCGATGAACGCTCTATCGAAAATTGAAAGCCAAACGAAAGCTGCGAGCAATCCAAAGCCTATGTCCCGACAACACGAGGCGCGGCTGGATTTGCTTAAGCGTATTTCCGATTTTGCCCTGCGCTATGACTTGGAAGTCACCGGCCCCAATTTGGCGGTTATCTGCAGCGCGCTTTCCGGGAGTCAGAGCAAACTGGCCGCAGCCTTCTCTGCGCGCGAGATGTCCAGCGATCCGATAGATCAGCGTTGGCTTGAAACGGTCATGCGGCTCGATCCGGAAACCGATGCTCGCATAGTTGAACTCGAAAAGCTGATGGATCAGATGGAGTATGCGTTGATGCGATTTGCGCAGACCGCCAAATCCGCGCACGATGAGACAACCGGCCATCGTGAAGCGCTGGACGTCCAAATCGAGGCAATCGAACAGGCCGATGCCGATGCGCAAACACATGGCGAGGTTGATCGCATCATCACTCTTTCTCGTTCAATGCTTCAACGGATCGAGCAGGCCGAAGAAGCGATGGAGCGCAGCCAGGCGGAATCGGATCAATTGCGGCAAAGTCTGGCACAAGCCCGGATGGAAGCCGATGTCGACCACCTCACGCGGTTGCCCAATCGCAGAGCTTTTGAACGCCGCTTCAAATCGGCAACTTCCGATGCTCGCAGCAAGGGTCAGCCGCTGTGCGTGGCATTTTGCGATGTCGATAAATTCAAACTTATCAATGACAGGCACGGCCATGAGGTTGGTGATCGGGTGCTGTGCGCCATCGGTCAGCTGTTAAGCGAACATGCGAGCGATGATTGCTTCGTTTCGCGGCATGGCGGTGAGGAGTTTGTGCTCTTGCTGTACGGTTTTGATAAAGAGGCGGCATGGCGCAAGATTGACGGTATTCGCCGCGCGCAAGCGGCCAAAACTCTGATGAACCGTGATACCGGCAAGTCCTTTGGAAAGATTACATTCTCTGGCGGCGTCGCCGAAGTGACACAGGATGTTGATCCGCGCAGCGCCCTTATTCGGGCGGACAGCGCATTGTATCAGGCGAAGGAGCAGGGCCGCAACCGGATCATCGCTCTTTAACTTTGATCACTGTCCGGCTCGCCTGCGACTGGCGCGTCATATCCGATGCTCGCATAGATATCGCTGCTGGCGTCCTGAGAAATAACCAGTCTAACGGTCCAACCCTGCTCTGTTGCGTCAACGGCCAGTGACTGCGCTTGTTGCCAGACCCGCTCGCTTTCACCATCGCGATAACGTGCATGTATGGTCAGCGTCGCGCGCGGATCCTGAACCTGCTGATCCAACCACTCGGACAGTCCTGGCCCGTCTGGGTCGGGCCGGTACAGCGCCTGAGACGGCGCGAATTCCAGTGGTTCGCTTGGCGTTTCGTCTTCTTCGCTATCCGATAGGCCGGGCACCGCCAAAAGCGTCGACAGAAACAGGATCAGCGCCAGATCGGCCAGAATGATCTGCCAAGTGCCACTTTGTTTAGAGATCATGCGACTTTCCTGATGCGCGCTCTGACAGGCTTGTTCGTCTCAATCTGAGCCTCGAACCACTCGAACAGAGTGTCGCGCGCCAATTGATCGCGCTCGCCCTGGCGTTCGATAGCCTTGCCCAGTGGGATGCAGACAAAATGCGCTGTCAGAACGCCGTAAAGCGATGAGAGCACCGCTGTGGCAACCGCGCCAAGGGTCGCGTCGGTCATATTCGCTCCCTCTGCAGGTGCGATTTGTGTGATGGCAAACAATGTCCCTACGAGGCCAAAAACGGGGGCAAGTTCCCCGGCATATTCGAAAGTACGAACCGCCTGAGCCCGGCGGACTTCGCGCGATGTGCGCGCTGCGCGGCGTGTCTGGTGGAGGGCGTCGTATGATCCACTGCGCAGATAGACATCAACAATTGCAGCGGTGGCCGGGTCTGGCGGAAGCTCGACTTCGGCCACCAGCTGCCCGGAGCGATCAAGCGCCTGAAGACATCGGGCAAGGGCCGCGCGATTGGCATCAGCATCAAATTTCGGGCGCCAAATGTGGGTGAGGCTCCTCCCCGCAACCTGCAAGTCAGACCAACCGCACCGCGCCAATGTGGCCATGGCGGTGCCGCTTAGAACAATCGTGAGCGCGCGCCAGTCCAGTAAGTATCCTACCTCAAATGGCACCTGTTTTGACCTTCCCAGTCTGAGCATTCCCAAAAGCAAGAACGGTCTCGCCGATCGCTGATTAAGGGGGCTGATGCATAAAACTGGCAGAGCCTTGCCGGAGCACGGCACCGTTTTGCCGCCAATCTTGCTTTTGTCGCGCGATTGGCCGGTGGACGGGCGGGAAATGACCATTTTTGGGCATTTGGCACGGCTCCTGCAAAACACTTCCGCAAAACCAAACGGCATTGATTGCTGGGAGGTGGCGAAGGAGTTCGAATATGAGCGAACAGATTTTTGGTATCCATGGCGCGGCGCTGGAGTTGCGCTCAAAGCGCATGGGTGTGCTTGCATCCAACATCGCGAATGCCGCCACTCCCGGATACAAAGCGCGCGACATTGATTTCGCCGCCGCGCTTAATGCTCGGCTTTCAGCCGGAAATGATGGCCGAAACTCTGGCGCCGATGACATGGCGCATATGGTCTACAAAGTGCCGACCATGGCCTCACTGGATGGCAATACGGTTGAGCTCGGGCGCGAGCAGGTGGCCTTTGCTGAAAACGCCATGGCCTACTCAGCAACGCTCAGCTTTGTTCAGGGCAAGGTCAACATGCTCACTCGCGCGCTGAAGGGTGAGTGACGATGTCTGACGGTAACCGGATGACGCTGTTTTCGATGACCGAGCGGGCCATGTCTGCCCAGATGGTGCGGATGAATGCGGCCACTTCCAACCTCGCCAATGCGGGGTCGGTCGCGAGCAGTGAGGCCGAAGCATACCGCCCCATCCGTGTGCGTTTTGCCAGCGAGCTCGATCAGGCAAGTGGTCTGTCTGGTGTGCGCAGCGACGGGATTATTCGCAGCGAGACAGCACCGACCAAGAGATACGATCCCAATCACCCTCTCGCCGATGCCGAAGGGCATGTGTGGGAGGCACCCGTCGATGAAAGCGCCGAGATGATCGAGATCATGGAAAGCGCGCGCCAGTATCAGAACCTGGTTCAGGCGCTGACGACGGCCAAGCAGCTGATGCTGGAAACTCTCAGGAGCAATTGAACATGAATGTCACCCCAACAGCGCCCGCCACGGCCAATGTGCAGGAAACATTGGACCGATTGAACACCCCTTCGGGTCCATCGAACAGCAACGGCCTTGCTTCGCTGGATCAGGCCGACTTTCTGCGTCTTTTGACGACGCAATTGTCGCTGCAAGATCCGCTGGAGCCAGCCAATAACGAAGAGATGCTGGCGCAGATGGCGCAGTTTTCCTCACTCGCGGCTTCAACGGATTCTAGCGAAACGCTGAACGATATTTCGGCCAAACTCGACAACCTCATCGCTGCGCAAAATGCAGCCGCAGAGGCAAGCCGCGCCGCAATCGAAGCGGTTCGATCGGCCAACCCCGCCGCATAGTTTTTTCAACACAAGGAACCTTCCGACCATGTCCTTTTTCACTTCTCTTGGCGGTATGAAAAACGCCGAAACCGATCTGCGGGTGATCTCGCACAATATCGCCAATGCCGAGACGGCGGGCTTTAAGAAAAGCAACGCGCAGTTTAGCGATCTGGTCGCGAATGGCTCTGCCAATGATCCGCGTCGCACGCCTGGCATCGGCGCTGCGGTGTCTTCGATCAATCAGGATTTTTCGCTCGGGCCAATTGAACAGACCGGGCGCAGCCTGGACGTCTCTATCAATGGCGGCGGTTTCTTTGCCACCGCCAATCCGATTTCCGGCGATCTAGCGTTCACGCGCAATGGCAATTTTCAGATCGACGCCAACGGATCGTTGCAAGACGCCAATGGCGATCTGGTGCAGGCCTATCCGGTTGATGCAACTGGCACGGTAACCGGCACCACACCCGCCGACGCAACCATTCCGACCACCAATGCCGCTGGTGCAACGCTTTCAAGCGTGTCGATTGCCCGCAACGGCGTGGTCACCGCCGCCTATACCGATGGGACGACCGAACCGGTGGCGGCTGTCGCTCTCGCGACTTTCCCCGCTGCCAACGGTCTTCGCTCGATCGGTCAAACCAAATGGGAGGCGACCGGCGATTCCGGCGCGCCGGTCTATGGCGCACCGGGTATCGGCAATGTCGGGGACTTGCTGTCAGGCACGCTCGAACGCTCCAATGTCGACTTGGCTGAGGAAATGGTTTCGCTGCTAACCGCGCAGCGCAATTTTCAGGCCAATGCCCGCGCAATCGATACCGCTACAGCGATCTCGCAAACCGTCCTGAACCTGCAACGGTAAGGGCTGAACCGTGGACCGCCTGATCTACACCGCGCTGACGGCGATGAACGCCGCAATGGACCGCCAGCGGGCCGTTGCGAACAATCTCGCCAACGCATCAACGCCCGGCTTTCGCGGAGAGGTGTTCTCCGTGAAGGCGGCGACGGTGCGAGATGGCTCACCCGAAGCGCGTGCCATGGCGCGCGGCAGCGTGCGCGGTGCGGATATGACCCAAGGCCGCGTTACGTCCACAGGTCAGCCGATGGACATCGCGGTCAATGGAGAAGCCCTGATCGCGTATCAGGGCCCAGATGGCGGGGAATTGTATTCGCGGCGCGGCGATTTGCGCGTTGCCCCTTCGGGCCTGATCGAGAATGGCGAACGTCTTCCAGTCATGGGAGAAGGTGGCCCGATAACGGTGCCTGCCGGATTTAGTATCAGCATCGCTCAGGATGGAACCGTGCTCGGGTCTGATCCGGCGGCACCCAACGCTCCTGCTGAGCCGCTGGGCCGGATCAAGCTGGCATCACCCGATGGCAGCGTGCTGGCCAAAGGCATCGACAGTTTCCTGAAAGTGGTGGGCGGCGGGGTGCTTCCCGCTGATCCGACCGCGCAGGTGACTTCGGGCGCGTTGGAGCAATCTAACGTCGAAACCGCCGATGCACTGGTTGCCATGATCGAGGCGCAGCGAGCCTTTGAACAACGGGTCAAGATCATCAGCACTGCTGGCGAACTTGATGAAGCGGGCAGCCGATTGATGGCGATGCGCTGAGCCTGATCACACACCCTATTCTTCGAATTCGAAAGGATCTTTCATGCCAAATTCGGCTCTCCATGTCGCTCGTACAGGACTTGAAGCACAAGATGCGCGGATGCGCGTTATTGCGAACAATCTCGCCAATATTGGCACCACGGGATTTAAGCGTGATCGCGCCGATTTCGCCACACTGGCCTATCAGGAGCAACGCGTCGCCGGACAGCAATCGACCGGGCAGACCGCCTATGCTGTTGGCCTCAATCTGGGCACCGGTGTTCAGGTGATGGGCACGAGCCGGATTGATAGCCAGGGCACGCTCAACACCACTGGCAACACGCTGGATGTGGCGTTGGATGGACCCGGGTTCTTTCAGGTCGAACTGCCGGGTGGCGGCGAAACAGCTTATACCCGTGCGGGCAACTTTACTCTGTCGCCCGAGGGCCAGTTGGTCAC
Organism: Erythrobacter sp. F6033; assembly: GCF_023016005.1. Taxonomy (NCBI): domain Bacteria; kingdom Pseudomonadati; phylum Pseudomonadota; class Alphaproteobacteria; order Sphingomonadales; family Erythrobacteraceae; genus Erythrobacter; species Erythrobacter sp. F6033. Next base: position 52,294 of record NZ_JALKAZ010000002.1, on the reverse strand, counting down.
CTCGCAAGGCTACACCGTCACGCCAGCAATTCAGATTCCTCAAGGCGTGGAGTCGATAGCCATTGCACCGGACGGCACCGTTAGCGCCTCGCAGCCCGGCAGCGCCGCGGCGGTTCAGCTCGGCCAGCTTACTGTCGCCAGCTTCGTCAATCCGGCGGGATTGCGCGCCATCGGCGACAACTTCCTCGTCGAAACCGGGGCCAGCGGTCAGGCGGAAGTCGGACCGGCAGGCCAAAACGGACGCGGTAATGTGCGTCAGGGAATGCTGGAGGCCAGCAACGTCAATGTTGTCGAGGAGCTGGTGGAGATGATCGAGGCGCAGCGCGCCTACGAGATCAATTCAAAAATGGTCAGCGCGGTCGATGAAATGCTCCGCAATGCAAACCAGACCCTCTGATGGGAGCTATGAACATGCGTATTCGCACACTCACAATATCACTGGCCGCATTCGCGACCTCCGCCTGTATGGGTATGGGCGGTGGAGGGCCGAAAGCGGGATTCACCGCGCCACCACCACCCGCCTCGCCTTTGGTCGCGATTACAGCGCAAGGCGAGCATGCCGCGCCTTCGCGGGCTGACAATCGCGGCTCTATCTTTCGCGTGGGGCAGGGATATGCGGGGCTGCATGTCGGAACCCGCGCCCGGTCACTGGGCGATATGGTGACCATCGTGCTGGTTGAAAACACATCGACCTCCAAAAGCACCACCGGCCAGACAAACCGCGATGGTGGGTTCTCTATCACGCCACCGACCGCCGGTCCGCTCAGCTTTCTCAATCCGAACGCCCTTAATCCTGCAGCGCAAGGTTCGTTCTCAGGTGGAGGCAATGCTGCCCAGCAAAGCCAGCTTACCGGAACCGTCGCGGTCACGATTGCCGCGATTTATCCCAATGGCACCGCAGAGGTGGTCGGAGAAAAGCAGATGTCGCTGAGTCAGGGAAAGGAATGGGTCCAATTCGCCGGACGAATCCGCCTGATCGACATCAATGCCGACAACCGCCTGCCATCGTCTCAAGTCGCCAATGCCCGGATCATCTATTCCGGCAAGGGCGCGGTGCAGCAGGCGAGCCGTCCGGGCTGGCTGTCGCGTTTCTTCAACTTCATCTCGCCGTTTTGAGCGGCCCTGACATGCAAGGAACTGCGACATGACCAGAATTTCCAAACTAATCGGACTCATCATCGCGTTGATCGCGGTGATGACCCCCGTCAGCGGATCTGCCGAACGTATTCGCGACTTGGGCGAATTCGAAGGTCTACGGACCAACCAGCTTACCGGTTACGGTGTGGTGGTTGGTCTGCAGGGTACGGGCGATGACAATCTTCAATACGTGACCGAAGCGATGAAGGGCGTCTCTGGCCGGCTGGGCCTGCAATTGCCGCCCGGCATCAGCCCCAATTTGCGCAACGCCGCTGCGGTTATCATCACGGCTGATTTGCCTGCCTTTGCCAAGCCGGGCCAACGGATCGACATCACTGTTTCAACTTTGGGTCAGGCCAAAAGCCTGCGCGGCGGTGCCTTGGTACTGGCTCCGCTTTATGGTGCAGACGGCCAGATCTACGCGATGGCTCAGGGCAATATTGCAGTTGGCGGATTGGGTGTCTCCGGCCGCGACGGATCGCAGCTGACGGTCAATGTCACAACTGTCGGCAGAATTGCAGACGGCGCATCGGTCGAGCGTGCGGTTGCCACCGGTTTCGACCGGGAAGGCACTTTGCGTTTCAACTTGCACCGCGCCGATTTTCTTACCGCGTCCCGTGTGCGCGATGCGATCAATGGGATTTATCCCGGAATGGCGCGCATTTCGGATGGCGTGAGTATCGAACTGACTCTGCCATTTGGAAACGACATCCGCGCGGCAAAGCTCGCCGAGATTGAGATGTTGGCCGTTACACCAGCACCGGTCGCGGCCAAGGTGATCGTCAACAGTCGGACGGGCACGGTGGTAATCAATCAGTCGGTGCGCCTTTCGCCTGCTGCGATTAGCCATGGCAAGCTTGTCATTCGCATAGACGAAACCCCTCGCATTGTGCAGCCCGAACCTTTTGCCAACGGCGAAACAGCGGTTGAAGAGGCATCCGATATCACCGTGACCGAGCGGTCTGACCGAGTTGCTTTGATGCCAGGAGCGGCCTCGCTGAGCGAGATAGTTGACGCGCTCAACCTGCTTGGCGTGGGCGCAGCCGATCTGGTTGTGATCCTCGAAAGCCTCAAACAGGCGGGCGCATTGCAGGCCGAAATGGTGGTGCTGTGATTATCGCGCCATCTTCTCCTTCGATCGGCACATTGCCCGACACACTCTCGCCCGAGCGGCGGGAGCTGCGCGAAGCAGCGCAGGGTTTCGAGGCGATCATGATCCGCCGCATGCTCGAAACGGCGCGCGCCTCAAGCTTTGCCGAAGATGCACCGCTAACCGGAGGCGGGCTGAAGCAATTCGAGAAAATGCGCGATGAACACTTCGCTGAAATCGCTGCGGAATCGGGCTCCTTCGGGTTTGCACGGAGTATCGAGGAACAGCTTGCTCAATATGTTGATGGGCATGGGGGTATGTGATGCCTACCGCACTTATCTCGATCGGCCGCAGCGGCGCTGCGGCGGCGCGCGCCAGCCTTGAACTGACAGCGCAGAACATCGCGAATGCGTCCAACCCGGACTATGCGCGCCGGACACTTGCCCAAAGCGAGGTGGTCGGCAGCGCGACGATCGGGTTAAACTCGGCCAATTCGTATGGCGGTGTGCGCATCGGAACGGTGGCGCGGGCCGAAAGCGAGCTGGTGCAGTTGCAATTCCGCAGTGCGACAGCCGATCTGGCGCGGACGGAAGCCGAAATGAACGGTTTGCGCGGCGCAGAGACTGCGATTGAGCAATCCCGCCTGTTTGAAGGGCTGGTTGATTTAGAAGCCGCGCTCGTCCGCTTGGAAAGCGACCCGTTGGATCCGGTGCTGCGTACATCGGCGCTGGAAACAGCCCGGCAATTGAGCAACACATTTCAGCTAGCGAACGGATCTCTCGCAGAAAGCCGCAGCCTGTTGCAGGCCGAAGTCACAGTGGGCGTACAATCCGCCCAAACTATCGCAGATGAAATTGCCCGGACCAATGCCGAATTGGTGAAGGTTCGTGATGGCACTGCTGCCAAAGCGGCACTGCTCGATGCGCGGGATGCGAGCCTACGCGATCTCTCTCAGCAATTCGGAATTGATGTGCAATTCGACGAGTTCGGAGCCGCGACGGTTAGTCTTTCTGGATCGCCGCAAGTGGGACTCGTCACTGGCGCCAACGCGGCAACACTTGGCTTCACGGCGGATGCCGAGGGCCGCGTAACCTTTGACGCAAACGGACAGTCATTCGCCCCTTCGAGTGGGGCGCTTTCGGGCCGACAGACCGCGCTCGATGAAATGGCCACCATGCAGGTGGAGCTTGATGGAATTGCCAATCAAATCATCACCGCCGCCAACACGGCACAGGCATCGGGTTCGACCAGTTCTGGCGCCGCTGCGCCCGCTTTCTTTGCAGGCAATTCAGCTGAGAGCATCGAGGTCGCGCTGACAGGCGGATCAGAGATCGCGACTGCGCCGGCAGGTGCTCCTACGGGAAGCCGCGATGTTTCCAATCTTCGAAATCTGATCGGTGCGCTTTCCGCCGGCAACGGACCTGCGACGACGACTGACACCCTGCTGCTTGGCATTTCCAGCCGGATTTCCGGCCTAGACACCAGACGCGAGGGCCTAACGATTGTCGCGCAGAGCGCCGAAACCGCGCTGCTTACGGCAACCGGTGTCGATCTGGATGCGGAGGCTGCCGCGCTCGTCCGCTTGCAGCAAGCATTCGAAGCAAACAGCCGGATCATACAGGTCGCAGCCGACCTGTTCGATACCATTCTGGCGTTGAGATAGAGCGAAGGGAAACGGCAAATGACCACTGTTGGCAATTCGACAGCCGCCTATTTCAATCGCTCTCTGAGCCAAATGGCCGAGCTGCGCGGTTCGATCGAGCGTCTGCAAACGCAGGTCGCAACCGGACAGCGCATCGAACGCGCATCGGATGATCCGACCGGCGCGGCGCGTTTGCGTTCGCTCGACAGGTTGGAGCGATTGGGAGAGATTGAGGAAGAAAACGCGGCCAAACTGGCACAGGATCTGACCTTCGCTGCCGATCAAGTGGGCGGGGTCGCCAATGTTATCGCTCGAGCGCGCGAACTCGCTCTCTCAGCGGCCAGTGACACACTGCCGGAAGCTGCCAGAAATGCCATTGCGGAGGAGCTGGAACAGCTCGGCGAAGAGCTGTTCGATAGGGCCAATGCTACATCCCTGACCGGAGAACCATTGTTCGCGGGCACTGCCGCCGGGCCAGCCTTTACGCGCGATGGCGCGGGCAGTGTCACCTATGCGGGCAACAACCAGATCGGATCGGTCAGGGTTGCACCGGGCACCGAAATTGAACGCGGTGTGGCTGGCAATGATGTGTTCGAATTCTCCGCTGGCGGCGCGCCAACCAATACATTCGCGCTGGTGGATGGGTTGGCGGCCGCTTTGCGCGGCGGCGCAGCAGACCCGACTGCAGCGGCGCAGGCCGCATTGGAGGGATTGGACGTTGCACTCGAATCCGCGACCCGTAACCAGGCCGTTCTCGGAACCCGGCTCGCTTGGGTTGAAGTGGTCCAACAAAATCAGGCCGATCGGTCAATTTCGGTCGCAGAACAGCGTTCCGAAGTTGGTGACACCGATATCGCCAGTGCAATCGCGCAATTGCAGCAAACCCTCACCGCACTCGAAGCCAGCCAGGCCAGCTTTGCCCGGGTGAGTTCGCTGTCCCTTTTCCGCGCGCTTTAACGCGCTGGCCAGTCGCATTTAACAGGAGCCTATCGAGATGTTTGCCATCATCGGTATCATTGTTCTGATCATCATGGTGTTTGGCGGGTTTGTGCTCGCCGGAGGGGCCATGGGGCCTATTCTCGCGGCGCTGCCGCTTGAAATGATGATGATTGGCGGGGCGGCGATTGGCGCCGTGTTGATCGGCAACTCGATGCACGAGATCAAGCTGTTGGGCGGCGGTTTTGCGAAGGTCTTCAAAGGGCCGAAATATTCGGACGATGACCATATCGATGCCATCGCGCTTTGTAGCCAGCTGATGAAATTGCTTCGCGCGGAAGGGGCCGTCGCGCTTGAGAGCCATGTCACCGACCCGGAAAGCTCAACCATCTTCAGCGAGTATCCGAAACTGCAAAATGATCCGGCCGTCCGCGATCTGATCTGCGATCCGTTGACGCTTATGGTGGTTTCAAGCGGAACGCTGGATACCCACGCGGTCGAGGACGTGATCGACAATTCGATCAAGACCCAGCTGCACGAGATGGAAGAACCCGCTCACGCTATCCAGTCCATGGCCGATGCGTTTCCCGCGCTGGGAATTGTTGCTGCGGTTCTGGGCGTGATCAAGACGATGGGTTCGATCAACGAGCCGCCCGAAATCCTTGGCAAGATGATCGGCGGCGCGCTTGTTGGGACATTCCTCGGCGTGCTGCTCGCCTATGGATTTGCAGGCCCCATGGCAGGCCGGTTGAAACAGGTGAATGCACACGATCAACAGATCTTTCATTCGATAAAACAGGTGATTATCGCCAGCCTTCATGGCTACCCTCAACCGCTTGTCTTGGAAGCTGCGCGCTCGGGTCTGCCGCCAGCGCATCGTCCAAAGCTGACCGATCTGCTCGATTTGATGCGGGGTCGATAGGATGGCTGAAGAAACTGCGCCGCCGCCTGCGCCCATTATCGTCAAGAAAATCACGATAGCCGCTGCCGATGGCCATCATGGCGGTGCCTGGAAAGTTGCCTATGCCGATTTTGTGACGGCAATGATGGCGTTCTTCCTGCTTCTCTGGTTGCTCGGCGCGACGGAAGAAAACCAGCGAAAAGGATTGGCTGATTACTTCACGCCTACGCTCGTCAAAATGCGGCAGGAAGGCGCGGGTTCAGATGGGATGCTGGGCGGCAGCTCGATCACCGATGCGGACAATTACCCTAACGCACAGGGACAGACCGGGACCAAGTCGATCACCATTCCACGCGGTGCAACTGGTGGACCCGTTGAAGGTGGCGGACGCGGCGAAGCGGAAGCCGAACGTATCAAGGAATTGCGCGAGACAATCGCAGATGAACTGTCGAAACAGAAGAAGCTGCGGCATTTGGCAGAACAGGTCCGCGTAATGCGTGCGCCCGATGGCATTCGGATTGACCTGGTCGACGATGCCGATTTTTCGATGTTTGCTCTCGGCACTACCATCCTCACCGATGAGGCACGCGGCATACTCGATATCATTGCTGGCAGTATCGAGGGGGAAAGCGCGCCGTTGATCCTGCGGGGCCATACCGACTCTTTGCCATGGCGGTCGGGTGTGATGGCAAATAACTGGTCGCTATCAACCGGCCGGGCGGAAGCTACGCGTCAGGCGCTCATACTGAACGGGATGAGCCCGCAGCGTTTCGCAAGAATCGAAGGGGTGGCCGATCGAGAGCCGCTTATCGCGGACAATCCGGGCGATCCGCGCAATCGGCGTATCTCGCTCCTATTGCTCAAACCAGAAGCCCGCTCGCAGCGCACGCGGCCGCGCTTGCCAATAGGTAATCGTGCGGAGGCATCCGGCACTAGTCCATCAACCATGTCTAACTAGCTCTCTCGCCAGATGGCGGCGCATCGCTGCCAGTCCAAGACGGAGCGAGAGAATGACCGAAACGATCCTGCCACACGAATTGCCGGAGGCGCTCGAACACGCTCCGGCTGGCGTCAAACTTCTCTCACTCGATTGTTTCGACACGCTGCTGTGGCGCGATTGCCATGCGCCGACCGATCTGTTTTCCGGGCTTTCAGCGGTCTTACCGGGCCAAAGAATAGTGGGCGAGGCGAATGCGAGAAAAGCACGCCGAACTTTGCGGCGGAGCAACGAGGTCGGGCTCGCCGAGATCTATGAGCAAGCCTTGCCCAATGCGCAGCCTGCCGATCGCGAACAGGCAATAGCCGAAGAGCTTACCGCAGAAGCGCGGGCATGCTTTGCATTTGCGCCGACTGTCGAGCTGATGCGGGTTGCCAAGGCGAGGGGTCTGGCTGTCATCATTGTGTCCGACACCTATCTGGATGCGGCGCAACTGGAACAGCTTATCCGGGATGCCGCAGGCGACGAGGTCGCGGATTTGATTGACCGCGTGTTTGCCTCTTCGCAGGCCGGCATCTCCAAAGGAGAAGGGTTGCTCGCCAAAGCGCTGAAAGCAATGAAGTGCCGGCCTCATGAAGCGTTTCATCTGGGTGATAATAAAGCGGCGGATTACGATGCATCGCGTGCATTGGGCGTGCCCGCTCGGCACCTTGTGCAGTTCGAAGAGACAGCCAAGCAACGCCTGCGTTTCGAGCGCGCGTTTGCACAACTTATCGGTGAGAAGGCGGGACAGATCCGTGGCCTTCAACCGCACCGGGCTTTGCTCTCAAATGGCGAACCCAAGCTTGAGAACGCAGCGGATGCTTTGGGCTTCGCGGTTCTAGGCCCGGTATTTGCGGGTTTTGACCGCTGGCTCCACGGCGAAGCACAAACTCTTGCCAAGGCGAATGGCGGGAAGGTCCACTGGCTGTTTATGCTGCGCGATGGCCATTTGCCATGGTGCGTCCATATGGCAGGCAGTCCGGCGCCGGAGACCGCAAGGGTTGAGATCAGCCGTTTCGTGGCAACCGCAGCCTCTTTGACCACGCGCGAAGCCTATGAACAGCACGTCGCCTTGGAGCATGGGCTGAACCCTTCTACATTGGCGCGGCAGATGCTGCTTGATGAGAGCGAAATCACACAAATTATCGGCGACCCGCAAAGCGATGCCGACAAGTCTGAAGCCAGCGCGCGATTGCTCATGGAACTGCGCACAGGGCAGCGGCAAAAAAAGACAATTCGTAGGGCGCGCGCCTTCGCCGACCGTCTGACCGAACATATACGCCAAGCCGTTGACCCGCAGCCGGGAGACACGCTGATGCTCGTCGACCTCGGTTACAACGGGAGCGCGCAGAACCGGGTTGATGCGCTGCTCAGCGAGGCATTCGATGTCCATGTGGCTGGCCGGTATCTGCTGCTGCGTGAGATGCAGGCCACGGGGCTCGACAAGCGCGGATTGATCGATGCGCGCAATTTCGATCCCGAGTTTTTGGAAGCTTTATGCGGCAATGTCGCAGTGATTGAGCAATTGGCGACATGCGAGCTCGGCTCTGTCGTAGACTACACTGAAACGGGCGATCCGATCCGCAAAGATAGCGCCGTCAAAGGCAAGCAAAGCGAGGTGCGTGATGCGGTACAACGCGGTGTGGTCGCCTTTGCCAAGGCTGCTAGCAATCCGCCCGTTACTCGCGCTCAGGATGTCAATTCAGAACAAGCGTGGCGAGACGGCGCGGCGGCGGCGGCGCTGGGCCGGTTTATGTTCCTGCCTTTGCCGCATGAATTGCGCATAGTCAGCCGGTTCGAACACGATGTGAATATGGGCAGTGAGCGGATGGTGCCGTTGTTCGATCCTGATCACGCGCGCGAAGGGATGCAGCGCCGCGGTCTGTTTTATATGAAAGGGTCGGCCCGCATGTTCTTGCCTGCTGAGCTTGCCCAAGAGGATATGAGCACGCGGCTCGCGCTGATTGCGCAGAAGCGGTTTGGACTGGGGCTGAGTTACACTGACTATGCGCCTGCTACGCTCGAGATGGCTGTCTTCTATGTGAATGCGGCCGACACGGCGCAAGCAATTGTCGAAGCCCGCGCGACCCATGATGGCTATTTTGCCGCACGCGTTCCGCTCGGCGACAAAGGGAACGGCGTTGCTCTGAAAGTCGGGGCAGCGTGTGAATGGATCGAGATTGCTTCGGTCACATGCGCTCCCGTGAGCGGCCTTGCGGGCGGTGTTGTCAACGACACAAGGCCCACGCTTGTGACGCCGCAATTCGACGGATTGGAAGAGCGCACCCCGGGTATTTTCGAATGCACTTCGGAAAATGCGTTCGCGCTTGTGACGCCAAGTGCGCTTCACGCCAGCGATGAGCCTCAGATGCTGGAATTCGTGTTCCGCCCGCTTAGAAAACGCGGCGAAAGCGCCGTGCCGTTTGCTGCTCGTGCAGCATCCATCTCAGTTAAGGAGAAAGCCGCATGAGCAACCTGTTAATCCATTCGATGTCTGAATTTTCCGCCATCATCATGCCGTGTCTCAAGGAGGCAGAAGCTGCAAATATAACGGAGATCGGAAGCGAGTTCGGCGGGATGTCCAGAGAGCTGGCCGATCATTGCGAAGAACAGGGAGGCATGCTGACCTGCTACGATCCCGAACCGGATCCCAGTTTTTCTGAATGGGCAGAAGGCAGCAGCGCTGTCTGCCATGTGAAACAGCCCAGTCTGGATGCGCTGGAAACCGCAGGGCCAGCCGATGCGTGGTTTATTGACGGCGATCACAATTATTTCACGGTGTTCAATGAGCTCGTCCATGTCGACCGGATATGCTGCGAGGCTGATCGGCCTTTGCTTGCGTTCTTGCACGATGTTTCATGGCCATGCGCGCGCCGCGATTTTTACTATGCGCCATCGCGGGTTCCAGCCGATTGGCGTCACCCCCACAGTTATGACCATGGCGTCGTCCTCGACGATGACGGTGTCTTAAAAGGGCGCGGCTTTCGCGGCAGCGGTAGTTTCGCAGTGGCATTGAAAGCGGGCGGCCCGCGGAACGGGGTGCTCACTGCTGTAGAGGACTTCATAGCCAAAGCGGACACCGAAGAGCGTCCGCTTTATTACGTGCATGTGCCAGCGGTTTTCGGGCTGGGCATCATCTTTGATGCGGACGCTCCTTGGGCGGAAGCAATCGCTCAATTCCTGCTGCCCTTTCACCAAAATCCATTGATTGCGCGGCTTGAGGAGAACCGGCTGCGCAATTACCTGGAGGTGATTGACTGGCAGGACCGGACTGCAACACCGGCTTAGCGCCACGCTCTTTAATCCCATTGCTTGCCAACCAAAAAAAGCCCGGAACCGTAAAGGCTCCGGGCTTTTCCTTTTGCCCCCATCGGGAGCGGCGGAGAGTGCGTTTTATCGCAGGAGTGACAGCACGTTCTGCTGTGACTGGTTCGCTTGGGCGAGCATCGCGGTTGATGCCTGGCTCAGGATCTGAGCCTTCGCCAGGGCCGTGGTTTCGGCAGAGTAATCGGTATCCTCGATCCGCGACCGCGCATCGGTGAGATTGGCCGATGTGGTCGTGAGGTTGTTGATTGCCGATTCAAGCCGGTTTTGTCCGGCACCCAGCGATGAACGCGCGGTGTTGACGCTGCTCAATGCAGAATCGACATTTGTGATTGCCGTCGCCGCATTGGTCGACGTGCTGACATCAAGGGCCGCAGCTGTGATTGCAGTGCCATCAATTCCGGTGCTGGTCAGGGTGACTGTGCGACCGGCATCGATTGCGATGTCGACTGTCACGTCGGTGCCGCTCGTGGTGCTGAACAAGGACACGCCGTTGAAGTCGGTGTTGCTCAGAATGTCGTTGATCTGGCCTGCAAGCTCGGTGACTTCGGTGTCGAGGAAGCCGCGATCTTCTGAATCAAGCGTTCCGTTACTGGACTGGATCGCCAATTCGCGAACGCGCTGAAGCATGTTGGAGACTTCGTCCAGCGCACCTTCAGCGGTCTGTGCCAGGGCGATCCCGTCATTCGCGTTTCGGATGCCTTGGTTGAGGCCGCGAATTTCAGATGTGAAACCGGTTGCAATGGAAAGGCCGGCCGCGTCATCAGCGGCGCTGTTGATCCGGCGACCCGTCGATAGACGCTCCATCGCAGTATCAAGCATACGGTTGGCCTGCATGCCTGAGTTGGCAGCACGCAGAGCAGAGGTGTTGGTGTTAATTACGGACATTGGTCAAACTCCCGATGGTCTTCCGCAGCGAGAGGGGCTCGCCGCTGGTGAACCTAAGAGCGGCCATCTGTTTGGATGTTTAAGGACATGAGATCGTTTTTCCATTTGTGCCTAGGCAAAGCGGTGTTTCGAGCATGCTCAACACCGGAATATCCGCGACTAAGGGGTCCTACGGGGGCTTAAATTACCTCTATTTTGGCCGGCAAGGCGGCAAATCCTTTCCGACACACGAAAACAGTCGTGAAAGTAACAAGGCCCATTGGTTCTGCTATGCTGAATTCACCGTACGACGCCCATCAGGCGCCCTCTTTTGAAGACGATGCCGACAATGTTTGTGAGGGCGATTTTGAAAGTCGCCATCGCGCGCTTCTCGGCACGACTTTGCCGCTTCTTGCAAAGGATTGGCAAAGGGATCGGATTGCTTTGGGTGAAAGCGGGAGGTTCCCTTGCCCATCGGGAGGCCGCCGGCCTGACAGGATTGAGATTGATCTGACCAAGGCGGAGCTTCCTTCGCTTGGCCGGCAGGCGGATCACCGGATCGCACTGGCTTATTCTGAGAGTTCAATGGATGCAGCGCGCGCGGCGTTTCTCGCGGTAGCAGCGCAAGGCGGTTGGCCGATTGCGGCTGATGATCATAGCCTCGCCTTACTTACTTTGGCGCAGCGAATTGCTGGCAGCGAGATACCGGTTCTGCTCGAAGGGCCGACTGGCACGGGTAAAGAAGTGCTTGCCCAATTTGTTCACCGCCTCTCGGCCCGCAGCAAAGGGCCATTTGTGGCAGTCAACTGTGCCGCAATGCCCGAAGCTATGCTTGAGGGTTTGTTGTTCGGTCATCGCAAAGGAGCCTTTACCGGGGCTGGCGAGGCCCGAGATGGTTTATTCAAAGCTGCAGATGGCGGCACTTTGCTGCTGGACGAATTGGGTGAGCTGCCGCTCGCGCTGCAATCCAAACTGCTACGAGCTTTGCAAGAGGGCGAAGTCTTACCACTGGGTGCGACAAAGCCGGTGCGCGTTGATGTTCGGGTGGTCGCCTGCACCAATCGGACACTCAGCGCCGAAGTGGAAGCAGGGCGTTTCCGCGAAGACCTGCTCTATCGCCTCAACGTGTTCCCTCTCGAGCTGGCCGCTTTGCGAGACAGGCCCGGCGATATCGCACCGCTCGCTTTCGGAATGTTGCTGCGTCATGCCTGCCGTGACGAGTTGCCCCATTGGATTTCGGGTCAGGCGCTGGCTTTGCTGCAGACGCATATATGGCCTGGCAATGTTCGCGAGCTGGAAAATGTCATTCGCCGCGCGATCTTGTTGGCGGGTGATTCCCATCAAATCGGTTCGGAGCACATTGTCTTCGATCAACCGGTTAGACCTGTCCATGAGGCCGGTGCAGACCGCGCTGCGTCACTAACGTTTGCGCGAGCAGGCGGGAAACTGTCCGATGTGGCATTTCAATCAGAAGTGCAGGCCATCCTGACTGCCCTTGAAAGTCATGGCGGCCACCGCGCAAAAACCGCGCGCAGCTTGGGCATATCCGAGAGGACGCTCCGCTATCGCCTCGCTTCGATGCGGGAATCTGGCTTGCTTGCTGCGGGAGGTGAGGCATGAACGGCGTTCGACCAACCTCCGGCGTTCAAGACGTATTGGCATTGCGTCAGGAAGTTCTCGCCCGTAGCGAGGCGCTTCGAGATGTGCGTGCTGCGACAGATGCTACGGCAGGTGCTCCGGCTGCGCCAGCAGGTGCCGATTTCGCCGCCACATTGGGCACGGCCTTGCAACAGGTCAGCGCCGTACAAAAGCGATCTGGCGATATGCAGGCTGCGTATGAACGCGGCGAAGTGACGGATATCGCACAGGTCATGCTGGCGCGTCAGGAAGCTGGCGTCGCGTTCGAAGCGACCCTGCAAGTCCGCAACAAACTGCTTTCTGCCTACCAAGACATTATGCGGATGGGGAGCTGATAGATGGCTGATGCAACCATGCCCGTCCCCGCTGGTGGTGAGGCCATACCGGTCGTCGATCCTACGATCGGCTTTCGCTCCCAATCAGGAGATTGGCGGAGTCAAATTTCCGCCTTCATCAGTCAGCCGGCCATTCGCCGGGCATTGCCCGCTTTGGCTGGACTTGGCGCGATAGCGATAATTGCAGCGCTGTATTTCGGCATTTCTCAAGGCCCGCAGCGTATCCTCTATTCCAATTTGAGCGATGGCGAGCGCGCCAAAGTCGTCGAAACGCTGGAGCAAAGCGGAATCGGCTACACCATCGATAGCGGCACAGGTGTCGTCACGGTCGGTGAAGACGAGCTTTACAGAGCACGCATGGCGGTTGCCAGCGACGCAGGATTGGCCGCGCCGGAGGGCGCGAGCGAAATGCTTGACGCTATCCCTCTCGGTTCAAGCCGAACGTTAGAAGGCGAACGTTTGCGGCTCGCGCGAGAGCGCGAATTGATGCTGACCATCCGCGAAATTGACGGGATCGAAGCAGTGCGTGTCCATCTCGCCACGCCCGAACGCTCGGTCTTTGTGCGGGACACAAATGCACCAACCGCGTCGGTCATGGTAAGACTTGTTGGGGGCCGTTCACTGGGTCAGGATCAAGTCGAAGCGATCGTCAATCTGGTGTCGGGATCGGTCCCCGGTATGACGCCTGAATCGGTCCGAGTGGTCGATCAGAACGGACGGTTGCTGTCTTCCGCGCGTGATCCGTCGATGGATGGATTGGTTTTGCAGCGCGAGTTTGAAAGCAAACTGCGCCAGCAAGTGACCAGCCTTTTGATGCCGCTGCTTGGCGACGGCAATTTTTCGAGTCAGGTGCAGGTTGAGCTCGATCAAAGCGAAGTTACCGCCGCGCGGGAAAGCTATGATCAAGACGGCGTGGTTCGCAGCGAAAGCGAGCGCAGTTCGATGCGTTCATCGGGCGCCCGATCAGGCGGCGTTCCGGGTGTAACGGCAAATACCCCGCCGCCTGACGCAGCTCTTGTCGACGAAGCACCTCAAGCGACGGAAGCGGCAGTCACAGAGGGCGCTGGGCAGACGTCCGGCGATCGTGAGACTGCTACGCGCCGCGACTATGAACTGGGCCGCGAAGTCGCAGTGACAAGCACACGTCCAGGCGGCCTTGTGAAACTTTCTGTCGCGGTTGCTGTCAGTGACGAGGCGCTCAAAGCCGCGGCACCGCTTACCGCCGAGCAGCTGCAATCACTGGTGAGTGCAGCGGTCGGCGCCGACGAAGCGCGCGGCGATCAGGTCGAAGTCGTGACCAGCACATTCGAAACCGCAGAAGTCACCCCGGTCGCTTTCTATGAGCAGCCCTGGTTTGCGATGGCTCTGCGTTACGGCACCGCGTTGCTCGCCGTGCTGCTTGTTTTGTTGATGGTTGTGCGCCCTCTGATGAAGCGCCTGCGCAATGACGATGAAGCTGAGGAGATTGAAGACGACGATCCTGTGATCGAGAGCGGCGCAGTGCAAATTGCTGCGTCTCAAGTCGACTTGCCCCGCCAAGTGGATCTGGCTCGTCAGCTGGCCTCTTCGCAGCCTGATCGTGCTGTCGAAGCGCTTCAGCGGATGCTTCAGCCACCCAAAGATGAGGCACCCGTATCATGAGTGCAGCCGAACAGATAGACGCAGGCGGATCGATCACATCCAATGATCTTCCAGCGATGAGCCGAATTGAGCGAGCGGCCGTATTCCTCACTCTGCTTGGCGAAGACGAAGCCGCGAAATTGCTGTCGCGACTTGGCCCGGGCGAACTGGAAAGGTTGGGCGGAGCGATGTGCGAGTTGGGAGAAATCAATCAGAACGGCATTGCCGAGGCGATTAGCGATTTCGTGACCGAGGCCGACCGCGAAGTGCTTCCGGCTCGTAATCGATCAGGGCAAGTCCGCGCTTTGCTGACTCAGGCTTTGGGTGAAACCAAGGCGGAAAGTATGATGCAGCGGATTGAGCCCGAAAGCCGTCCTCGCAGTATCGAAATGGCCCGCTGGCTCGCGCCAAAAGTCATATTGAAACTGGTCGAAGGCGAGCACCCTCAAGTAATCGCTGCACTCCTTTTGATGTTGGAGGCAGAATCGGCGGCGGAAGTTCTTTCCTGTCTGCCTGAACAAGCACAATCCGAAGTTGTCGGACGGATCGCCCGCATCGGACCAATCTCGCCGCAAGCGGTCGACATGATCGATAATTTGCTGTCGCAGCGGATCGGGGCAAGCTTCGGTGCCAGTTCGTTGATGCTTGGCGGACCTCGCGAAGCAGCGGACCTTATCAATCTGGCCGCGGGCGAAGTTCGCAACACTGTCTTGCCAGCCATTGCGCAAATTGATCCTTCGCTCGCCGAAGCAATCGAAGAGCAGATGTTCACTTTCGAAATGCTGCTTGATCTTGGCCCGCAGGAGATGGGCCGCTTACTACGTGATGTTGACAATGAAGCGCTTGTCGATGCCCTGAAGGGTCTTAAAGACAGCGAGCGCGATCCATTCTTTGCAGCCATGTCGAGCAGAGCGGCAGATGGAATTCGCGACGATATCGAATTGCGCGGGCGCCTTGCGAAGAGCGATGTGGAAGCTGCGCAGCGCAAGATTATCGAAACCGCGCGCAATCTCGCAGACCAAGGTGAAATCTCGATTGGAGCCGATGATGGCGAGTTCGTCTGATTGGATCAGCCTGTTGACCGATACGCCGGTGCAGGATGCGAATGGCGCACCGGATTGGATCGCGGCGATGGGCAGTCGCGGTGGTTTCCAGGAAGGGGCAATATTCGGCCTGGGCCTATCTCAGACAAAGCCCAATTCTAGTGCTGGAGAAGACTTGCGCCAATCCGTTGATGAGGCGGACGCCTTGCAGCAGACTTTTCTTGATGGCGAAGCCGCAGGCCGGGCCGCCGCACAAGCGGAGTTTGACGTTACTGCCGGTCAGCAGCGCGATCTACGGCTGGCGTTTCGTTCGCTTGATCAAGCGGCGATGGACGCATTTGCGCAAGCCCTATCCGAGACGGTCTTGTCACTGTGCGGGCAGGTTCTGGATGCCAGTGTGCTCAATGCAGATGGCTTGATGGAGCGAGTGAAGGGGGCCGCAAAGGCGCTGGGAATGGCGGCAGAGCATTGCTCGCTGCATCTCAACCCCCTTGATATCGAAATGCTCGGCAAATCCGCACCGCAGGGCTGGGCGATCATGCCGGATGCAAACATACCGCGCGGGTCGCTTCGACTGGTAAGCGGCGACGGCGAGGTGCACGACGGACCGGATCAATGGCGCCGCGCAATCGCGGAGGCGCTGCAGGGATGATCGATGAAATGCAGCTCGAACTCGCTCGAATGCGCAGTCTCAATGTTTCTAATGCTCCGGTGCTTACGGGTAAGGTCGTCGCCTGCGACGGGGGTCTTGTCGAAGTCGCCGGATTGCCGCTGCCGATTGGTTCGCTGGGAGCGATAGAAAATGACGATGGCGAAGCCTCTCTTGCCGAAGTGATCGGGTTTCGCAGCGGGCATTCATTGATGATGCTTTTGGGCGATACGGTTTTACTCCGTCCGAATGCCCCCGTCAGAGCGATGGGCAATCCCGGGGCCGTGCGGCTTGGCGAGGCCCTGTTGGGCCGCGCGGTCGACGGTTTGGGCAAGCCGATTGATGGTGGCCCTGCGCTGGCACTTGATCAGAGCTGGCCACTCGCTGGACACCGTGAGAGCGCATTGGAACGCGCGCCCGTTCGGGTGCCATTCGATTGCGGCGTGCGCGCGATCAATGCCCTGGCGACGATGGGTGTGGGACAGCGGCTTGGCGTGATCGCAGGGTCCGGTGTCGGCAAATCGGTGCTTATCGATACTATGGCTGGTCATGCAGAGGCCGACATTATCGTCGTCGCTCTTATTGGTGAGCGCGCGCGCGAAGTCTCTGATTTCGTCAACCGCCATATGCAGGGCGCCAGGCGCGGGCGGATGGTTGTGGTCGCAGTCCCGGCTGACCATGCGCCAAATCTGCGGCTGCGCGCGGCGCAATATGCCAGCGCCATTGCCGAATACTTTCGCGCCCGAGGCAAGAAGACAATGCTCATTCTGGATAGTCTTACACGCGTGGCACATGCCGCGCGCGAATTGGCGCTGTTGCTCGGAGAGCCCGGTGCTGCCCGCGGGTATCCTCCGTCTGCTTTGGCAGCCATTACCAAGCTGGTCGAAAGGGCAGGGAATTCTGCGAGCACCGGCGGATCGGTCACGGGTCTTTATACCGTTCTGGCCGATGGTGATGATGCCCGTGACCCTGTAGTTGATACAGCGCGAGCGATTTTGGACGGGCACATTTTGCTCTCCCGGGAGCTCGCTCAGCGTGGCCATTATCCTGCTATCGATGTCCCCGCATCGCTTAGCCGCGTGATGGATGATTTGGTCGACCCATCTATCGTCAAAGCGGCGCAGCAAGTGCGCTCATTAATTTCCACCCGCGAGGAGAACCGCGATCTGGTGCTGATGGGTGCTTATCGCGCAGGCTCCGACCGCGTTTTGGACGTCGCGCTTGAGCACACGCCAACAATTGACGCGTTTCTGACGCAGGCGCGCGGCGAGGCGGTGAACCTACCGGATAGCTTGGTGCAGCTTGGTGAAATTTCTGAGCAGGTTTCCGCTCATGCGTGAGCAACGAAAGCTGACCCTGCTTCGTCGTCAACAGATGCTAGCAAAGATAGCTCGGCGCGAGGCGATACGGTCACTTGCGGAAGCCGTAACCGAAGAAACCAAGAGCGCAGCCCTCGCCACCAAAAGCCGAGAGCTTGCGGTCTTCTATCAATCCCGCGCCGGAAAAAATGACGGTGAAAGTGTGAGCAGGCTTGGCCAGTTTTCAGGTTCTCTTGCGGCGCTGGCTGGCCGCGCTGAACAATCCCGCCATCACGCACTAGGTCAGATCGAACGTGGTCAGGAGGCTTTGGCCGCTGCCGACAACAGGATGCGCCGCTTAAGCGAGCGCGCAGTCCAAGCGCAACTGGATTTGGAATCGGAAAAAGAGCAGCGCGAAACTGCTCACCAGAAGGACGTGGCACGCAAGTTGCAGATTAGCGCGAAAGACGAACTGAGGAATTCCCGATGAACCCGAACATGCTGCACGCACATTCTTTGATTTCAGGTCTGAACGCTGGACCGGGCCAAGGTATGATCGCTGTCGATCTTGATGCGGCAGTGACAGAAAGCGTTGAAATACCGTTAGAAATGCGATTTTCGAGTGTTCTCGAAGCCAAGTTCGGACAAAGCGGCCAACCTCTGGCTGAAAGCTTTCCATTTAGCCCAACTGATCTTTCCAGTCAGCCAGTTGGCCAAAGTGTCAGCGCGGCAAAACCCCAACCTCCGACCGGCAAACCAATGCCGCTAGTTGGCGAGGAATTGCCGCTTGCTTCACGATCTGCTGTTTCTCACGAAGCACTGCTAGCCACTTTGCCTATGCCGCAACTCGAGCCTTCTAGGCAGAGTTTAAAAAGCGCGGCAGTGATCGATCAGGCGATCAATGTACCTGTTGTACCTTCATCTACAGACCTGCGCGAAGTTTTGCGCCAGCCACATTCTGAACCATTGCCACAGGACGTGAACTCAGCGGAGACGATGGCCAAGCCTTTGCTGGATCAACCGAAAGGCGACAGGGAAAAGGGTCGGCATTTCGCCGCGACTGGTTCGGCAACCGTTCCTGCAGCTGAAAAGGCAGGCGAAACAGCTGATCCGGTCGCCTTGCGTGCGCCCCCTTTAAAGGTCGCTGCGGTGACATCTGAGGATGCTTTTACTGAGGTGGAGACAGACGATGTCGGTGCCCAAGTCCCGGTACAAGAGGCCGCGGTTCTGCCCAGCGCTGCTCCCTCGATTGGCAATCAATTCGAGATCCGCCCGCTGGTCTCTGTCAGTCAAAATGCCGTTGTTAGGCGCGATGTAGCCGACAAGGCAGCTCCTCCAGATCAAGTGAAATCGATTGAGACAAAGCACGACGACTCAACCATCGTCATCCCTTTGCCGCCCAAACCGAGAAAGTCCGATTCACCTAAGCAAGAAGGCCCTGTACCGAAAACCGAGCCGGTGGTGCAATCGACGAGCCACGTGACAAGCGCGGTAAGCGTAACATCGCCTGCCGCGACCCATACGATGGGCGTCCCTTCGCCAGCCTCAAACATAGCAACAAATCCTGCATCGCCTGTGCCACCGCCCGAAATCCGGCCTAGCGTCGACCTGGAAAATGCGGTCACGCAGTTGACTGAAGCGCGAGAGAGCGGGCGCAACCTCCGACCAGAAGTGGCACTGAAACACTCTGAATTCGGTGTGGTGAATATGCGTTTGGAGCAGATGGCAGGGGACTTGCGCGCAACCTTGAGCAGCCGCGATCCCGGTTTTCTTCCATCATTGCAGGCAGCATTGCCAGACCGTGCCCTTACTTTGGGCGCTGACATGGGATCGAGTGCAAGCTCTCGAGGGCATGAGGGCGGTTCTACAGGGCAGCCAAATGGCGGCACGAACAGCAGCTTTGGCGGGCATTCGGGAAGCGCAGCGGGCCAAAGTGGTCATCCGCACTACGGGTCTTCCACAGGGTCAACCCAAGCTTCGTCTAAACCATCTTTGGACCATCAAGCATCTGAAGAAAGCGATCCCCGATCAAGTGAGCACAATCTGACCAGCAAAGGTCTGTTCGCTTGATCGACTGAGTTCGCTCCAAGGAGCTGAGATTCAATGGCGAAAGATAAGAAAGAAAAGGCCGAAGAGCCCGAAAAGGCCAAGGGTGGGATGATGAAAATCGTCCTTATCGCATTGGTCATGCTCGGGGTCGGTGCAGGCGGTGCGTACGGAGCATTCGCCGCCGGGTTTATCGGGGGCGATGCGGAAACCGGTCCCGACGTTCCGCAAATGGTGCGAAAGGGTGAAAGCGATCCCTATGCTTTGCCTGAAAGCAGCAAAGGCAAAGATGGCGGGGAAACCGTCTATGGCGATGGCGGCAGCGAATTCCGCACGGTCTATTACGGATTTGACGATGGCTTCACTTCAAATCTCGCCGATTCACCAGGACTGATTCAAGTCGAGCTGGCTGTTTCGACCCGCCGTGATGGTCGTGTGTTGCAATGGGTTCAAAACCACGAACTCGCCATCCGTTCGGCAATTCTCGCGCAACTCGCCGCAACGCCGGAGGCAGATGTCTACTCGGTTGAGGGTAAGCAAAAATTGGCTGACCGCCTGACCGCCGCCATCAATGATGTGCTCGAAGAGAATGAGGGTTTCGGCGGGATCGAAGCCGTTCATTTCAAAGGGTTTCTGGTCCAATGAGCATGGAGTTATCAAGCGAGAAAGCCTTTGCGGATGCCCGCCCGCTGGCCCGTCATTGTGACGAGTTGGCGCGCCGTGGCCCCCGACCTGAAGAGCGCGCCGAGGCGTTATCACTATGGCAGCGCGAGTTTCCCCGTGCCTTGTCGCGAGACCTCGAAAGCCTTTTGGCTGGTGGGCGTCCAACAGTGACGCTTGCAGATGCTAAGGCAATGAAGGGAGAGCAGGTCTTTGCGCGCATCGGTCCCGTAGCGGCTAATAGCCTGCTGCGCTGCGGCTCTGACAATCGGACTGTCCTCTTTTCGATGGATTGGCCAACCGCTGTCGCTCTGACTGACCGATCGTTTGGCGGCGAAGGCGCTCTTGGCGAAGAACAGCCGGAACAATTGCCTCGCTCCGCCGCCTTGCTTCTCGATCAGATTGCGACAGCAATTGCCAAGGCCATTGCGCGGGCTAGCGCTGGTGAGGCAAGCGGGCATGACGGCGATGAACCCCAAGGCGAGGTGATCGTTCGGAGCGAGAGCGCTAGCAGGCTGAAGCCGTTTGCCGCCGACCGCGATTGCCAATTGTTCCTTTTACGGATTGTCGCAAGAAATGATGCGAGTTGGGAGGCGTTCATTGCCGTGCCCGACGACACGCTGGGCGTGTTGCTCGCCGGATCCAATTCTGCACCCAACCAGGCGGCAAAACTGACGCCAGATCAGGCCGCTCTCGCATCACCATTCTCCGGCATTCCGATAGGGCTGGAGGCCATTCTTGCCGAATTTGAGCTCTCATTCACACGCCTCGATGATCTTGCACCCGGCGATCACATTCCGCTCACCATTGCGCGCGATGTACCCTTGCGGCTTGGTGACGAGACTGTGGCGCTCGGCAGTTTGGGTTCTCTCGAAGACCGGATGGCGATCCGGGTCACCCGTTTCCCATCTCAAGAGGTGTCATCATGACCGCCATCCCATCTGCGCTCCATCGTTTTGGTAATGTCACTGTCCGACTTTCTGTCGAGCTTGGCAGGGCTGAACTTCCCCTCAAGGAAGTGCTTTCCTTAAGCGAAGGCAGCGTTGTTTCGCTCAACCGATTGACGGATGAATTGTTGGATGTGACCGCAAATGGCCGGGTCATCGCGCAAGGCGAAGTGATCGCACAAGATGGTCGCTTTGCTCTGCGGATAGTCAGCCTAGTCGGGGATGATGTGCCCGGTCCAACAACGCCAGATGCCGCTTCGTTACCGGCTGATGCTTCTGTTGGAGCGGTGCAATCATGATGGTCGAATATGTCTTGAGACTCGCGCTGCTGCTGCCACTGCTCGGTCTGTTGATCTGGGGAAGCCTGCGGCTGACGCGCTACCTTCAAACCCGGCTGAACACGGCGCAGGGCGGCAATCAGTCAGTGCAGCTTATTCAGACCAATCTGATCGCTCCGGGGCTTAAACTGGCCGTCGTCCGGTTTCATGATCGCGAAATACTGATCGGTTGTTCGCGGCAAGGCCTTGTACGCCTTGGCGAGGCTGACGCGAACCGTTTGGCCGGAGCGGAATAATGCAAACCCGCTTCGCAGTTCAGGCGATCGCCGTGATCGCAGCGCTCGTTTGCGCCATTCAGCCAGAGGCCGCCTTTGCTGCTGCCCCGGCGTCCGATACTTCTGGAATCGGAAGCGCGATGGAACGCGCATTGGGCAGTGACGGTGCCGGTGAGGGCAGTCCGCTAAGCACATCGCTGCAATTGCTGGTGGTGATGAGCTTGCTCACCATCCTGCCCGCTCTCGTGCTGATGATGACAAGCTTTCTGCGTATTCTGGTGGTGCTTTCAATCCTACGTCAGGCGATTGGCCTGCAGGGATCGCCGCCGACACAGGTGCTGGTGGGACTGTCGCTGTTTCTCTCTCTGTTCGTGATGGCGCCGACGCTCGACGCAGTGAACAGTCTTGCGATTGAACCCTATGCCGCTGGCTCATTGAGCGCGGATGCCGCGATTGCCAGTGCGGGTGAGGCTTTCCACGAATTCATGATCCGGCAGACGCGTGAGGCGAACCTGATGATGTTTGCGGACATTGCGGGTGTTGGGGCCTTTTCAGACCCTTCTGAAGTGCCGTTTTCAATCCTGCTTCCCGCATTCGTCACCAGCGAGTTGGAGACTGCATTTCAGATTGGATTCATGCTGTTCCTACCGTTTCTGGTGATCGATTTGGTGGTGGCGAGCGTCTTGATGAGCCTCGGCATGATGATGCTCTCGCCAACCATTGTGTCGCTGCCGTTCAAGCTGTTGCTGTTCGTTCTAGTCGATGGTTGGGCGCTGCTGATGGGTAGCCTCGCCATGAGCTTTGGGTGAAGGCGGCCAGGCAATGCAGGAAGACGCACAGCTTCTGGCTCTCGCTGATCAGACCCTTTGGGTGACAGCCTTGATCGCTGGCCCTGTTTTGATCGCGGCGCTTGTTATCGGCCTCATCGTGGGGATCATTCAGGCGGCAACATCTGTGAACGAGCAGACCCTTACCTTTGTCCCGAAACTTGGGATCGTGGCGCTTGTCTTCGTGGTTTTGGGCGGAACAATGATGGCGCTGCTGGGCGATTTCCTGCGTGAGATTTTTGCGCAGATCGCTTTGGTCTCCGCGTGAATGTTCTCGATTTCGGTTTCGGGTCCATCGAAGGGCAATTGTGGCAGATCTTGTTTCTGTCGATCCGCTGCGGCGCGGCGCTGATTGCGGCGCCGATGATTGGCGGGATGTCTGTCCCGTTTCAGCTTCGCGCGCTGTTGGCACTAGCATTTGCCGTTTTTATTTCGATCTGGATTCCGCTGCCCGACCTTCCCGATATGATGAGCTTCGCGGCAATTCTGGCGGTTCTGCAGGAGGTGATCATCGGCACTGCTTTGGGTTTTTTACTGCAAATTGCCTTTGCTATTCCGCTCATCGCCGCTGAACAGATCGCGGGCACTATGGGGCTCGCAATCGCGACATCGATCGATCCAAACAGCGGCGCGCAATCGGGCGCGCTCGGCACGTATTTCGGTCTGATCCTGACGCTGCTTTTCTACGCAATTGGCGGACATTTGCTGTGGTTTGAATTGCTCATCGAAAGCTATCGGATGGTCCCTGCAGGCTCGTTTGCCATGGGCGACATGCAAGCCCGCGATGTTGTGCTGTTTATGGGTTATGGCT
Source organism: Erythrobacter sp. F6033 (assembly GCF_023016005.1). NCBI lineage: Bacteria > Pseudomonadati > Pseudomonadota > Alphaproteobacteria > Sphingomonadales > Erythrobacteraceae > Erythrobacter > Erythrobacter sp. F6033. The sequence continues at coordinate 28,991 of NZ_JALKAZ010000002.1, read as the reverse complement.
TTGCGACCGCCGCAGCGATTGCGCTGCCTGTGGTGCTGGTATTGCTGCTGGTCCAGATTGTCACAGGAGTGATCTCTAGGTCTGCGCCGGCGCTTAATCTGTTTGCACTTGGCTTGCCCGCTGGTGTGCTGGCGGGACTTACGGCTCTGATTGTGGTCATGCCGATTGTCGTCGAACAATTCATCGCTTTGCTGCACGCGACATTGGATCAGTCCGCTGGTTTGATCGCCGCCGCGGAGCGCGCGGGATGAGCGAAGAAAGCACTGGCGAAAAAACCTTTGAGCCGACCGAGAAACGTAAATCCGATGCCGCCAAGAAAGGCGATGTCCTGCGATCAAAAGAGGTCAGCACGGCCGCTGCGATGGCTATTGGCACCCTGATGCTTGTGATGGTCGGTCCATGGTTGTTTGAAAGTGTTAGGCGCGTTGCGAAATCAAGCTTCCGGTTTGATCACGGCGATCTGCAAAGCTTCACGCCGCAGGCTATGTTTGGCTCTGCCGCAGAAACTATTCTGCCGCCGATATTTGCAATCGGATTGGCGGTGATCGTGATGACAGCGGGATCGCAATTGCTTCTGGGAGAAGGGCGTTTCGTTCCCCAGCAGCTGAAATTCAAAGGTTCCCGTATCAATCCCTTGTCCGGACTAAAACGGATGTTCGGCATGCAAGGCCTGATCGAACTGGGCAAAGGCATTCTGAAACTTGTGCTGCTTGGTACTATTGCGTGGTGGTGGGCGTCTGCAAACATCCCGATTGTGGTGGGGCTCGGGCGCGGCCCCTTGGAAGGACAATTGTCCTTCGCATGGGATGCCGGGCTGACGCTGGTCGGTTATCTTGTCGTCGGGCTCTGCATTATCGGCATGGTTGATTACCCATTGCAGCGGTTCCAGCGCTCCAAACGGCTCAAGATGAGCCATAAAGATATGCGCGACGAGAATAAGCAATCCGAAGGCTCACCAGAGGTAAAGATGGCCCGCCGCCAGCGTCAGCGTGATCTCGCGCGGGGCGGGGTCGGAGCGGCGATGAAAGACGCGCAATTTGTTATTGTGAACCCGATGCATTTCTCTGTCGCGCTGACATATGATCCAGCCATTGCTCCCGCACCTGTGGTATTGGCAAAGGGCAGGGGCGAAACGGCGATGGCGATGCGCGAGATTGCCGCTGAAGATGGGCTTCCCGTCTTACGCTATCCCGCGCTTGCCCGCTCGGTGTACTTCACAACCCGTACCAATCAGATGGTTCGTGAGGAGCTTTACATCGCGGTCGCCACTCTGGTGGCTTTCGTTCTCTCGCTCAAACGCGGGGAGACGCCAGAACTGCCCACCATCGATGTGCCGAAGGATCTGCGTTTCGATGCTGAAGGACGCCCGCAGGATTGATCCATCCGCTTTACGGTGTTGCGGCTTAAGCATCCGGGCAGGCAGCCGTTCTTAGCGATATGGAAAATGTCGGCGCATCAATTATTTCATCGCTGGGAGCGGGTAGTGGGGTGAATTTCATCCAACTGGCCGAGGATATCTCCGATGCGACCTATTCGTTCCAACGCGATAACTTGGCCGCGCGCAATAGCGCTCTTGAAGCGCGCATTTCCGCGGCTTCCCTGTTGCGCAACTCGCTCACACAGCTTGCATCCGCTTTGGGTGACCGGGTCCGCAATGGCGATCTTTCGCCTCAAGCCAGCATCAGCGACGCTTCGGTTGCTACTGTCGCCTCCGCTGCCGGAACCAGCCCCAAAGGAAGCTACACCCTTGAGGTCAGTCAGCTTGCCCAAAGTCAGACACTGGTGTCGCAGAGCTACACAAGCGCCGACGATCTGGTCGGTGAAGGCAGTTTGACGATCCGCTTCGGCGCAGTCGATGGAGCGAGTTTTACCGAAGACACTGCGCAGACTGCGCTCAACATCGCAGTGGATGCCTCGGACACGCTTGAAACTCTGGCCGCGAAAATTTCGGGTGAAAGCGGCGGAGATTTGAATGCCTATGTCGCTCAAGGAACCGGCGGTGCTCAGCTCGTAATCAAAGGGCGCGATGGAGCCGATAACGGTTTTGTGCTCGAGCCGACGAGTTCAGCAGCGTCCCCAACACAAACACCCGGTGATCTGAGCTATCTGGGGTGGACACCTGCAACGGATGCGGGCGAATTGCGGCAAACATCGCAGGACGCGATTTTCGAACTTGATACCGTTGCAATGCGCAGCGCCAGTAACTCCGTTACCGGTTTGCCAGAAGGTATGACACTGGAGCTGAGCGGGACCAATGTGGGCGCGCCCGCTAACATCGCATTCTCCAATGACAGTGCAGCAATCACCACTGTGATGGCTGATTTCGTCGCGGCGCTGAATGATTTGACTGGCCAGTTGAATGAGGTCGCCGCTGCTCAAGGCGGCGCTTTGGGCAATGATCCAGGTGCGCGCGAACTCAAGCGTGACCTTGCAAGACTGACCAGCGAAATTGTTATGCCAAGCGCGGCAGAAGGAGAGCCGAATACGCTTTCGGACCTGGGGCTTTCGTTGAGCCGAGATGGCACATTCCGGCTGGATACTGATCGCCTGAACGAAACGCTTGTTGCCAGCCCTGAAGGTGCGGCGGCGATGTTCACGAACGGACCTTTCGGTGTTTTCGCAACGATGGACAATCTTGCGCGGGCCAACACAGTAACAGGCGACCCGGGTTCTCTCGGTGGATCGGTATCGCGCTATGAGGACCAGATCGAACGCAATGACAGCCGGTTAGAGCGTATCGCCGAACAGCAAGATGGCTTGCGCGAAAGACTTACCCGCAATCTTGTTTCTGCCGAGCGTCAAATCTCTGCTTCGCAATCTACTTTGGGCTTCCTGCAGCAGCAGATCGAAATCTGGAACAGCTCGAACTAAGCGGATTGTGACCGAAAATGCAGATGCTTTCATCCAAACCCGATGCCGCTTACCGGCGTGTTGATCTGGACGCGAGGATCGAGGCATCGTCAAACGGCGAACTTACCCGCATATGCCTTGAAGAGGCGGTCAGCGCCCTGAGTCAGGCGTCGCTCGCGCTGGAGCGTTCCGCTAATTCGCCTCCTACAGAGAGCATTGGCCGGGCGCATAGTATCGCAATTTGGCTCGTGCGGTCTGTTTCGCCGGACAATCCGATGCGCGGCCAATTGATGCAATTTTATGGCGGTCTTGCGGCGACGATTGGCAGCAATCTGGTGCGACCCGATCTTGTTCAAATTCGTCAGGCGCGCGATGATTTTCGCGACCTTCTAGACGCTGCTCAACAGGCTCCGGCTAGGGCCGCATAGCATCGGCAATAATCCGCGCCGCGTCTGCGGGGTCTTCAAAGGGATGGAAATGGGTCATGTCGGGGCGCGGCATGTCCCGCCCTTTCGGCATGGTCGATGCGAGTTCTGGCCATGTCGGGGAGCCTTTGAAGTCCATCGTCTTGGTCTGCTTGGCACGAATGATGGTGGCCGGAATGTCCAGTGCCGCAGCAGTTTTGTGGATGCCTGCATTGCTTCGGCTGGAAGCATAAACACTCGCTTCCACTTCGGGCGGGCACGCGAGCTCAAAGCCGTCGCCACCGGCTTTCGGAAGAAGACCGAAGCGGCAGTAATCCTCGAACACTCGGCGGTCGAAAATGTCATACGGGTCACGCGATCCGAACCGTTCGATCATAGCCTCAACGCTGTCAAAATCGCGCTTGCGCCTGCTGGCTGGATGAGGGCTGTCGGGAGTAAACCAAGGCGTACCATCGGTGTAGAATTCTGGCGCGAGGATCACCGGATCGAACAGCACGAGATTGCTGAATGCATTCGGCCTGTCTGCTGCGGATTGAAGCAGAGTGTGTGCGCCCATTGAGTGACCAATACCGACCGCTCCAGTGATCCCTCGCGCATCCAGAAAGGCGCAGACATCACCGGAAAGCTGCTGCCAATGTTCTATTGGACCGCCGGTTGATCGCCCGTGACCGCGCATGTCCAATGAGAAGATATGGCGATCCGGGAAGTGCGCGATGATCGTGTCCCATACACGGGCGTGGAAGCCAGTCGCATGCGCGAACACCATCGGGGGTTTTTGAGCATCAGCCCCGCCATTCCATTCGAAATAAGCGAGGCTGATATCATTGACCTCTAGGGTCTTTTGCGTGGGTGTCATGCTTTCGCGGTATCGCCCAAAGCCGGCTCGGGCAAGGTGGCCTTGAGCATGAAGAACCCTGCGAGTGCGGCAACTAGCGAACCTGACAGGACGCCCAGTTTGACCGCATCGACCAGCGCCGGATCGGTGAAGGCGAGGTTGCCGATGAACAGGCTCATGGTGAAGCCGATCGCCGCCAGCAACGACAGCGCATGGATCTGCCTCCACCCGACATTTTCAGGCAGCGTGGCAAAGCCCATCTTCACGCCGACCCAAGCAAAACCGAAGATACCGATCTGCTTACCGATAAGCAGACCCAGCGCGATGCCAAGCGGCAGCGGAGCGAGCAAGTCGGCAGGCGAAATGCCGACAAGCGAAACGCCCGCATTGGCAAAACCGAAGATCGGAATGATGATAAAGGCGACCCAGCTGTGCAGTCCGTGTTCCATCTTTTCCAGCAGGCGTTCGCCGCGGCGCGACACCATCGGTACACAGAATGCGGCGGCCACACCGGCGAGCGTTGCGTGGACACCCGATTTGAGCACGAAGACCCACATCAGAACGGTGAGTAGAACGTAAGGGATGCGAGAGCCGAATTTCGCTCGGCCAACCGCAGCGAGCACAGCAAACGTAATGCCTGCTCCCAGCAACATATCGAGCTTCAATTCGCCGGAGTAGAAAATCGCGATAATGGTAATGGCGCCAATGTCGTCAATCACTGCAACCGCGAGCAACAACGCTTTTAGAGCAACGGGGACACGCGGACCGAGCAGTGACAGAATGCCAAGGGCAAAGGCAATGTCGGTTGCGGCAGGAATAGCCCAGCCATTGATAGTCTCCGGCGAATTCCAGTTGAAGGCGAGGAAGATAAGCGCCGGGATTGCCATCCCGCCGACCGCTGCGATCAAAGGCAGCGACGCTTTGTTCCAGCTCGACAATTGTCCCTCGAGAACTTCGCGTTTCACTTCGAGGCCGATGAGGAAAAAGAAGATCGCCATAAGACCATCATTGATCCACAGCAGCAGCGGCTTGTTGATCTCAAACGCTCCGTAAGAGAAGTTTAGCTTTCCTTCGAGCGTGCCGAAGTAACCGGCCGCAAGAGGGCTGTTGGCAATCACCAATGCCAAAGCAGCGGCAATGATAAGAACAATGCCCCCAGCGCTCTCCTTTTTGAGAAAGTCCTTAAGCGCGGCGCCCACCCGATCAATCATGTCCCGTCAATCCTATGCAAGATTCTGTATCTGTTGCAGCATAGAACGTGCAAAGTGTGCATCGGTGCCCGAAAATCGGAATAAATTGGATTAAATCGTTCGCATTCGGCAATCTGCGTTGAAATCACTGGCTTCGATCCCGATAAACTTCGACATTGATTGACAATTGCGGCGGTCTGGGGGAACGCGCCCGCAGTCCTGATCATTTGCTTTCCACCCAATACGCCTACCGGAGTTATTCTTGTCACATCCACCCATGGCAGACGCGGCCCAGCAGGCCGAGTTTCGCAAGCTGATGAGCTTGTTCGCCACAGGTGTGTGCGTGATCGCTTTCGACCGCGCAAATGGCGACAGCGACGGAAGTGATATTGGCGGGTTGTCTGCAATGACGATCAATTCGCTGGTTTCGGTTTCGCTAGACCCTCTGCTGCTTTGCTGGAGCCTCCAAAATTCTGCGAGCCAGTATGATGAGTACCTGAACGCCGAGAGATTTACGTTCAGCATTCTTGCCGATGGGCAACAGGCTCTCGCACGTCGTTATGCGGCGCGGGGCGACAGCGCTCTTAGTGCTTCCGATTTCGACAAGACAGCGACAGGCATGCCTGTTTTAAAAGGGGCGCTCGCCGCATTTGAATGCCGCCGATGGAACAGCTATCCTGCAGGCGATCATACGATGATTTTGGGGGAGGTTCTGGCTATGTCGCGGCAAGAGGGCACTGTTCCTGCACTTGGCTTCTTTGAAGGGCGCTTTTGCGCGGTGAAGTCATGAGCCGTGAAGTGCCAGAGGCGACGCGCGAGCAATTGCTTGTCGTTGCCGCCGAAGAATTCGCAGCGCGAGGCTTTTACGGAGCCAGCATTGCGCAGATCGCCGGGCGCTTGAATCTTTCCAAACAAGCTCTTCTGTATCACTTCAAGCGCAAAGAGGACCTCTACGCAGAGGTGTTCAAGCGCATTTCGCAGCGGCTGCTCGCGGCTGTAAAATCCAGCACATCGCCCGGCGCGCCTGCCGCGCGGCAATTTGAGGATATGATCCTCGGCATTTACAGGGTCGCACTTGCCAACCCGCTGGACACGACTGTTCTGATGCGCGAATTGCTCGACAACCAAAGGCGCAATGCTCCGCCGGAAGAATGGCATCTCAAGAATTTCCTGGATGCCATCGTTGCGAGGCTTGATCTGATCGAAGGCAAAGCGGACATGCCGTTTTCCAAGAAACTGGCTGCAGTCTACACTTTGATCTCATCGATAGAATATTTCGTCGCGTCTGGCGCGGTTATTGAACGTTTCTATGGAGCCGATGAGCTCGCAAAGGTCCAAGCTGCCTATCGTGACGAACTGCGCGGACAAATTTCGCGCCTTATCTCTCCGGCTTAGGACGAGAGCTTAGTACAGGATCATTTGGGTGCAGCGAAACAGCGTCAGCGTTCGCCTTACACCACCAGATCACCCTTCCGATTTCAAATGCCGCGCATGCCAGGCGATATGTTCGGCCATAAAGGTGGAAATGAAGAAGTAGGAGTGGTCATAGCCATCCTGCATGCGGATTTCCGCTGCCATTCCTGCACCTTCGCAAGCTTCGGCGAGGCGATGCGTTTGCAATTGTTCTTCGAGAAAATTGTCCGCTGTACCTTGATCGACGAGGATGTGGCTGTGCCGCGCGCCATCTTCGATCAAAGCGACTGCATCATACTCGCGCCACACCTCGCGATCGTCGCCTAGATATCTTCCGAGTGCCTTTTCGCCCCAAGGAACCTGACTGGGTGCGACAATTGGGCTGAACGCGCTGATTGAGCGGAAACGCCCGCCGCCGCGCAGCCCGATGGTGAGTGCACCATGGCCACCCATCGAATGGCCAGTGATCGCCTGCCGCTGCATGTCAGCAGGAAATTCGGCAGCCAGGATTTCCGGCAATTCGCGCTCAATATAGCTGCGCATGCGGTAATTGTTCGACCATGGTTCCTCAATGGCGTCGACATAGAACCCGGCGCCTTTCCCAAAATCATATTCGTCATCTGCATCGGGCACTTTGTCGCCGCGCGGGCTGGTGTCCGGAGCAACGAAGATGATCCCGTGCTGCGCGCAAGCGGCGCGGTATTCGCCTTTCTCCATGACGTTCGCGTGGGTGCAGGTAAGGCCAGAGAGATACCATAGGGCCGGCAGTTTTTCGCCCGGAGCATGATTAGGAACGAACACGGCGAATGTCATATCCGTGCCGGTCTCTTTGGAGACATGCGAATAAACCCCCTGAGTGCCTCCGTGACTGCGCGTTGTGGAGATGGTTTCAAGGTTCAATTTACACCTCGACCGGTTTGAACGCGGTGGCTTCATCGCCGGTGTTGGGCGTGTTTTCGGCATCCATAATCAGCAGCTTCGCTTCGCCCGAACGCGCGCAAGGGCGATGTTCGGTTCCGCGCGGTACGACGATCATATCACCTGCCGTCATATGCTCTGTGCGGTCTCGAAACTCCATGTCGAGCTCACCGTCGATCACAAGGAACAGCTCGTCCGTTTCAGCGTGGTGATGCCACTGAAACTCACCTTCGACCTTGGCGAGGCGCACTTCGTTGCCATTGTAACGTGCAGCGAGGCGCGGAGCCCATTGGTCGGAGAACAGAGCGAATTTCTCGTCCAGGCTGATCTTGGAGGGGGTGTCATTTGCCTCCATCAAAAGACCACCACGCTGCGGATGCTTTCGCCCGAATGCATCAGGTCGAAGCCCTTGTTGATCTCTTCAAGCGTCAGCTTGTGCGTGATCATCGGGTCGATCTCGATTTTGCCGTTCATATACCAATCGACGATCTTGGGCACATCGGTCCGGCCTTTCGCTCCGCCAAAAGCGGTGCCTCGCCAGTTGCGACCAGTCACCAGCTGAAACGGGCGCGTCGCGATTTCTTTGCCCGCTTCGGCAACGCCGATGATGATCGATGTGCCCCAGCCTTTATGGCAGCATTCCAGCGCGTCGCGCATAACGTCTGTGTTGCCTGTGCAGTCAAACGAGTAATCCGCTCCGCCATCCAGCAGCTCCACCAGATGTTCGACCACATTCGCAGTCTCTTTGGGATTGACGAAATCGGTCATGCCGAACTTTTCGCCCCATTCGCGCTTGGCTGGGTTTAGATCGACGCCCACAATCCGTTCTGCGCCTGCCATCTTCGCACCTTGGATTACGTTGAGGCCGATCCCGCCAAGGCCGAAAACCACGACATTGTCTCCCGGCTCTACCTTGGCTGTGTTGACCACCGCGCCGACGCCTGTAGTCACACCGCACCCGACGTAGCAGCTGGTCTCGAACGGAGCATCGGTGCGGATTTTAGCAACCGCGATTTCGGGCAGGACTGTAAAGTTCGAGAACGTGGAGCAGCCCATATAGTGGTAGATCGTCTCGCCTTTGTAGGAGAAACGCGAAGTGCCATCCGGCATCAGCCCCTGACCTTGCGTCGCACGGATCGCGCTGCACAGATTGGTCTTTCCGCTCAGGCACATTTTACACTCGCGGCATTCAGGCGTGTAAAGCGGGATGACATGATCGCCCGGCACTACCGAAGTAACGCCTGCGCCAACCTCGCGCACGATCCCGGCACCCTCATGGCCGAGCACACTTGGGAAGAGCCCTTCGCTGTCGAGACCATCCAGAGTGTATGCATCGGTATGGCAGATGCCTGTGGCCATGATTTCAACCAGCACCTCGCCCGCCTTTGGCCCTTCCAGATCAAGCTCGACAATCTCGAGCGGCTTTTTGGCTTCAAAGGCGACGGCGGCGCGGGTCTTCATTTGGCGGGTTCCTCTCGCGAATCTGGATATCGCCGCGAGCCATAGCACGCAGCGCGATCATCGCGAGAGTGGATTGGGCGCTGGACACCCCACGCATCTCTGCTCCGCCCGAGCTGCGTAAGGCTCCTATTGCAGCGGTCAGGCCTCTTCCAGAGGTCCAAATGGACATGCCTCGATAGATGCGGCATGATCTTTAAGAATTGTGACACGCGCCACACTATGGACTGGACCGAACAGTGAAAAATCACTTCTGGGAACGCGGATACGTTGTGATCGAGGATCTGTTCGATCAATCGAAGCTTGACCTCGCGGTTGCGTCGCTCTCTCACCAAGCAAGGCATTCCCCAATGCGGGAACGAAATTCAGGCTGCGTATTCAAGGCTAGGGATGAATACTCCCCCGCAATCGGAGAGATGCTTTTGCGGCATTGCCGGCCGGTGTTCGAAGACGCCATCGGCCGCAAACTGGTTGAAAGCTTTGCATATTGGCGAATCTATGAAGAAGGCGCGGAGCTAAAGCGTCACGTTGACCGCGTTGGGTGTGAAATCAGCGCAAGTATTACCATTGATCGAAACCCGGTAGACGTCGACTGGCCGATCTGGATCGAGGATATGCAGTCCAATCAGCAGGCTCTCAGCCTAAAGCTCGGAACCGCATTGCTATACCAAGGTCACGAGGTCCCTCATTGGCGACAACCATTTGTCGGAGCTTCGCAGATGCAATTGCTTTTCCACTATGTGCTTGCCGACGGAGAATTTGCGGAGCGTCCGTTTGATGGACGCGCCGCCGATCCAATCGATAGCTATTATGAAGCAAGCTAACATTTCGACTTCGGTCACCGCGCGGCTGCCCCGACACCACGTGGAAACCGATTTTCTGTCTCCATCCGAACATGCGGCGCTACTCGAAGATTCACTCGCTCATGAAACGGATTATGCGCCGAGCCAGATCACGGAAAACCGTGATGGTCGAATAGAGGGAGGCATCGTCAACACAGGCACGCGGCGCTCAGGACAACGCAAGATCGATCCAGTGTTTAAGGAAATTTTTAAGCGGCGCATCCGAGCTTGCGAAGCTCGGATAGCAGATGCGATCGGCGTTCCTTTTCCCGCAGCCCATCGCTTCGAGATTGAAGCAGTGCACAATGGCGACGGAGCGTTTTTCTCTCGGCATATCGATACCGTGCGGGGCGAGGCAGGACGTTTCAGAGTGATCAGCGCCGTCTACTATTACTGCACTCAGCCAAAGCGCTTTCAAGGCGGTGAGCTCGAGCTCTATTCGCTGGATCAAACGCAATCGGTTCGGGTCGAACCCCAGAACAACACTATGCTGTTCTTCCCTTCCATTTTTTTCCACGAAGTGCTGCCGATAGCCGTGCCTTCACAGGATTTTGAGGCAGGACGCTTTTCGGTAAATTGCTGGATCAATCAGACGGGCGAACCCAGCACCCAAGAATGAGCCTCGACCCCTACACCTTCTGTGTTGCTCCCTCGATGTGCGAAACTTGATTTGGTCTTGGCCTTGCACAGCGCGACAGACACCGTGGAGCGTTGCTGTTCGACCATTGCTTTTTGATGATACGGTGCAAAGGTAAGTGGACCAAAGGACTATCGGTACGCCATTGCCCGGCCAACGAAGTATAACTGAAACCGGGAGTTTCGATCGTTTTGTCATCCACCGCATCGAAAGTGATAGGAGTGATCCACGGGCTCGTCGTCGCGAGTGATATCTCCTTGCCAGAGCTGATGCCCACACCGGATGAAGCTTCGCCCGACATTCACATCAGAGAAGAGCAGTTGGACTGGTCGGCATCTGCCGAACTCCCTCAGATTGACGATTACCTTAGGGGGCAACCCGGAGAAATCTGGATGCACATCCCGGGCAAACTGACGATGCGGATCCTGGATGGAAGGACGATCAGCTACCAAGCGAGCGATTGTCTCACTCAGCCAGAGCTTCGCGCTTACTTGCTCGGATCTGGAATGGGCGCATTGCTCGCGCAACGAGGCGCTTTGGTACTCCATGCCAATGCACTTGCAATGCCCGATGGGACTGCGCTGATTTGTATGGGGGAATCAGGTGCGGGCAAGTCGACCACAGCAGCGGCCATGATGCTACGCGGATATGGTGTGCTGTCCGACGATGTCTGCCCGATTGCATCGGATGGAATGATCTACCCCGGTTTGGCCCGGATTAAGTTATGGGATGATGCCGTCGCCCAGCTTGGGGTGGACGAACGCGGTCTCGAAAGAATACCAGGCGATCGTCCCAAGTGGAATGTTCCATTGCCTGAACCCGTAAGCCCGGCGCCATTGAAGCCCGGTTTGATTGTGCTTCTGGATCAAACCCCGTCTGACCAGACAACTGCAACTCCTCTCATCGGTTTCTCGAAGTTCACCGCACTTCGTAACAACATTTATCGTCCGATCTTCAACCTCGCCCTGCAAAACGAAAAGCAGTGCTTGGCCCAAGTATCGAAACTCTGTGAGGCGACTGAGATAGTAAGGGTTTCGCGTTCTCGCGATGGTTTTGAGATTGATGCGCTGGTCGACATGATCCTCGATCTTCAACAATCGCATCACTTGCCCAATTTGGCCGCTCTCTCTATTGATTAGATGCCATCGGAAAGGGCCAGAATGAGCACAATAACAATTGCAGAAGACGTCCGATATGTTCGAGCTAGCGACGTGGTGGCGACGGATATGGACGGCGAATTGGTCATGATGGACGTGCAGCAAGGGTCCTATTTCGCGCTCACTGGCAGCGGGCCTTTCATATGGGAAAAGCTCGCCGATCCTCTATGTGTGGGCGAATTGGTCGCTGCTCTGAAAGCAGAGTACGACATGGAAGGCGCAGGCGATCCTGAAAGCCTGATCTCTGAATACTTGGCCATGTTGCTGGACAAGGGGCTGGTGCGCCCAGCTGACTGATCGGCATGTTTGCCGCAATACTGGCTCGAAAGGGCGGGAAGCCGCCTAGAGAAATTGTCCGAAGCGACGCTTTGATTGATGCGCTCGCCCCATACACCCCCCCTGATGCAGCGGGCGGGTGGGACGATGATAGAGCGCTGATTGCACAGGCACTTCATCACAATACGCCGACATCTTTGCTAGAACGCACGCCGGAGATTTGCCGAGAAACAGGAAGGATCATTGCCTGTTGGGTGCGGTTGGACAATCGACCTGAACTGTGTGCTCAACTGCGTCTGTCGGACCATACCAGCTTGTCTGACCCGCAAATCATCCTCGCGGCGTATCGCAAATGGGGGACAGACTGCGTTGATCGGTTGGAAGGGGATTTCAGCTTCATCATCCACGATCCGGCCACAAATGAATCCTTTTGTGCCCGAGACGCCATTGGTGTGAAGCCACTCTTTTACACCAGCACAAACAGCCATTTCGTCGTTTCAACATCAATTGCAGCGATCAAGAACATTGAGGGCACATCCCGCAAGCCCAATCTGGATTGGATCGCATTATTTGCTTCGGGATTCAGCCTTGCGGAAGAAGAGACGGCCTATGAAGGCGTTCTTCGGATTCTACCCGGTCATCACCTCACGATAAGAAACGGCGAGCCCGAAGAACCACAGCGCTATCACGAGTTTGATCTGGAAGCTCCGCACTCGACGACCCGCGACGCAGCATGGGTGGAGCGGTATCGTGAAGGTTTCAACAATGCAGTGGATGTCCGCACCCGCAGCGAATTTCTCATTGGCGCCGAAAATTCGGGAGGTCTGGATTCAGCATCAATACTCGGCCGATTGGTCAAGGTTTTCCCGCACGATCTGGATCGCTTGTATACTTATTCGATGGTTGTTCACCAGCGCGAGATCGACCTGCTTGATGAACTGTCCGCTGCATTGGGACCCTTTTGCAACCAAAGGGATATCACGCCTGAAATCCTGCGTATTGATGAGAGCGTAGACCGCGCGATCAAAGCTATCGGCCATCCTCCAGAGCACGGCCAGCCGCTCTTGAGCGCAGGATTCTTTGCAAGCGCGCAAGGCCTTGGCGTTCGCAGTGTTCTTTCCGGTTTCGGCGGAGATGAGATTGTCACCAGCTACGCCAAGCACCTGATCGATGAATTGCACCACCGGCGCGAATGGCGCGCGGTATTTGCCGAGATCGAGGGCAGCCCGATGCGTCGGTCTGCACGCTTTCTGAGGAGATTGATTGAGGGGCCGCATGATCCAAACAGTGGCCTCCGCTCGCAGCTTTCTGCGAAGCTCGCGGCGTCGTTTGTTTCTTCCGAATATTTCGAGGATAGCGGCCTGAAAAAGCGGATCGAGACGTGGATGCTCCCCGATGTCGAGGAGGGTAAGCTCAACAAGATCGCTGCGCTTTCCCCTGGATTCCGATATGGCCGGACTGGAAGACTGGAATCTTCGGCCCTGTTCGCAGCGACGTATGGGATGGATTATCGCTTCCCGCTTTACGATCGCCGGTTGATACAGATGTTTCTTGGCACCCCCTCGATTGAGAAGCGGCAAGGCCAGATGGGGCGCCTTCTTCACAGAAACGCAGTCGCCGATACAATTCCTGCGAGCATTGCATGGCAGCCTACGAAAGATATGGGCCCGTTTCTCGGGGCAGAATTGCGATCTGAATCTTACCCGAAAATCCATTTTGATGATCTGCCACAAGAACTTCAGACCCTGTTTGTCCGTGAAGATTTCGACGCAACACAGACGCTTATCGACAATCCTGTCAATCCGATGGATCCGCTTGTTATGAGGTCACGCCATGTCATGTGGCATGTACGCCAATTGTGTTTATGGCTTCGAGAAAACTGAAGATTTCGATACCCAGCCTACCGAATGTTGACAACGCGCCGGTCAGATGGTCTTTGACGGGATTAAGGGAGAATACCATGGCAACGAGCACCGAAGAGCAAACTGTTAGCAAGAAGCCGTTTGAGAAGCCTGAACTGCATGTCCTTGATATCGCGGGTACAGCGACTGGTCCCTTCCCGGACCCATCAGAGTTCCCTAGCATACTCCAAATGTCCTGAGCCCAGTTGGAGGCTCAGTCTCTGGTGCTTCTAGGCTGAGAATTCCGGGATATTTGACGTCGATAAAATCGCGCTTTCGCCACGATTATTTAACGGCCTTTGCTCTGCAGAGTCAGCTGAGAAAATCGTGCGAAGCCACATCGAGGGAAAGACTGCTTTCCTGTCGGACAAGCTCCTGCCCGGCAATGATTTTTGTCTGAAATCATTTTTTGAATTGTTGCGCGACCATCGGTGGCGCAATGAAGAAGAAATTCGATTCTATGCGAATGGCCGGGAAGGTCCCTGCAGCGACACTTGGTCGAAAGCGATCAGACCCAATGGGTCGCTTAATCTGGACACGCTCATACATCTGAAGGCGTCGAAGACCAGCATCTACGTCAAACGAGTTGAGTTGATGGACCAGCGCCTTCGCGAGCTGGCGGCAACTCTGGCGCAAACGGGTTACTTCAACGTAACCATTGCCGCGATGTACAGCCCGGCGGGTGCTCGCTCGACGCCCAGCCATATCGATGTTTGCGATGTGCTGGCAGTACAACTTCACGGCACCAAGAAGTGGAAAGTCGACAGCTTCGCACAGACGGCCAACGCTCATCCAAGACAGTCCGAGGCACGACCGGAAAGCTTTGAGTTCATTGATGCCAGTGAGCATACAACCCGGGTCGGCGATGCGTTGTTCATTCCTCGCGGTCATGTCCACCATGCGATGGCCAATGAACGGGATTCCCTTCATCTGGTCATTAACTTGCTTCCCTTGACATGGTTCGATGTGATTTCGGAACTGGTACAAGACCTTGGTGATACAGACGAAACGTTTCGCTCTTCGGTATTGGACGCAGGCCATCAAGGTCATTCCCGGCCTGCCGGCATTGAATCTTCTTCTTGGCTTGGAAGAATTTCCGACCTCGATGCTTTGCGTGAAGCCGCACAGCAAATGATGCGAGCTCGGGCACGAGAACACATGACGAATTCATTCGGGCAGCTTTTCTCGAAATCTGCGGACGACCTACTGTAAATCCTTGATCCAGAAGTGAAACGGCGAGGTGGAAAGTCGGTCACATCGTCGTCCAAACCGCTTGTCGCGACATTAGAGGCAGTGGATCGAGCTGACATCCATTCGATATCGGTGCATGGACGGGCATCTCGACGCCATTCCTATGAGCTTGCTCGCGTATCGCGCGGTGACAGCAGCCGATTGATCTTCAACCTTCCTCCCCGCAACGATAAATCGAAGTTGTCTCGGTGATCTGCGCGCCTTTTATGCTGGGTCCGATCTCAAACTGAACTTCGTATGTGTTAGCTACTCGAAAGAGCCGTTGGGCATGCTTGCGCGCGGCTGCCTCTCGATCATCCAGTCGCGCTGGTATCGCGAATAACTCATCAAGACTGTGATTTCACTGCGCAGCTCAGCTGATTGGGATTTTGAGACCACGCGAGGCGGAGGATGTTTAACGACATCGGTGACCGGAACGTTGACTGGGTTTAACCAAGGCCGTCCAACATCTAGGCCGCAAGGATATTCCGGGACGTGCCGATGAGAATGCTGACTATCTCAAAATTCGCGTGGGTAAGAGCGACACGATAATAGCGGGCTCTAAGGCGGCAATATGAAATGGTCTGGGCTGAAACGGTTGTAGACCGATATCAAAGCCCACTTTGGACTGTTTGGTGCGGTCGAGAAGACTCGAACTTCCACGGGCGTTAGCCCACAACGACCTCAACGTTGCGCGTCTACCAGTTCCGCCACGACCGCACACAGTCAGCAGGGGCGATGTGAATGGCCCCGCTTGGTAGGAGCGCGCCACTAGCAAGGGGTATCACGCGGCGCAAGTGGTTTGAGCGCCCCGTGCGATTATTAAAGGTTAGGCTGGCGACCAGCCGATTTCTGCTTCGGTCGCCGATGCCGGAATATCTGCGATTGCTTCGGTCACATTCAGGCTCTCACCCGGTGCAAGCTCGCGCTTCGAAGGGACGATTACCCAAGTCCCAACATTGCGCTTACGCTCGTCTCTGAACACAACGAGCAAACTTGGCACTGTGGTCGATTCGCGGCCGGAATTTGTAATCGTCCCGCCAACCCGAAAAATCTCTTCCCCGGTTTCAAGGGTTTCGGTCCGTTGTTCGGCAGCTGGAAAGTCGAGAGTGAGGTCGGGCTTACCAATGCCGAATGTCGGGCGTTGGAGCGGGAACCAGTCGGGCAGGCCGTAATAATTGACAGCAACAACGGTGCCGGTTGCCATCAAAGCAAATGCCGCAGCGGCTATCGTCCACATTTTCAGCGGATTGCGGCGTGCACGAAACGGCGGGACATAGTCGAACTGTGATGGCTCGTCGTCATACTCGCTGTCGTCAAAGGCCTCATCCGGGATGCTTTGATCGGCGAGCGGATCTGTATCGTCGTCAAAAGCACTGTGGACCGGTGGTTCTGAAATTTCAGGCTCAGGCTCAGGCACGGATACAGAAGATGTTTCGACATCGGCCGGCGCCGATGGCCTCGTAATGTCCTCACGATCTTCGGTGCGCCAATGGCTGATCGATGGTCCTGCATCAGCGGCGTCATTCGTCGGCGCGGCTGGTATTGGCTTCTCAGCCTGCGCCGGCTCAGCCTTCACTGCGTTTTCTTCTACGGGCCGCGTTAGATCGAGCGGTTCGGAATCCTGAAACCAGCTATGCTTGCACTTCGCACAGCGGACTGTGCGACCTTCGGCGCCGATTGCGGTATCGGGCACGACATACCGGGTCGAACAGGCGGGGCAGGAAATTATCATTGCGTCATTTGCATTAAGGATGGCGGGTACGCGCACAAGAGTAAGCAGGCCCGAACGATGAAATAGCGTGCTTTTTTCCACATTGGAGCGCCCCCTTGGCGGTTTCTGCGGTGAAATCGCTCATTGCGCGCTTTCCCGAGACGAGAGCCGCTGATAAGCCCGCCGCATGAATGATCGCCCGAGTGAAATAGTGAAATTCGACAATGTCGGGCTGCGCTATGGCACCGATCCAGAGGTTTTGAGCGATCTGAGCTTCACGCTCTATCCGGGCAGTTTCTACTTCCTCACCGGTGCAAGCGGCGCTGGCAAAACAAGCCTGTTGAAGCTGCTTTACCTTTCGCAGAGACCATCGCGCGGCGCGATCCGCATGTTCGGCAAAGACATGATCACTCTTCCGCGTGATCGATTGCCCGATTTTCGGCGACGGCTTGGTGTGGTGTTCCAGAATTTTCGCCTGGTTCAGCACCTCTCTGCATTCGACAATGTCGCTCTGCCACTTCGACTGGCGGGAACGAACGAAACCAAAGTGATCAAAGCGGTGTCCGATATGCTTGATTGGGTGGGCTTGTCCCACCGCGCGCAAGCGATCCCGGCGACAATGTCCGGCGGTGAACAGCAACGCGTGGCGATTGCTCGCGCGGTTATTGCGCGTCCCCAAATGCTGATCGCCGATGAGCCGACGGGCAATGTTGATCCTGAAATGGCGCTTAAATTGCTGCGTCTGTTTGAGGCGCTCAATAACCGCGTCGGCACAACTGTTGTGGTGGCGACCCACGATGTGCATTTGCTCAAGAAAGTGCCGGATTCGCTGATCATGCGGCTCAACAAGGGCAGGCTTTCAGACCCGACCGGCGCTCTGAAATTCCCTCCTCGGCCTGAAAACAGCAAGAAGGGCGGGTGATGGGGACGCCGCCACTTCCCCAACAAACGGCAACTGAGAGTGCCAAGCCTGCCGATCATCCGGACTATCCGAAGATGCGCGGCGGATTGGCAGCTCGTTTGCTGCCGCAGACAAAATTTGGCGGACCGATTCCTTGGGTCATCGCCATCCTTATCGCTTTGGTCGTTATCGCGGCAGCGGGAGGGCTGTCGCTGCGCAACCTAGCAGAAAATGCGCGCGCGGATCTTTCTGGCGCGGTCACAGTCCAGATTATCGAGGCCAACGGTGAGCGCCGCGATGCATTGGCGGCGCGCGCCGCAGCAACGTTGGCAGATCAACCTTTGGTCACATCAGTGCGCGTCGTTCCCGAAGAGGAACTGAACGCGTTGCTTGAACCATGGCTCGGCGCGGCAGCGGGCAGCGACGATGTGCCTGTCCCTGCTTTGATAGATGTCGAATTGTCCCGCAACGCATCGGCGAGCGAAGTTCAAGGTTTGCAGGCCGCGCTGGATGAAGCTGTGCCAGGCACCCGCGTTGATGCGCAGTCCGACTGGTTGAAGCCAGTCTATGATGCGCTGGCCGCACTGCAATATCTGGCCTTGGCTCTGATCGGTCTGGTGGCATTCGCCACCGGAGCGGCCGTTTGGTTGGCGGCCCGCAGCGCGTTTTCCAACCATCGTGAGACGGTGGAAGTGATCCACCTCCTTGGCGGAACAGACGCACAGGTCACGCGGATTTTTCAACGCTCGGTTGTTAGGGATGCAGCCTTTGGATCGCTGGTGGGCCTAGCGTTGGGCATCGCCGCAGTCTGGCTGCTTGGTCAGCAGTTTGCAGCGCTGGATAGCGGAATGATTGGCGGAGGTGGTCTGGCATGGAGCGACTGGCTTATCATCGCGGCAATCCCGATTGCTGGAGTGCTCTTGGCGCTGTTGACCGCGCGCGTGACCATTAAGGTTGCTCTCAGGTCGATGTTGTAAGTCTCTATCCTGTGATCAAACGTTCTATCTCCGCAATTTTTCTGCTGTGGGCTATCGGCTTCCTGTGGTTTGTCGTCGCGCTGCCGCAACCGGCAGATGACATAGCAACCGATGCCGTTGTGGTGCCGACCGGCGGCGAGGGACGCATTGCTCAGGGTCTGGCGGTATTGGATGCAGACCTCGCGAAAAGGATGTTGGTCAGCGGTGTAGACCGTGAGGTGAAACCAGCGGAATTTGTTGCGCAATTCGATGTCGATGAAGAGATGCTCGAATGCTGTATCACTCTGGGCTTTGCAGCGGTGGACACGCGCGGAAACGCTTCGGAAATCGCCCAATGGGTCGAAGACAATGAGGTGTCTTCGCTTCGACTGGTCACAACAGATTGGCATATGCGGCGTGCGGCGGGCGAGCTGTCTCGCAAATTGCCTGACGGTGTGAAGGTTATCCGTGATGCCGTTCCATCAGAGCCGAGCTTCGGATCGTTGTTTCTTGAATACCATAAGCTGCTAGCAAGCTGGACGTCCGGCCTAATCGGCCTCTAATGGCGCACATCGTGGCGATTCTACGCAGCCTTTTGTTCTACCCCGCCTTTTACGGGTTTTCGGCCATTCTTGTGGTCGCGTCGGTGCTCGCCATTCCATTTGGCCGGAACCGTTTGCGGTATGTCGTGGCAACATGGGGCGTGTGGCATCATTGGTGCGTCACCAACCTGCTTGGAATTAAAATCGTGCAGGAAGGTGTGATCCCGGACGAACCGGTGCTGATCCTCGTGAAGCATGAGAGCTTTTTCGAGGCGATTGATATGCCGCGCTTGTTTGCCTTTCCGACGGTCTTTGCGAAGAAAGAATTGTTCGCGATTCCGGGCTGGGGGTTTTCGGCGAAGGTTTACGGCCTGATTCCGGTTGCTCGCGACGGCGGAGCCAAGTCGCTGCGTGCGATGATTGCTACAGCTCGCAAGCGGATTGAGGAGAGGCGCCCGCTGGTGCTCTTCCCTGAGGGGACGCGCGTTGAACATGGCAAGAAACCGCCGCTGCAATCGGGCTTTGCGGGTATCTATAAATTGCTCAAACTGCCAGTCGTGCCGGTCGCGGTGAACAGCGGACCGCTTTACAACCGGATCATCAAACAGCCGGGCACCATCACGTATCATGTGGGTGAAACCATACCGGCTGGATTGCCGCGTGACGAGGTTGAAGCGCGCGCGCACGCAGCGCTTAACGCTCTGAACTAATGATCTTCCCGTCCAAAGTCGGGCCGATCATCATCTTGCCCTTCTTCGATCACCTGACGCCGGATCGCGCGGGTGCGGCTGAAGAGTTCATGCAGCGTATCGCCGTCGCCTGAGCGGATCGCGCGTTGTAGGGCGGTGAGGTCTTCTGAGAAACGGCCCAGCATTTCCAGCACGGCTGATTTGTTAGACAAGAACACATCGCGCCACATCACTGGATCGGAGGCCGCAATGCGTGTGAAATCGCGGAAGCCACCAGCGGAATATTTGATCACCTCGCTTCGCGTGACTTCTTCAAGGTCGCTGGCGGTGCCCACGATCGTAAAGGCGATAAGGTGCGGAATGTGGCTGGTCACAGCCAGGACGAGATCGTGATGCTCGGCATCCATAATCTCGACATTCGCGCCGAGCTTCGTCCAGAATTCGCTGAGCGATTGGACGGCATTTTTATTGGCGTCAGCCGCCGGAGTGAGAATGCACCAGCGATTGGTGAACAGCGAGGCAAAGCCTGCTTCTGGCCCGCTTTGCTCGGTGCCCGCAACTGGGTGCGCGGGGATGATGGTGTGATCTGGCAGAGCCTTGGCGAGAGCTTCACCCACGCTTTGCTTCGAAGAGCCGACATCGCTGATGATTGCGTTTTTGGGGAGAGCATCAGCCATTTCACGCGCGGCATCCTCCATCGCGCCAACGGGCACGCACAGGATCACAAGATCTGCGTTGGCGACCGCTTCACCGGCTGTTTCGCAGACCGTACCGACAAGGTTCCGCTTGGCTGCTGCGGCGCGCGTTGCCGGATCGCGATCATAGCCGGTAGTAGTGATCTCTGGCGCGAGTTCATCGATGGCAAGGCCGATTGAGCCGCCCAGTAATCCAAGGCCGATAATCGCAACATTGCTGATCATGCTGCCTCTCCGCATAATTCGCGCAGGGCTGCGGTGACTCGGTCCATATCTTCGCTTTTGCCGATGGTGATGCGCAGGCAATGTTTCAGTCCCGGTTCGGGCAAGTGACGCACCGCATAACCAGCCTTTGCGATTGCATCGAGCGCAGCCACGGCAGTGACATCGCCTGCGAATTCCACGAGCAAGAAATTGGCCTCGCTTGGCACAACCGAAAGGCCGTGATTGCCGAGCGCCGCAATAGCCTCTGCGAAACGCGCGCGCTCAGACGTATTGTGCGCGCGGCTTTCGTTAACAAAACTCTGGTCGCTGAGCGCCGACAGTGCTGCTTTCTGACCGCTTACAGTCACGTTGAACGGGCCTCTGATGCGGTTGAGCACGTCTATCAGGCCGGGCGCACCGGTCGCCCATCCGATCCGCTCTGCGGCAAGCCCGTAGATTTTCGAAAATGTCCGTGTCACCAAGACATTGTCGTGCGCTGCGGCAAGATCGAAACCTACATGCTGCAAATCTGGATCGAGATACTCGGCATAGGCTTCGTCGATCACGAGCAACACATTCGATGGCAATGCAGCATGAAGCCGCTCGACTTCGGATGGCGCGATCCATGTGCCTGTCGGATTGTTGGGGTTGGCGAGAAACACAACCCGGGTTTTTTCTGTCACTGCGGCGAGCAAGGCATCGACGTCGGCGATGAAATCGCGGTCGTCGGCCTCTACTGGCGTCGCGCCGCAGCGCCGTGCAGCGATATCGTAAACCGCGAAGGAGTGACGGCTGAACAGCACTTCATCGCCTTGCCCAGCAAACCCCTGAGCCGCGAGGTTGAGCAGCTCGTCCGAGCCTGTTCCGCACACGATGCGGTCTGCATCCAAGCCGTGCAGTTCGGCCAGTTTCTCGCGCAATTCATGTGCGCCGGGATCAGGATAGGTCGCCGCCTCTGCGCGTGTTTCGGCAATCGCCGCCATTGCCGCCGGGCTAGAGCCTAGCGGGTTTTCATTGGCGGACAATTTGACCAATGCGCGGCCATCGCTCGCGGTGGATTTGCCCGGCGTGTAGGCGTGAATGCCAAGGATCCACGGTTTGGGTTCTGGCTGCGTCGTCATAGCGGGTGGGCGATAACCGCTTCGCGCGTTTAATAACAGGGCAATAACAGAGCAATTGACAGGGCGGCGGCGCTCGCCCAATCCGCTTCGCCTATGAACGCCGGAGAGCCATCGAAAATTCATGCGATCCCGCATGACCTACCGCTTGATAGCGGTCAGGTGCTCACTGACGCCCAGATTGCTTATGAAACCTATGGTGAACTGGCTCATGATAAGTCGAATGCGATCCTGATTTGCCACGCGCTGACCGGCGATCAATTTGTCGCCAGTGACCATCCGATCACTGGTAAACCCGGCTGGTGGGAGCGCATGGTCGGGCCCGGCAAACATATCGATACGGATCGCTACTTTGTGATCTGTGCCAATGTGATCGGCAGCTGCATGGGGTCGACTGGCCCCGCGAGCGAGGCGAGCGAAGGCGCGCCCTATGCGATGCGTTTCCCGGTCATCACCATCCGCGACATGGTGCGCGGATTGGTGGCATTGCTCGATGGGCTGGGTATCGAAGAACTGCACGCGGTCGTCGGAGGTTCGATGGGCGGGATGCAGGCTTTAAGCCTTGCTGCCAACTGGCCAGACCGCGCTGCGCGTGTGCTCGTAGTTGCATCGACTGCGCGGCACTCGGCTCAGAATATCGCGTTTCATGAAGTGGGTCGGCAAGCGATCATGGCCGACCCCGCCTGGTCAGATGGCGATTATTACGCCGGCGAAGCCTCGCCGGATAACGGCCTCGCGGTGGCCCGCATGGCCGCGCATATTACCTATCTTTCCGAAGAGGGGCTGACGGAGAAATTCGGTCGCCGCCTGCAAGACCGTGACAGCAAGAGCTTTGGTTTTGACGCGGATTTTCAGGTCGAAAGCTATCTGCGCTATCAGGGCAGCGGCTTCACCCAGCGCTTCGATGCAAATTCCTACCTCTATATCACTCGCGCCATGGATTATTTCGATCTTGCGGAGGAGCACGGCGGGAAACTCGCCAATGCATTCGAGGGCACTTCGGCACGGTTCTGTCTGGTCAGCTTCGATACCGACTGGCTTTATCCAACATCAGAAAGCCAGCACATCGTTCATGCGCTTAATGCAGCGGGAGCAAAAGTCAGCTTCGTCGAATTGTCCGCGCCCAATGGCCATGACAGCTTCTTGCTCCCGCACGAGCAATTGGACCGCGTGATTAAGGGCTTTATCGGATGAGTTTGCGTCCAGATCTCGCCGCGATTGCGGCTCATATTGCGCCCGGCTCACGGGTGCTGGATATCGGCTGCGGTGACGGCGCTTTGATGGCTGAACTGGAAAGTGCCAGCCGCGTCGATGCGCGCGGAATGGAATTGAGCCCGCAGCTGGTCGAACGCTGCGTTTCGCGCGGACTTTCGGTGGTTCAGGGCGATGCGAACACCGATCTCGTGAATTATCCCGACAAGGCGTTCGATTACGCAATTCTCAGCCAGACTTTGCAAACGGCGGTTCGTCCCGATCTCATCCTTGATGAACTGCTGCGGGTCGGAACGAAGGCTTTTGTCAGCTTCCCGAATTTTGCCCATTGGCGCACGCGCGCCGCTTTGATGTTTGGTGGCCGGATGCCGGTTACACGGGCTTTGCCAGTAAGCTGGTATGAGACGACCAACATCCACCACGTGACGATCGACGACTTCCGCGAACTTGCCAAAGCGAAGGGCGCAAAGATCGAACGCGAGTGGTTTTTCTCCGGCGAAAAACAAATCGGCGCACCAGCATCAAACTGGCGCGCCGAATTTGCGGTGTTTCAGCTGAGCCGCTGAGGGCGACGACCCGTGGAGGCGATCAGGCTTACTTACCGATATTATTGTACAGCTGGCTGCCATCGACTGCGAAGGCAATGCTTCCTTGGTCAAGGATGTCGTTGGATTTGAGCCGGCCCACAAAATCAACAGAAATGCTGTGCTCTGCACGGCCCGGGTTTGGCCCCGATAAACGGACACTCGATAAAGCATGGCTGCTGAAGGTTTCATCCAGCTGCGCTTTGGCTCCATCAACAGTTCCGGCAAATCCGGCTGTTTTGATGTCGGATAGAGGCACGACGATATTCTCCAGACTGAAATCAGCAGCATTTCCCATGACGCTGATTTCAACAGGCTGAGGCGCTTTAAACTCTCCAGTTGCGACATCCATATCCGTGCGCAGCAGCTTATTCGGGTTTTCGGGGTCTTGGTAGTCCAACGAGCAACTCTTCAACTGGCCAGGTTCCGTTGACACCACAGTGTATTGCTCAAGGTTTTCGCCGACCCCGAAATTCGTCGAAAGGCTGGCCACTTTGGTGTTCGCGCCAAGTTTCTCCGCCGCCGCTTTAAAGCAAATGTCCAATCCGTTGTCTTCCAGCGTGAAGGCCGCGCCGGACGCTGCGTCATCACTTGAAGAGCGATCGCCGCCGGTCGTGCTTTCTGCATCGCTATCCCCGCCACAAGCGGTAAGCCCAAGCGATAAAGCAACAATGAGCGACACAGGTTTCGATGTAGCACGGATTTTCATGAATTTGATCCTTTGAACAGTTGGGTAAGCGTTTGTTTCTCACGGGGTCTCGCCAGTCGATAAGCGAGACCCCGTGAGACTATCAACCGTTATTGGCGTTTAGCCCGGGCGGTGGATGCCGCAGATTTTGTGGCCGTCTGGATCAGTGAAGTAGCAAAGGTTCATCACACCCATGCTGCCTTCGCGCGGGCCGGGAGGGTCTTCGCATGTGGTGCCGCCATTGGCGACGGCGACATCGTGAAGTTCCTTCACCTGATCAAGCGAGTCGCACTTGAAGCCGATAGTGAAACCGTTGGCGCAATTGGCGGGCTCGCCATTGATCGGCTCGCTGATCGAGAACGTGTCGCCGTTATGGATGTAGAACAAACGGGTTTGGCCGGTGTCGTTGACGTGAGCCATCGGCTCGCCTGCGCCGAGCACGCCAAGCACCTTGGTGTAGAACGCCTTGGAGCGCTCGATATCGTTGCTGCCGATCATGATGTGATTAAGCATTTGGGGAATCTCCTCTCTTGGATGGACGCTTTGAGTAAGCGAGGCGCATCTTTGCGGCAAGAACCAATCCTGAAATGCAACCTGTAGTGTGCGGTTCACATCGCCCGTGCTAGTGAGTGGGTTATGATGACAACCTTGATTAGCGCAGCGCTTTTGAGCGTATCTGCGCAGGCCACGACGCCTGATAACGCGGCCGCCGCGACTAAACTCTCGCAAGAGAGCAAAGCCGTTCTGCGCTGTTCGGCAGCGTTTGCCTTGATCTCGTATGGTCAAGCGAACGGCCACGAAGATGCCCTGAAATGGCCTGATGTCACCACCCGAGGGCGTGAGTTCTTTGTTCGCTCAATGGCTCAAATGATGGATGAAACCGGCCTCGACCGGGATGGAATCGCGGACTTGGTTGGCAAGGAAGCGCAGCGTCTCGCCGACAATGGAGAGGTTCAGAAGGTTATGCCAGCATGCCTTGTCATGCTGGATTCCTCCGGCGTCTGAATAGTTGTGCACCGCAGCGTATTGCGATGGATTTCTCTGCCAAATTCGGGCATTGGATAAGGTGTAATGTGGCAACTCTATCAATTCCCCCTCTGTCCTTTTAGTCGCAAAATCCGCTTGCTGATGGGTGAGAAGAACATTGCGTACGAATTGGTGCGCGAAGACCCGTGGGCAGCATCTGACTTGTTCTACAACCTCAATCCGGCTGGCCGCACACCTGTTCTGGTGAACGAGGTAAAGGATGTGGTGATCGCGGATAGCCGGGCGATCGGCGAATATTTCGAAGAGACTGTGGACCGCTCGCCGATGATCAACGGCACCGCGACTGGCCGCGCCGAAATCCGCCGCTTGACCGCCTTGTTCGATGAGAACTTCTACAACGATGTAACCGCGCCGCTTTTGTCAGAGCGGATGAAGAAGCGGATTGTACTGCGCCAGCCACCAGATAGCCGCGCCTTGCGAGAAGCGATGAAGATGGCTCACGGTCATCTCGACTACATGGATTGGTTGATCGACAATCGCCCTTGGCTTGCCGGATCAACGATGAGCATGGCAGACCTTGCCGCGGCTGCGCAGATTTCTGTGGCGGATTACCTTGGCGGAATCGATTGGACGGGGCACGAACAAACGCGCGGCTGGTACGCAGTGTTCAAGAGCCGCCCAAGCTTCCGGCCGCTTCTTACCGAGCGTATGGACGTGATCAAACCGCCTGCGCATTACGCATTGGTCGATGGTTGAGGGTTGGAACATGTTGTCGCCCGCACCATTTATGGTGTGATGGAGACACATGAATGACTGACGATCCCAAAACACTAAGCGACGATGATTGGCGCAAGAAGCTCTCGCCAGAACAATACCATGTTCTGCGCGAAGCGGGCACCGAGCGCGCATTCACTGGCAAATATGACAAGTTCTACGAAGAAGGCGAATATGCCTGCGCCGGGTGTGGGGCGGTGCTGTTCGCCAGCGATTCGAAGTACAATAGCGGATGCGGCTGGCCTGCTTTTACGAAGCCTGCACAGGGTGAAACCGTCGAAGAAAAGCGCGATGTATCGTTCGGCATGATCCGCACTGAAGTGCTCTGTTCCAATTGCGGCGGACATCTTGGCCATGTCTTTCCCGACGGTCCGCCAGAGGCAGGTGGCATGCGGTATTGCATCAATTCCGCCGCGCTCGATTTCGAGAAAGACGGATAAGCACGGATAAGCCTGGGCCCCAGTGTTCACGCGGCGTTACAACTTGCCTATGCAAGAGCAGCGAGGAAGTATGAACAGGCTGAATGAGCAATAATGTCGAAACGCGGTGACCGTGTGACAAACAAGGGCAAGCGCGGTTCTCGCCGAGCGGCGGCGGAGCGTGCTTCGTCGCGGTCTGGCTCGCGTTCTCAAAAGCGCAAGAAGCCAAAGAAAGCTGCTGCTGTTGGAGGCGGGTCAGCATTTTGGCGGTGGGTAAAACGGCTCACGCTTTGGGGCGGAGCTGCGGCTTTGCTCGGTGCAATTTTCCTCGCCTTTGCAGTCGGCTTCGCCGCGCAGTCTATCCCGAGTTTCTACCAGCTGAAATCCACTCAAAATGCGCAGACCATTTTGGTTCGTGCGCGCGATGGTAGCGAGATCGTCGAGATCGGCCCGAGCTTTGGCGAATGGCTCGATTACGATGACATCCCCGACAACATGAAAAACGCGATGGTCGCCGTCGAGGATAAGCGATATTTCTCGCATTACGGTGTCGACCCGATCCGGACGACCGGCGCAGTTGTCGAAGGGATTACGGGCTCGCGGTCGCGGGTTGGCGGCACGTCCACAATCACGCAGCAGTTGGCGCGGAACGTGTTCCTCAATTCGAACCGTACCTTTGATCGTAAGGCGCGTGAAGCCGTTCTGGCGATGGCGTTAGAGTGGAAATTCTCGAAGGAACAAATCCTCGAGCTGTATCTGAACAAAGTCTATTTCGGCGGCGGTGCGTATGGCATCGACAGCGCGAGCCGCAAATTCTTTAGCCACCCGGCGCGGGAATTGAGCGTTGCCGAATCGTCGATCATCGCCGGTCTTGTGAAAGCGCCAAGCCGGTATTCCCCAACTGCGGATGTTCAAGCGGCGGTGAACCGCGCCAAAGTGGTTTTACGGCTGATGCGAGAGCAGGGCTATATCACTCCTGAGCAGGCTTCAGTCGATGTTGATACTGTTGAGCTGAAACAGCAGTCGGGGCAAAATTCGGTGCGGTATTTTACCGACTGGGCGCTCCCGCAGCTCGATATTCTGCTGCCCGAAACATTCGCACCAATCGAGGTTTGGACGACACTTGATGTGGGTATGCAGCGCGCTGCGACCGCATCAATTGCATCCAACACGCCGGACGGATCACAGGGGGCGCTGGTCAGTGTCGATCGTGATGGCGCAATTCTCGCGCTGGTGGGCGGCACCGATTATGTCGAAACCAATTTCAACCGCGCTACCAATGCGATGCGGCAGCCCGGTTCCTCGTGGAAATTGTTTGTCTATCTGGCAGCACTGGAAGCGGGCTACACACCAGACGACCGCGTGGTTGATACGCCTGTCACGATTGATGGATGGAGCCCGCGCAATTCGAATGGGCGCAATGTTGGCGAGACAAGCCTGCGCACATCCTTTGCTTATTCGATCAACACCGTCGCCGCACAGCTGGGTAATGAGGTCGGCTTTGGTACGGTTGCGTCAATGGCGCGGCGTTTTGGCGTCAGCTCGCCTGTTTCCACCTATCCTTCAATGGTTCTCGGTTCATCCGAAGTCCGTTTGATCGAGATGACCCGCGCTTTTGCCTCTATCTCTGCAAAGGGCAAATCGGTTGAGCCATACGGTATTCTCAAAGTGACGACAGCCAGCGGAGAGCTGCTCTATGAGCGAGAGAAGCCGCGAGACACGGCTCTGGTGCCAGATTATGTCGTCGCAGGAATGACTGATCTGCTGCAAGCCGCTGTTCAAACAGGTACGGGCCGTGCGGCCCAGATTGGCAGGCCTGTAGCCGGCAAAACGGGAACGACCAGTTCAAACAAAGACGGCTGGTTTGTCGGATTTTCATCAGGGATTACGACTGGCGTCTGGATGGGCCGCGATGATGCGAAGGCTGTTCCCGGCTTGCAAGGTGGACGCGCACCTGCCCGCGCCTTCGCCGCCTATATGCGCTACGCCGTAAAAGACCGCGCTGTCGAGAAGTTTGATACTGAGCTCAATCTGCCCGAATGGCGTTTGGAACCCGATGAGGAATATCTGTTCGGCGATCCCGACGATTATTACTTTATCGATGAGCAAGGCAATCTGGTTGAGCCCGGACGCCGTGACCCTTCAGACAATCCATTTGATGTTGACGGCGAACGGCCTGATGCGCCGGCACCAGAGGAGCCCCCGACTGCCGTGAGCGAGGACTTTCTTGAGCGGGCTACTGGAGGCGCGTTGCCGCCCGACCCGACCGGAGGCACTCCTCCGGGCATTCTCGAACCGAGTCAGCAAAGGCCGCCTCCGGCTCAGCCGCCGCCGCGATAGCGGGGCCTGAAAGTAAACAAAGAGAAGGGCGCTGAG